>NZ_JBHUJB010000001.1:0-1938 GCF_042683245.1 Rubritalea tangerina
CCAAAAACTATCAATTACTCACCTCAAGTCGTAAAACCTTTAGAGAAATCCCGCATAGAGGGGCTACACGGAAAACCGCTTAAGTCCGTGCCATTCACGACTGACTGTTTTGTTGAGTCGATCATACTTAGTATGCCTTTCTAAATCGACTCTGCCTGTATAACAAGACGCTGCACCCAACCGCTGACCGCGGTTGAGCTCCGCTCACCATTTCCAATCCTCAATCCGTAAACAATAAATCAAAGTGCATTCCCCTGTCAGCGGTGCGGTGTGCTTTACGTTCTACTGGATAGACCCATTGCAGAGTGCTCCACTACTATTCCTATATAGACGAGACAGCATCTAGTTGCTTTAGGTAACTTCTGCGGCCTAGAAGTTGCCATGGTCACACAGAGGCTGTGTATGCGGGACTCTGGAGGTTCATCATCGTGAACTTCATGATCATTACTCCTAACTCGCATAGCTGGGTATGACTCCCAGAACTCTCGGCCTTCCATACGATGAGCCAAATCACGTTTTTAGGTTCGCATCACTTTCAGAGATCCTCGACGTCGACAGCTCAATCTAAATGACCTGTGATAGAACGACCTTGCTACACAGCTGCAGAAATCTACGATCCTTTACGAAAGATAATTTTCCATCCAGTTGGAAACCATCGATAGCACCATTCTGTAGAACAAGACGCTGCACCCAACCGCTGACCGCGGTTGAGCTCCGCTCACCATTTCCAACCCTCAATCCGTAAACAATAAATCATAGTACATCCCCGTCAGCGGTGCGGTGTGCTTTACGTTCTCCTAAAAAAATCACTGGCTATCCTAAAACACGTGGGTAGACTGTTCACATGAGCAGACTTTCATCACTAGAGCACGAAGTGCTTCAGTTACCAGAAGATCAAAGAATTACGTTACTTAACCGAGTATTACGTAGTTCTGAGCCGTCACGTAACTCTGATACCGATGCTGCTTGGAATTCTGAAATCATTCGTAGAATCAATCTTGTTGATAGCAACCAAACGAAGAGAATCCCAGCTTCAGAAGTTTTCAGCAAACTTGAGCAGAGACTTTCATGATTCCCGTTGAGTTTACCTCAGAAGCTGAGGCCGACCTATTTGATGCAGCCGATTACTACGAATCTAAAGAAAAGGGTTTAGGTAAGCGATTCGGTGACGAAATAGCTGATATACTTCACACAGCAGCTAATGCACCATACCTCTGGCGTCTCCGCCCTGATGGCTATAGACGTATCAATTGCCCGGTATTTCCATATTACGTAGCATACATCATTCGAGATGAATCATTAGTTGTTGTAGCTATTGCTGCCAGTAGACGTTTACCCGGCTATTGGCATTCAAGGCTCAAGTAAACTGCCTTTGCCTGGAGAACAAGACGCTGCACCCAACCGCTGACCGCGGTTGAGCTTCGCTCCCCTCTTCCAACCCTCAATCCGTAAACAATAAATCACAGTACATCCCCCCGTCAGCGGTGCGGTGTGCTTTACGTTCGGTAAGATATAAATATGAAAAAAACTTATATATTGATACCAAGTCTAATCATAGCTCTCATTATTGGAGCGTATTGGAATACAAGCTCTATAACTCCAATCCCAACATACCCGTATGTAGCTACGGATATTGGCGTTTACCAAATAGATGATTACAGGTCCGTTGAGGTTAAAGAAATTGACGGGGTTCTACGTTACAGCGAAATAACAGTTGATGAATCTGTGCGTGACAGAATTGGGCAACATAGTGTTGGTAGGACTCTTGATTTCGAACTATCAGAAGGGTGGAGTATTACTTTATTATCTAGAGATTCAATCCAGATACAAAACGGTAAAGGTCATACTATAGATCGGAAATTCGGGCAGTCGGGAATGGCACGGACTTAAGCGGTTTTTCGGTGTTTTAAAGTAGTCAGGAAAAGTCGGATAGGCTTG
>NZ_JBHUJB010000002.1:0-5024 GCF_042683245.1 Rubritalea tangerina
AAGTCGCCTAACTAACCTACCAATAATTTAGACACTCCCTGACCGAAATCCGTGGGGAAGCTCACTTCTGTAATTCTGCGTGAAACTGTAACGATGTATAATTTACCGTGATTACTAACTCTTATACATGGCGTGATAGCATCTGATCCTATGATTAAATTAGTAGGTAAGTAAATTTCAGCACCGTATGTTGCATCTTGAATACATCCAGGGCTTGAAAGTTTAAAGCCATTGGAAAACCTCTTATTAAGTTCTGATGTGAAATCTTCTATTTCTTTGCGTAAAGACTGCCACTCCTCGATTGTGGAACCGTTAGGGTAATAGTCACACGTAGGATTGATTGCTTTTAGTTTTCGTTGGCTGTGGATGCGCATATTTAAGCGAACGTAAAGCACACCAACCACGAACTCTGCCGAGGAAGTGTGCTGTGGGTTTAAAGTGAGAATTACCAGAGAGAGACGCGGAACTCAACCACGGTGAGTGGTTGGGTGCAGCGCCTTGTTAGGCAAGGCGATTTATGGCCCATCGATAGAAGGTGATAGGGAGCAGCAATGGGAGGATTAGAGCCAACAAGGAGAGGGCTAAACTTGCATATGATGAATTCTGCATATAGGACTCCTGAATTTGGAGAGACGAAATAGATAAGACTACGAATAAGACAATAGATGAAAAAAGGATCATGCTGCGCTTAATCTTGAGTACATCTGATTTCCAAAAAACGTAGGACAAATATAATGGATAAAGTAAAAACGGGATGTTTGTACTGACAGCTAACCAATAATGAATGTCCTTATTTTGACTACTTTCGATCAACTCTAAAACAAAGATGCAGCAGAGCCATAGAACTGCCAGAAGTATAGCAATAGCGATGGATTTGAATATGTGGGTTCGAGTAGGATTCATATTTAGCCTAACGTAAAGCACACCAGCCGCGACCGTTGTGGGCCAGTGTGAGATTTTGGGTTGAAGATAGAATTACCAAAAATGGAGCGGAACTCAACCGCGGTAAGCGGTTGGGTGCAGCGTCTTGTTAGCCAAGGCCAGTTTTGGTGGGTCGTGAAGGACGAGTATGTGGATAAAGATCTAATTCACTTTGAGGAACCTTATGGTGAATATGCCACTCTCATAATCGCTCATATCAATATTCGAACCTCTTTTAGATAGCGGATCTTGGATGATGTAACCTTCGGAGTTTTTGCCGGTAATGAGCACCCAATGAAATATTACGTTCTTGTAGAGAACTTTAGCTATTACCGGATTACCTAGCTTTAGCTGCTGATCTATATCTTCATGTGAAGGGCTATCTTCTACTATGACGGAAAACTTTCCATCTGTTACTGATGAAATGGCACTCCATATTAAGAGGGCGTTTTCAGTGAAACCTTGGTGGGAAATTAGCTCATTATTTAGTTCCAAAGGTGTTATTTTATAGCCGTGGGCACTAAGTGACATAGCTGTGGAACAAACAGTGCAGCCATGCGAGGAGATGGTGTCACCAGTTCCTCCGAGACTTGTTGTCGCCCATAAATCATCATGTTGTCGATATAAGGGAGTCTCTATGAGTACATCAAAGACATCGCCTCCTGTAGTCGAAAGGCCTGTTTTCGTGTCTGGTGTAGAACTATATTTCACGATGTTTAGAGTGATGACAACAGAGAGTATCGCCAATAGGATTAGTAACCTCCATAGAGATGTTTTGCTCATTACTTTTTAGGCTAACGTAAAGCACACCAACCACGAACTCTGCGTGAAGACTGCGCTGTGGGTTTAAAGTGAGAATTACCAGAAAAGTGAGCGGAACTCAACCGCGGTGAGTGGTTGGGTGCAGCGTCTTGTTATGCAAAGGCAATTTTAGAGGCATCGTGGACGTTAGATGTGAGAATATAGTCTGATTACCAGAACTTCCACCAAGGTGCTTTAACCTGAGGTTGAGTGCCTACAGGAAAGTGAAATACATCTTCCTGGCCATCGTAAACTGTGTATCCGAGCTTCTTACAAGTTTGAAGAATGAACGGAACAGCCTCATCGACGCTGGAATATGTTACTGCGATTATAGCGTGTTTAGATCCAAAGTTGTTAATGAGTGGGCCATCAGACCAAGGACTATTTTCACCAGCAGGGCTACAGATACAGGGGTATTTAGAAAGCAATGCATCATATAGAGGTTTGAAGTTAAGTCTGAGATCTTCATCTGAGAGTTCTTCAGCATATAGCTCTTCTCTCAACTGCTCAATTTGTTCATATGCAGCCTTCTTGTCAGTAGGCAGTTCTTCTAATGTGAGATCTAGCGAATAGCTCATATATTTAGCATAACGTAAAGCACACCAACCACGAACATTGCCGAGGAACTGCGCTATGGTTTTAAAGTGAGAATTACCAGAGAAAGACGCTGAGCTCAACCACGGTGAGTGGTTGGGTGCAGCGTCTTGTTAGACGAAGTCGATTTTTACACCCTAGTTGTTCTTATCGCTCAAAAGGCTGCTTCGTAACAGCAACTCCGCAATAGAGACACTTAGCTTGGCGCTGAATAAGGGTGCGTCCACATCCTGAACATGCTGTAGGCTGTGATGTTTTGGCTACTTTGCCGTCTAGCTTGCCGTCACGTAAATCGATGTCCTGTATCATCTGAGTTAGTTGTTCATCAGTGTAGCCATGTTGATGCTTTAGGATTTCCCAAAGCGCTTCAGTGATCATAAACAACTTCTCAACGTCAAATTTTATAGCTTCATTCTCAGTGCGTACTTGAGCAGCAGCGCGTGATGCTTCTTGACCTGCTGTACGTGCTTCGTTTGCTCTGATCATACCTTGAGCTGCTCCTGAAATGAATAAATTGTCGATCATGTTTTATTTAGTCTAACGTAAAGCACACCAACCACGAACTTTGCCGAGGAACAGTGCTATGGGTTTAAAGTGAGAATTACCAGAGATAGACGCGGAACTCAACCACGGTGAGTGGTTGGGTGCAGCGTCTTGTTAGTCAAAGGCAGTTTATGAGTGCGTATCCCGAGGCTGATTTCGGATCATAGCCAGCCCAAATAGAACCCCAACTGTATGTTCCAGGACTGAATCCAATTGAAGTTAGCCACTTAGCAGTATCTAAAGCACATTGTTTTTCTTTGGCTTCTGACCAGTCTGACCATGAAGATCCATATGTGTTCTTATCTGCTAAGGATAGTCTTGCCGAATGAAGTTTGTCTTCGTGGAAACAAACCGCAACAGCTAACTCTGTTGAGTCAGAAGTGTGTGTAACGAAGCTATACCAGCAGTAACCTTTAGACGCGTCATTTAGTGAAAAGTCGTCGAAGTGTTCAATGTTGCTCACTGTCAGGTCAGAATGGAGTGTGAATTGTTGATTCACTTCTATAGCTAGGATTGACATGTGATATTTAGACTAACGTAAAGCACACCGCACCGCTGACGGGCAATGAACTTCGATTTATTGTTTACGGATTGAAGATTGGAAATGGTGAGCGAAGCTCAACCGCGGTCAGCGGTTGGGTGCAGCGTCTTGTTATACAAAGTCAGTTTAGGTGGTGTTTGTGGACATGTATGGCGTGATGTCGAAGTAGTCTTTATCGAGCCCAAATTTCCACCTCGTTAGATTGTCTGGGTCATCTTTAAGGCGTTCCAACATGTCTTGAAATGCTTTCAATAGAATAGGATCCTCATAGATTGATTGAGTGAGGATGTGGGTATCGAAGTGATCGCTTGATGAAAAACGTAAAGCCTTGCCATTAATGTCATCGATCATGTGAATTCCAAGTATACCCATGTATGTAACTCTGCTGTCTAGACCGTAGCTGTTTTTGTATGCGGTACCTGTAGTTCCACCATACGATATAGAGTATTCATCAGATGGCATACTGTTTAATATTTCAATCACTTTCGAAGTCTCCTGACGGCTTACTACATAGTTTGATTTATCGGGTAGGGGTCGATACTTGAGCCAAACAGAGATCGTAGTCAAAGATACGAGGATAATTACGGCACATATGAGGAGCGACTTTTTCACGTGTGTATTTTTTAGTATAACGTAAAGCACACCAACCACGAACTCGGCCAATACGCTTTGATTTTTGTTTCGAGTTAGAACTACCACAAACGCTAGCGGAACTCAACCACGGTGAGTGGTTGGGTGCAGCGTCTTGTTATGCAAAATTGATACAGCAGAGATTATGGCCTCCTCCTGAAAGATGATAACTCAAATGTCCTAAACCTAAAATAGAAGCCTCCCTTACGAGAACTTAGCCCTTCGGGTCCCCAACATGGATCATGAGTAGCTAGTGGGTTCCACTCGTACATGATTACTCGCTGAGGAAAGTATACTCGAAAGGAATTATACAAACCTCTGGACTTCTTGATTATTCCTGAGCCAGAGATACTGCGAGCGTCATACGAAATTCCAGGGATAAAGGTCAGAAAAGCAAAATAAACAAAAAGTATCGCGATAAACCACCACACTCTTCTGTCCAATTTGCGTCTCATTTTTATAGCATAACGTAAAGCACACCGCACCGCTGACGGGAATGTACTGAGGTTTATTGTTTACGGATTGAGGGTTGGATATGGTGAGCGGAGCTCAACCGCGGTCAGCGGTTGGGTGCAGCGTCTTGTTATGCAAAGGCAGTTTGTTTAGGCTGAAATGGGATAGTACATGATTGTGAACTCTGAGCCATAACCATGCATACTGTGGTCTCTAAGAACTCGTGATAAAATCTCATCAAGGTTACCGTCAGGTCTGTGATTTGTGCCAATTCCGTGTCCTCCGAATTGGTAGGAGAACATATTATTTCCCATGGGCTGAATAGCACATCCGTAGTCTGCTGATGGGAAATCTGGATCAGCTCGGCAAAACAGTATGTCAGTAGTTCCTGCATATTTTGTAAGGTGCTCTGCGAGAATATCAATATTGGCTGTCGAACAATGAATGAGGTGTTTTTTCTGTGCCATATTTAGCATAACGTAAAGCACACCAACCGCGACCGTTAGAGGCCAGTGTGAGATTTTGATGTGAAGGTAGAATT
>NZ_JBHUJB010000003.1:0-6432 GCF_042683245.1 Rubritalea tangerina
CGTTACACGCGTGTGCGTAGCCACGACAATGCGGGGAGCTTTGGCTTGCGTTCTGGATTTGAGAATTATGACCGCAGCCTTTGGTTGCGCAGGAATAAGAGTTTCCTGAAACGTCAGGATGTGGGCACGTCTGAAAAGTTAGGTCAGATGCACTATGATGCATCGCGCCAGGCTTGGGTGGACTTGCAGGCGGTAGGCAAGCACGTGTTTGGTGTTTTTCTTTATGATGCGAGCGGGGTATTGATCACTTCGGGGACGAACCGGGATCAAGCACAGAGTGCGATTCTCATGCACCACGATGGCTCCTCGGAGCACTATGAAATCATTTGGAAGTCGAATGGTGAGGGGCATGGGCGTCTGGTGACTTTGATGGATCGCAATGGCAATGCCACGACGATCGACTACGCGGTGGCTCAGCCCTTAGGTGCCGTTGCGGACCTTGAGCAATACAAGCGCAAGTCCACGATCACTGATGCCTATGGTCGCTCTGCGCAGATCACGACGATTGAGCAGGCGGGACAGTGGGTAATCTCGCGCATTGATTTTCCGAATGGTGAACACGCTACCTATGAGTATGCGGATATGGGGGATCTTGGTAATCCCGTGCTCTCCAAAGTCAATCACCCGAATGGAGGCCAAACGACTTGGACGGTCGGCGCACTGGCTGGTCCCAATTTGCTAGAGCTCTCAGTTGTTGAGCCCAATGCGCGTCCAGGAAGCCGCCAGAAGAAGTTATACTTCACCCAGAAGACGGGATTTGATTATGCGGGCAATGCTGTGACGACGGTGCCACGAAAGTTACGTTATTCCAAGAATGGAGAGGGGGAAGCGACTTTCACGTATCGTTTGGGTACGGATTCTGTTTTCCAGCGCTTCAGCTATGTGGGGGGCAACAAGTACATGCACCTTGAGATTTCTGAGGCGGCCCATGGCATTACCAAGTATGGGTTCCTGAAGCCGGATGCTGGACGCGACAGCCACTTCTTCACGGCAACTGACACGACTGCGTGGGCCAAAGAAAACGTCCGCACTCAGGTGAATGCGAGCTCGCGCTATGCTACGGCAATGACCGATGGGCTTGGGCGGGGCAAGGCGGTCACCCGCAACCCGATCACCCAGCAAGTTGTCGGAAGGGTACTAGCAGATGGATCTACTAACAGTGTGACGCACAACACCTTTGCGATGCCATTGAGCTCAGTAGACCGTCTCGGTCGTAGCAGCGTGCATAGCTATGACCTGCAGGGGAATCGTCTCACGAGCACCCGGGGAGTGGGCTCAGCAGAAGAGAGCACCAAGAGCTATGTCTACAACAGCCGAGGGCAGTTGATCGAAGAGCGCGATGCACTTTACGATGCGAACAAGCCGGAATTACACAACACCCAGTACGTCTACAATGCGGCAGGTTATTTGATCAAAAAAATTGCTGCTGCGGATGTCGAGGGCGGCACGCGACCTGAGTCGGTGTATAGCTATGATTCCTTTGGTCGTGTGGTGAGCACCACAGACCCAGTAGGGAGAACGGTTTCTTACGAGTACGATGTGATGAGCCGAGTCGTGAAAACCACTTACAATGACGGCTCGACCGAGTTGGTGCACTACCAAGCTGGCACTGATTTGGTGACATCGCGCACCGACCGCAATGGCATTCTCACGAGCTACACATACGACCTCGCGGATAGAGCGATTGAGACACGTTTGGCGGCTGGCACTCCCGAGGAGTCGCTAGAGCAGTGCACGTATTTGGAAGGCACACGCCAAAAGGAAACCTGTACGATCAATGGTGAGAAAACGACTTATCTTTTTGACCACCGCAACCGAGTGGTGGGCACGACGCGTCAGGTCAACGCGGATACGGCATTGAGCACGAGCACGGAGTACGACCAGCTTTCGCGTCGTCGTTCCAGCACCGATGCCTATGGCCGCAAGACTTACTTCCTCTACGATCAAAATGACAGGATCACACGCACAGTGACTGAGACTGTGCCTAACGGACTCACTAATGTGCCGGCGATTGTTGAAAATGCGAGCCAGTCGGCGACAGCACATAGCTACAGCCTCACAGATAAAGACGGCAATAGTCTTGTCACAGCAGGAACCCACCAAGTCACCTACACTTGTCCACGTGACCTCTTCCTAAAGAATCTCGTTAGAGACAATACAATCACCAATCACAAATATCTCATCACTGATGTAATCTTTGATGCCGAAGGACAAAGATTACTCCAAACAGATGCGCGTGGCAACAAGACCTGGATGGAGTACGATCAACTCGGTCGCAACACCCTCACGGTGCGCGCCGTTGGAACCCCAGAAGAAATTCGTTCTGAAACCGATTACGATGACAACTCGAATGTCATTGAACAACGTCTTCCTCGTTACTTTGCGGAGAGCGTGGACGATGGCAATGGCGGACAGACCAATCTACGTGCGGTAGAGACTTATACCTACAATGGACGAAACATGAAAGCTTCTCACACCACAGCCGCAGGCTCTGAGGTGGAAGCAACGCAATCATGGACCTACCTCCTCGATGGAAAGCTCGACAAACACACAGACTTCCGCGGGAACATCCTCCAGCAACTCTGGCACGCGTGCTGTGGCCGACTCCAGGCCACCATCGACAGAGACGGCACATCCACCACCATCTCTAACACAGATTACAATGGGAATGTGACCCACACGGCGACTGTTTCCGCAGTTCCTAATAGCGCAGATTACCACAACCCTGTGAATGCGGAAACGCTTCAGGAAACCACCACCCGCTACGACGGACGTGGACGCCCAACCTACACCACACGTTGGCTCACACCGCTGGGCGAAGTAATTGACCATGCTCGCGAGAATTTAAACCAACAAAATGGAACCAATGACACCTTGGTCCCGATTGCTGGATTAGATGGAGTATCCGCCTCCTCAGGTCTCACTACCAGCTACCTTTACGATGAAGACCTCACCGATGGTGTGGGCATCGATGCCAGCTACGCAGCGCAATTCACCGAGCTCACCAATCGTGGCACGACACTTGGGGCAGGAGCCAATGGCTTTGCTGTGGAAGTGACGAATCCCGCGGGCGAGAAGTCGGTGCGCGTCACTGACGGAGCGGGAAGAACCATCCTCAGCATCAACCCTGAAGGTGATATCCAAACTGTCCATTACGACGAAGTCGTAACAGAAGCATCACTCAACACTCAAAATTCAACACTCAGCATTCCTGGCGATCTCCTCGCCACAACCCAAACGGACGCTCTAGGAAACTCCAACACGTCATACACAGACGGAGTAGGTAGATCAATTGCTTCAGAAGACGCTATCGGAAGCTTCTCATTCCGCGCTTACGATGCGAACTCGAACCTGGTCAGCACCCGTGACCCTAACGGGCTTGGACAAGATTGTACTTTCGATGCGCTCAACCGCGATGTCACTTGCGCCGACCTTCAGGAGCAGGCCGATGGGGTGGACCGCTACAAGCTCTACAATGCGGCATCTCAGGTCATTTCTTCTGCGGATGCGCAAGGCAATGTCACAACGCAGAGCTATGACGCGCGCAACCGCTTAGTTTCGACAACGGACCCGAATCAAATCGTTGTCGACTACACCTACGATGCCAATAGCAACCTCACGAGCCTCAATGACGGCAATGGCAATACCCGTACTTGGGAATACAATGCACGCAACCTGAAGTCGCGTAAGACGAATCCAACACCTAACGATGTGTTAGATTATGCCTACGATGCACTTCGTCGTCTCACGCTCAAGATTGACCAAGACAATCACCATCACATCAGCGAGTACGACATGGCATCGCGTCTAGAGAAGCGCGTCTACAAGACTGGCGGTACAATCACAGAGAGTGAAGACAGCTTCACTTACGACGCCGCATCCCGCCTCCTCACTTCTAGCAAGGGACGCTACAGCGTGACGACAGCGCATACCTATGCAGCCGATAGCTCACCACTCAGTGAGAGCATCAGCTACCAAGGCAAAACCTACACCACGGCACGTACGTACGATGCCGCAAACCGCCCGATCAGCCAAACTTTCCAAGACGGCAAAGTCCAAACATGGGTGTACGATGCGCGTAATCTCGTGGCATCTAGCAGCTATGAGGGAGAGTCGGTATTCACTCAAATCCACGACGATGGCTACCGTCTCACCCATCAGACTCTTGGAAATGGGCTGACACACAGCATCACTTATGGTAGAAGCGATCATCTTCGTACCTTTGATTTCGTGCTCGATGGTACGCAATCCATTGAAGATCTCGAATTGAGCTATAGCTACGCAGTGGACAAACAAATCACAGCAGAGACCGTCACAGGAGGAGTGATGCAAGATGCATCCTTCACCGCGAGCTATGACGATGGCAATCGCGTTACAGCATGGAACCGCACAGGTGCTATCGACACCAACAGCCCTGAAACACAGAGTTGGAACTACGACGATGCAGGCAACTGGACGAGTACAACCATCGACGGCACAGTCCAAAATCGTAGCCATAACGACGACAACGAACTTACCGCAGTCGCGGGCAATAACACGGCTTTCGATGACCGTGGCAACCTCACCGAGGATGACCAAGGTAATGTGTACATCTACGATTTAGACAATCGCCTCAAGCGCGTGGAGCTGGACAACAATACCGACGTGGACATGGTTTACGATGCACTCGGAAGACGGGTGCTCATTGACAATGGAACCGATGAAACCTTCTACACTTGGTGGGGAGATCAAGAAGTGGCTGAGCACGAGCACAACAGTACTCAGAGCACAGTCCAGAACGATCTATGGGCACACCCAACTGCACTCAACACTATCATTGCTAGAGCAGTTGAAGGCAGTAAGTTCAAGATGGAGTGGTATCACAAAAACTACCTCGATCATGTGTACGCAGTCTCAGATGATTCAGGGGACATCCTCGAACACTATCGCTACAATGCTTTCGGTGAAGTAGAGATTTATAACACCTCAGGTAATGAGTTAGCAACGAGTGCTATCGATAATAAAGTCACTTGGAATAGTCGTCGTTATGACAGTGACACCAAGCTGCATTACTACAAATACAGACACTACAATCCTACACTTGGAAGATGGCTCTCAAGGGATCCGATTGAGGAAGCTGGTGGGATTAATTTGTATGGGTTTGTTGGGAATGATCCTGTTGGGAGATGGGATGAGTTGGGTCTAAAGTGTAAAGAGTATATTCAATATGAAATTGCACCGTCTGGACATGATGGCATCAAAGATTTTGATGAGCAATATGAGAATGTCATAATTGGCAGGATCACAGTTTGTTTTGAGTTAGATAGCTCATCATGTAAGGGTGAAACCATAGATGACTGTACGGGTGACGTGTCTGGCAAGATTACCTTCAAATGGGTAAATGAGCATGATTCCACCATGTCAAGAGGAGGTAAGGGAAAAGGAAAAAATCCGTATAAAGGTGATCCATATAACGGAAAAGCAAAAGTGCCAGGAATGAAGCATCACGGAAGTGCAGTTGGAAAGCATCCGAACTATATTCCAATAGCTGTTAAAGGTAGTAGTGAAATTTTATGGAATGGTAAGCATGATGAAAATGGGAATCGAATAGGCAAAGGAAGCAGCTTCGAAGGTGAACTTTCAACTGGCTCTGTCCCTTGTGTTGGCGGTTGGTTTAATGGCACTGTGAAAGTGGGAACCAATATGGCTAGTGACCCTATGTACCATATCAAATATGGTGTAGTTGTAGAATGCTGCGGAGAAGTAAAAGACGAAAAAATCAGCTTACAGACTGCCCCAGATTTCGACAAAAAGTTGGTAGAAGTAAAATAAAGTTAACCTTGTTAAATGATGATCAATGTACGTCAACAAATTTGCATCTTCCTTTGTATTTTATCTACGGTTCAGATAGCAGAGTCTGATGAGAGCTATCGATTGGAGTTTAATTCAAATAAGAGAACCCCAGAAGAAATAATTAAACACGGAGAGCGGGGCAAAACTTTGTTAATATTTTATCAGAAAAATGATCCAGCTATTAACTTGATACAAGAAATTCTAATTCAAGCTATGAAGCCTGTAATTGGGGGTACGCAACGCAGCATTGTGTTTTTTGAAATAAGTACAAAAAAAAATGAATACCTTGATTTCTTGAAAAAACATGAACTTTCTTATTTACCAGTTATTGTAACTGGTGATTCGAAAAAAGTATTATTTAGTGCTAATATTGATAAATATAAAAACCATAGAGAATTAATATCAGGTATGGCAAAGGAGATCGAGAGACTTACTAACAACTAACCCGTGCTCATCTTCCTCTCGTGAGTGCTAGCATTTCCAAAATCCTACTCAGCAATGGGTGGGATTTTTTTTATGGCAACCAACCGAATCCCCATGCGCGTTCACTTAAGCATAACTGATTGAAAATAAGTAAATAAAAAGCTTGCAAAGGTGAGT
>NZ_JBHUJB010000004.1:0-9801 GCF_042683245.1 Rubritalea tangerina
TTCAATATCAGGCTTTCCGTCTACTACAAAAAAGCTCGTAATCGACCTTAACTACGTGCCATTCGGGACGGTAGTCTAGTTGGTGGGTTTGTCAGCTTGGCAGCGGGTTTAGAGATGAGAAGACATCTCCATTGAGGGGTAGAAAAAAGCCCAACCGAATCGAATTGGGAGGGCTTTTGAAAATTCTATGAAATAGAGTAGTTCTGGATTTCTTTACCAGTTCTTGTCGCCTCGTTGCCCTTTTCGACTCCCTCCTCCTGATCTATTTTGTTGATTGTAATTACCGCCACGCCCAGCAAAGCCGCCGCCACGGTTATTGTTTTCTCTTGGGCGGGCTTCATTAATTTTGAGATCTCTACCTCCAAAGTTTTTGCCGTCAAGATGTTCGATAGCTGCAAGCATTCCGTTCTGGTCTTCCATGGTTACAAAGCCAAATCCACGAGGTTGATCAGTGTATTTGTCGATCACTAAGTGAATATCGGATACTTTCCCTTGAGTTTCAAAATGTGCCTTGAGCTCTTCTTCAGTAACGTCGTAGGGCAGGTTGCCCACATATACTTTTGTATTCATAATTTTGTAGTGTTGTGTCTAGCGACCTAAATAACTCTGATGCAGTGAAATTTTCTTCATCTAACATCGTTTGATAGCAATACCGACAAATACAAAATACAACGCCTCTGATGTAGGCTTTCTAAACTCTTAAGCAGTTAAGTCGCGGATTGATGAATTCTACAAGCATATTCTGCATACGACTAGGATCTATTTGGAAATGGAGGGTTGAGAGTGATAGAGGTGTATGGTCTAAAATGTAGCCTATTCCGGATGGAGTTTATGGACGACGAAGTTTGCACCAGCAGAGAAGGTGGGGGAATACATGAGCGTGCATACTTTTTTTACAGGTGTGCGTGGAGTGATCTCAGCTTTCTTGGCATTTGCGATAGCCAAGACACTGGGGCCACAGGTGGTCGCTTATGTTGGTGCAAGTTGCATTTTGATTGCTTCCCTCATGTTGCTACCTGAGTTGAAGGCGAACTGGAAGAAGTAGGTGGAAGAGATCCGTTGGGCACATCATGTGGTTGCATACAGTCGTTAAGATAAATACTACTGGTTGTGTGAAGGTGATTCAATCTTCGAACATGTGGAGAGGTGATGCGTGTGTCTGTTAGTGTTTCAGATATAATGATTTCAGGGTTGTGATTCTTGGGTGTGTGTACTAACAATACAAGGTGCGGGCTCTTCATTATTAATGATCTACAAAAGGAGCCTTCAAGAAATAGCCCCCAAATAGTCATGAGTCCTTGTATAAAAAATCGTTTCAAAACCATGAGAACAATAGCCCTCAGTGTCGTCTTCTTGAACATTGTGTCACCTAGCCATGGGGCTGTGTACACCTATCAAATTAGCAATTACCCAGCGATCCAGAATGGAGCTAACTTAGCAGGAACGATTACAGTTGATACAGCTAGTGGTACCGAAAGCCCTGCCTCCAGTGGCAATTTCTATGTCGGGCATTCTGCTATTACTGCATGGGATTTTAGTGTGACTCCGACCGTTGGGGGGGCGTACTCAGTTGACAGTAGTGGCATTAATCCATTGGCATCAGGTCTAGGCGGTTCATTTGCCATGTATGCAACACCGAGTTCTTTGGCGATTGTAGGAGGTTCAAGCTTGAAGCTTCAGGCCGATGACGGAATTCCAGGCGCAACAGTAGAGCTATGGTGGTACTATGATACACCCATTTATAACTCAGGAGGAGTAGGGGCTGGTGGGGCTATTTGGCTCAACACAGATCGCACAGTGTTAGATAATACTTTTCCTACCAATCCTGATGCGTCGGCTCAAAGTTGGGTGATTGCAACAGTAGTGCCTGAGCCCAGCGGGTCCGCATTACTAGGCATTTCCTTGTGTATTTTATGTGGCCTACGGCGGCGAGTGTCGTAGTTCTCTTTTTCCTAGGTGGATGTACCTGCATTAGGAGTGTGCGTGTGTCCTGCACGTGACTGAGGGGGGAGTATTGAGTGGTAGGATGCTTTCTGATTGCTGAGACCTTGGGGGGGCGCTATGTTGAAGGCATGCGCATTCTGGGATCCCTCGTATTCTTGTCCATCTGTTCTTGCTCATCGGTTTTTGTGAAAGACTCACCATTATCGGTCTATGAGAGCCAAGAAAGTGATCGTCATAGTCACGGTAGCTTTGTGCATATTCATACCCGAGTGGGAGAGCGTGAGCATTTCCATCCACAACAAAAGTGGGATATTTCACGTTCAATTGCAGAGGATAAACGACGGAAGCTCGAAAAAGAACGTCAAAGAAGGCGGTTCACTATGCGCAATAGACCGCTCTTATGAAGTCATCTAGCTTGAGGAGGATCATTGGCAGGTCAGTGGTGTGCGGAAATGTCGTCATCAAATGGTGATCAATCTAATAGCTTTATAATTAGATTTGTCTAACTAACTGGCAATCAGTATGTATTGCAATTTGTGTGTGGGGTGTGTTAAGCTGCAACGCTATGAAAATGAAATGGTTATTCCTAATTTCAGTGTCGTTTGCGTTACCCTTCACCACAGCATTTGCTGATGGGCATTTGGCGGGAGCGAAAGCGCCAACTGATGACTCGACTGGCATTCATGAGCTGGAAGAGAAAAAGAAGATGAAGTTTGGCGAGATATCCGTCAGTGAGCTTCAAGAAGCCATGAAGAAGGGGTCGGTGACGATCTTGGATGTGAATGGTTTAGAGAAGTTCAATGCTGGGCATGTGCCGGGCGCACTTCATTTTGAATCCATGGATGAAGCTGCTTTAGCGAAGGCGCTTCCTGAGGACAAAGCTACATTGATTGTGGCTTATTGTGGTGGGCCTACATGAAAGGCATGGAAAAAGGCTGCGGTCGCAGCGAAGAAGATGGGTTACACCAATGTTAAAGCCATGAAGGCGGGCATCTCAGGTTGGATGGATGCAGGCGCTGAAGTAGAAAAATCTGGCCAGCCGAAAGAAACAGAAACCGAATAAAAAAGAAAATTTCGTCTAGCCGTTCGAGCTCACTGTGAACGGGCTAGGCCGCGCCTCGACTAGTACCGTGCTTGGACTAGCGAGTTGTGTAGTATGCGCTCAGGGTTTGGGAGAGCTCTGAGCGCATTTATTTTTGGGGTGGAGGTACTACCAAATCGCATTTTAAAAGAGACAAATGATTATTATTTGGGGGCTTGATGTATTGCGCTGCGCGAAAGAAATGTAGGTTCAGTCTCTTTGTTAATGAATCAGCGTTTCTCTTCAGTTGTCCCGCGCGTGCGGGGCTCTTTCACTCCACCTTGATATTTCTGCACGCTGATTTCGACCATTCGTCCATTCCGTTTCGCTCAATGGTCTAAGAGCTTATTCACGTTCAATTTTGATGCGAAAGAAGCGATGTTGTTCGGAATTGGGAGTGGGGGAGAAGCTGTTGAGTGGGCTACTGGTGGAGTGTGGGCCACTGTAGGGTGTGTAGTTAATGAGGTCGGTGGAGCTTTCGACGAAGTAGCGTCTGTTAGAATGACTGGGCCATTCAAGGGTCATAGTGTTCCCTTGTTTGACGAGCTGGAGGGATGGCAGTGACTGGCTGTTGGTGGGGTGTGATCCAGCGATCCACTCGTCTTTATTGAGGACACCATCGCCATCAGAATCTGTATTTGCGAGGGTTTCGTAGTCATTGCCGGAGATACCTTGTTCATCAAACCACCAATGTGGGACCCCTGAGGTGGTGGTAGCGACATTTTCCAGCAGGACAGCAGTGGGGGTATAGCGAATGCGATAGTGGGCATTTCCTACCTTAATGGAGTTATCAGCGTGTTGGAAGCGTCCATTGACACTGGCTGCGGTGAGGATTGTGAAGCTATCCCCTGGGCTAGGCTGGAAGTTGTTATCGAGGGTGAGATCGAGGGTCCCATTGAGGTTTGCTTCACCTTGGATAATGAGTTGGCTGTAGTCGTCACCTGCATTGGCATTGCCTGCGAGAGTGAGAGTGAGCTTCGAGTGATCGTAAGCGAGGTAACGGCCAGCGATTTCGAGTCTACGGTGTCCGGGGATTGTGACCGTATCTGTGGGCAGGGTGAGGGAGACTGAATCAAGTGAGGCGAAACCTGTGGCACCATTTGCTGGGAGAAAGGAAACTCGCAAGGATTTACCGACAGCATTGGTGTCAGTGATGGCGGGTACGGGGTAGTTGGCCTGAATCCATGAGCCGGAGGTCAAGGCGAGAGTCTGGCTAAAGAGATCCACTTCTTGGGCGCTGTCATTGATGTAGAAGAGGCGCACGGTAATTTCTTCACCCGTGGACCAATTGCTAAAGCCTTGGTGCCAGAAGCTGAGTTGGTAGGTTTCATCTAGGGCAATGTTGTGGCCAGTATCTTGGATGAGACCTACGCCAGTCTGGAGGAGTCCGCGGAAGGTGCCGTCTTGAGCTTTGTTGCCCTTTGCACCATCGAGGGTGGCATCCCCATTGGTGGTCCAGTGGTCGAGGCTGTTGAAGGAGTAGTCGCCGCTACCATCAAGGGTGCCATTTTCAAAGCTGCCATTAAGAATAAGCTCTTGATTAGCGGCAGCTTGTTCTGTGGCGGGTGCTTGGGTGAGGGTGAGTTGGCCACCGTGGTAGAGGTTAGAGTCAATGGTTCCAGCTCCAGTGAGAGTGCCCTCAGCTTTGATGTCTACCCAGCGTGCGGACTTGAGAGTGCCGCCTTCTAGCTGGAGTGCGCCATTGGCATTGATACGAATTTCGTTACGGCCAGTGAGGGTTGTTGGGACGACGAGGGACTGGCGAGCGGTAGTATTGCTGCCGATTTCGAGGGCGAGTAGATCCACATTGGTGGCGAGTGTGGTGGTGGCGTCTGTGTTTTGGGTGTTACGCATGACCGCGTTCCACTGGGCGTTGGGGGTATTGTCGCTGTAGTCATTGGCCAGTTCGTGACCGGCAGGGTAGGCTGGGTCTGACCAAGAAGCGTCGGCTTCAAAAGCAGCTCCGTCAGAGCCGGTCCAAGTGCGGAAGGAATTGGCAAAGGTGTCGGTGAGTCCCAGAAACTCTGCGCTTGCTACGGCATTGAGTTCATCGCGGAGGGCGAGGTAGTCTGCGTAGTTCGGGTCAGAGGTTTGGTTGAGAAGGTTAGTTGACTCGCTTGGGTCATTACTCAAGTTGTAGAGGTTTCCATTATTGCGCATTTTATAATCGCCTTTGATAATGGACCAGGATGAGCCGCTTTCGTGGCAGAGGTAGTCGCGAGTGCGCTGCGCGCCATGACCAGTGAGTAGTGGTGCGATCGAGACGCCGTCGGTACCGACGGGAGCCTCCGCACCAACGAGTTCGGCAAGAGTCGGCAAGACGTCTGTGACATCGACGGGAGTGGTGATGTTCTGGCCAGCAGCGATGGTACCTGGCCAGCTCATGACGGTGGGGACACGGATGCCACCTTCTTGCACACTCCCTTTGGAGCCGCTGAGAATGCCATTGGTTTGGAAGAAAGTCTTTGGGGGGCCCGATTGACCACCATTGTCTGAGGCAAAGATGATCAAGGTGTTTTCAAGCACGCTGTCTGAGGTGTCTCCGTCACCATTTGGGTCACGCAGGACATCCATGATGTTACCGATGTGGGCATCCATGCGCGTGACCATGGCTGCAAATTGTTTACTTCCTTGGGCCCAGTCTGCGGAGCCGGGAACGTCGGCGTAGGCATCAAACCAATTGGGGAGGCCATCGATTTCACCGAGTGGGGTATGGGGGATTTGAAAGGCTAAGGTTGCAAAGAATGGTTGGCCGGACTGAGCATTGGTTCGGATAAAGTCCATAGCTGCGAATGCGTAGGTGTCATCGCAATAGGCGGTGGCGGGGTATCCGGCATCATTTTGGTAGGCTGGTAAGTTTGGATAGTTTGGATAGTTTGGATAGTTTGGGTTATTTTTAGGAATGGTGTTAGGGATGAGCTGGGTTTCGAAGACACCTGGGCTCGTTTCGACGTGCGACCAGAGTGTGGGTTGGAAGAAGGTGTGGGCGCGCTTGTGGTGGAGCTCAGCAAGGAGCTCGTCGTAGCCGTGGTTGATTGGTAGTGTTTGCGGGTTATTGATGGCAGGGTCGATCTTGTCATAATCTGCGCCATAGCCCCACTTACCGTAGTAGCCAGTGCGGTAGCCAGCTGATTTTACGATGGTTCCGACGGTGGTGTCTTCTGCGCGAATCGCTTTGGTTTTATCGGGGTCATTACGGTCAGTCCAGGTGTGGCCTTGGTGGAAACCGAGTTGCTGAGAAGAACGGGCCGGTGAGCAGACCATACATCCGTATCCGCGAGAGAAATTTGCTCCGCTAGCGACGAGTGCGTCAAGGTTGGGAGTGAGAAGCTGTGAGCTTGGGTAGTTGGCTTTGAGGGCGCCCCAACCTAAATCATCGGCATAAAAATAGACGATATTGGGTTTAGGCGCAGCGTTTACGCTACAAAGTAGCGAGAGAAATGCGAGGAGTGGTAGTAGAGTCTTCATAGGTAGATGTGAGCTCCACAGCAGTGAACCTCATTATCATATGTTTGCTGAATCAATCTATTACATGATTTGTTCCTTTTCCTTCTTGTCGAGCTGCAGAGGAAAGTCGGTAAATGTGAGGGAAATATGGGTGAGAAGTTGCGGTGTTAGGTTTTTGTGGGATAGGTATTGGGTGAGGAAGATTGGTTTCATATACGCCCACCAACTGTATTGGCCGCATCCAGTGATTGAGGCTGCTGATCAGGTGTACTTGATCGATGATGTATGGCTATATGAGGGCCGAGGGAGATGGAAGATACGGCCGCACCGCAAGCGCTTACTCCATCTGAAAGCCTCGGTATTTGCCTATCTAGAACGTTGTCAGAGATCTGGAATTCATGTCGAGAGCTTGCTGCACCCATCTGACATAGCTGAGGCAGCGTTGCGAGGGAGTGAGTGTGTTGTGTGTCGCTTGAATGATGCTTATCTGGAAGATGAATTGGAGGAGGCCATTGGGGGGGGAGAGATCACCTGGCTGGAGTCGCCTGGATTTGTGACTCCGCATGCATGGGGTGAGGACTTTTTTGCAGATGGTAAGAAGCCATTTATGAAGACTTTTTACGAAGCTCAGCGCAAACGCATGGGGGTCTTACTGGGTGCAGATGGGAAGCCAGTGGGTGGCAGGTGGAGCTTTGATGAGGACAACCGGAAGAAACTGCCACGCAAGGTTGCGGTGCCAAGCGCACCCATGATTGAGCATGATGAGGAGGGGCTGGGATTGCTTGAACGAGCAAGGGAATCATTGGTGGAATCTGGGCAGTGGGCTGATGGCAGTGGTGATGGTGAAAACCTGCGCTATCCGATCACGCACGCGGGGGCGGAACGCTGGCTGGAGCAATTCCTTGTAGAGCGTTTTTCAGGTTTTGGGAGTTATGAGGATGCCTTGAGCACACGGGGAGATTTCCTTTACCACTCGGTGCTCACGCCGATGCTGAACATTGGTCTTTTGACTCCTCAGCAGGTGGTTGACGCGGCATTAGCCCACGCAGGGAGAGTGGATGTTGCAATGAATGACTTGGAGGGATTCATTCGCCAAGTGATTGGTTGGCGTGAGTTCATTGCCATTCTTTATCGTAAGCATGGTGGTTGGATGCGCAGGCAGAACTTTTTTGGTTTTGTGGACGCTATGCCCAAGAGCATTTGGAAGGGACGCACGGGGCTTGAACCGGTGGACTACGTACTCGATAAGGTACAGAGGGAAGGCTACGCCCACCACATTGAGCGGCTAATGGTGATGGGCAATTTTTTCATGCTGATGCGGATTCGCCCGGATGATGTTTACCGCTGGTTTATGGAGATGTTTGTTGATGCATACGACTGGGTGATGGTGCCGAATGTGTATGGCATGAGTCAGTATGCGAGTGGTGGGTTTATGGTGACCAAGCCGTACCTATCAGGGTCTAACTATTTAAAGAAGATGTCTGATTTTAAAGCTGGCCCGTGGTGTGATGTGTGGGATGCGCTGTATTGGAGCTTCATTGACGATCACCGGGATTTTTTCGCGAGCCAGTATAGGATGAAGATGATGTTAGGCCACTTAGAGAGGATGGGGGCAGATAAGCTAGCTGGTCACCACGCACTTGCTAAGGAATTCAGGGTGGCGATGCATGATGGGCAGATATGGGGAGAAGCTAGTTTGTTTTAGCTATGGATGACGAGGTGCATTTGGTTTGGCTGAAGCGGGATTTACGTCTACGTGACCACCGATGTTTTCACGAGGTGGGAAGGCGCTGTGCTATGGGGCATAAGATGTTAGCTGTGTATGTGTACGAACCCATTGTCTATCAGGCTCCAGAATTTGACGTTAGCCACCTTTACTTCCTCAACGAGTGTTTGTTGGAGCTCCGTGAAGGGCTTCGGCGGCTGGGGGGGGAATTGCTCATTTTGCGGGGGGAAGTGGTGCGTGTTTTCGAGCAAGTGCGGCGTCATTTTGGGGTGACTCACCTCTGGGCGCATGAGGAGAATGGAAATGCTACGACTTTTGATAGAGATTTGAAAGTGGCTGCATGGGCTCGAGAGCAGGGTGTGCTGTTTCAAGAATTTCCGCAGAATGGTGTGATTCGTCGGCTCAGCGACCGCGATGGTTGGGCTGAGAGGTGGAACAGACGCATGCAGCAAGACGTCATGCAAATCCCGGCATTGATGCACTCACCAGAAGTACGCCATACGGGGGATATTTTGGACGCCGCAGCGTTGGGCTTGGTTGACCGTGAGATGGTGGAGAGGCAGGTTGGTGGGGAGGATGAGGCGCATGAGGTTTTGGAGAGTTTTTTGTATCACCGTGGGACTCGTTACCGCTCGGAAATGAGCAGCCCGGTAACCGCTTACGACGCCTGTAGTAGGCTTAGCCCTTACTTGAGCTTTGGGTGTATTTCTGTAAAGGAAGCATACCGCATTGGTCGTGCAAGGTTATCTCAGATTAAAGTAGGTGAGGTTCCTCTGGGTACGGTGACCGTCTGGAAGCAAAGTTTGCGCTCCTACTTGTCGAGATTGCGTTGGCATTGCCATTTCATGCAGAAGATGGAAGATCAAGTGGATATAGACTGTGTCAATATCGCGCGTGCATACGACGGGTTGAGGGGGGAGAATCAAGAGATGTTAGAGCGCTGGGCTGAGGGCAGGACGGGGTATCCAATGGTGGATGCGTGTATGCGTGCGGTAAAGGCGACGGGATGGCTGAACTTTCGGATGCGTGCGATGGTGATGTCATTTGCGAGTTACCATTTATGGCTCGACTGGCGCGAGACGGGCTTGGTCTTAGCGCGGTACTTTGTGGATTACGAGCCGGGCATTCATTGGAGCCAAGTCCAGATGCAGAGTGGGACTACAGGCATTAATAGTGTGAGAGTCTACAGTCCAATCAAGCAGGCTGTTGACCAAGATCCAGAGGGGGTATTCATCAAGAAGTGGGTTCCTGAGTTAGCGGAGGTGCCAGTGGCCTATATAGCACAGCCAGAATTAATGCCAGCGATGGAGCAGACCTTTTCTCAATGTTTGATAGGGGAAGATTATCCTCGGCCAATTGTGGACCATCAGCTTGCTTACCGAGATGCTCAGAGACGCATTCGAGCGATACGCACGATTCCTGAGGCGCGTGTCGAGGCCCAGCAGGTTTATCAAAAGCATGGCAGTCGGTCGTCGAGGAGGCACAAGAGGTCAAGTTAGCGATCTTAGTTCTAGCAAAAATCCATTTGTCTACACTGTCTAGTGTGCTGTCAGCGAAGTCCTCTTCATATTGGTGCGAATATTGCTGACAGCTCAGTATGGCT
>NZ_JBHUJB010000005.1:0-254784 GCF_042683245.1 Rubritalea tangerina
AAGTCGCCTAACTAACCTACCAATAATTTAGACACTCCCTGACCGAAATCCGTGGGGAAGCTCATCGGCACTCGAAGTGGAGCAATTTGTGGGCAATCACACCCAGTTCGACGCGGACTCTGATGCTATTCCCGATACCTACGAGCGAGAGGTGGCTGGAGGGCTTTCAGCTTTGGGGGCGCAGGACTCAGATTTAGATGGTGTGTTAGATGTTATTGAATTTGCCGCTGGCAGCGACCCTAGGGATGGGAGGTCTATTCCTGGAGGTCAGATGGAAACTGCTAGTGGTGGGGAGGCAATCCTTCGCTACTATGAGCGCGAGTTACCTACTTGGCTTAGTCTCAATGCTGAATTTTCGACTGATCTCCAGCAGTGGGGGGCAAGTTTACCGGGGGCGACGACTCGTTCGAGTGCAAGGGTATTGGGTCAAGGTCTGAGGGAGTATGAGATCAGGATATCACCTACTGGGGAAGAGCTTCCTAGAGTGTTCTCACGCCTCAGAGTGCACAGTAGCCAGGCGGCTGAAAGCGATAAGTAGTGTTTTGTTCAGTGGGGGGAGGCTTTCTTCAGGCCATCATGATACCTTTACGCGATGGATGATGGGCTGCCTGAAGGAGGAGGGAAGCCGCATCTGACCATTCTTGTTGGTCGGCTTGAGCGAGAGCTTCTGTCATGGTGAGGCCACTTTTAAAGAGCAGGTTATAGAGTGCTTTAATTTCCTTTCGTGCGTTGCCGTCGAAACCAGCGCGCCTGAGGCCAATGACATTGAGGCCTGCGAGTTTATTTTGACCATGTGCCATGCAGTAGGGGGGAATATCTTTCGTGATGGCGGAATTTCCTTGGCAAATGGCATAGTCGCCAATTTTGATAAATTGGTGGAATCCGGCTCCGCCACCGAGGAAGCAATGGCTCCCGATGTGGATATGGCCTGCGACGAGGACACTGTTGGCGAGGTTATTATGGTTTCCAAGGTGCACATCGTGGGCGAGATGAGAGTTGATCATGAGCATATTGTTGTCACCAACAGTGGTTTGTCCTCCTTCGGAGGTACTACGGTGGATGGTGACATGTTCACGAATGGCGTTATTGTTGCCGATGACGACACTGGATTTAATAGAGGTATCGAATGAGGTGTCTTGTGGGTTGCCGCCAATATGTGAGGCAAAGCCTATTTGGTTATGGGAACCCATGGTGGTACCTTCGGAGATCCAGACATGTGGGTCGATAGAGCAATGGTCACCAATGGTGACATTGGCATCGATGATTGAGAATGCGCCGATGCTGACATTCTCACCAATGGTTGCGTCAGGGTGGATGATTGCTGATGGATGAATCATAAAGTTCAGTAGTTAATTGATAAGACCGTGCTCTCGGAATGAATAGTAGGAGTCATGCTGTGCGCTTGGGGCTCCGAGAATGAGGTGGTCGACGAATCGAGTTTGCATGATGTTAGCTGCTTCAAGAACTCTTTGAGTGAGTGATTTGTCAGCTTGGCTGGGAGTGGGGTCACCGCTTGGATGGTTATGGATGAGGACGAAGCCCCAAGCCTGGTGCAGGATCACATGGTGAAGGAGGTCGCGGGGGTGGCAGAGGGATTCATCGACCGAGCCGTGGGATATTTCGATAGTACGAAGGTGGTGGAGCCTAGAGTCAGTGAGTAGTAGGTAGACCATTTCATGGTTTTGATGGTCGAGGATGGGGCGCATCAGTTGGGCAATGGATTCTGGGCTTGCTAGGGAAGTGTGGCTGATTTCTTCCTTTGCGGATCGCAAGCCAAGCTCAAAAGCTGCAGCAATTTGGGCGGCCTTAGCGGGGCCGATGCCATGTTGCTGTGCTATTTGTTGGACGGGCGCTCTGCCTAGTGAGCGGAGGTTGCCATGGTGGTCGAGCAGTTCTTGAGCGACTTGTATCGCACTTTTACCTGGAACTCCGACGCGCAGGAAGATGGCAATGAGCTCGGCATTACTGAGAGACTGAGGCCCCCACTTAGTGAGTTTTTCACGTGGTCTTTGTTCCTCTGGGAGATCATTGATACGCGCACTAGGCATGATTCACTAGGATTTGTGAATGATGAGGCAGCAGGTAGCCATTGCAGCGATCCCTTCACGTCTACCAACAAAGCCCATGGTCTCATTTGTCGTGGCTTTGATGCCGATATCTTCTGGGACGAGGTTGAGAGCGTTGGCAATGTTTGCCTTCATCTCTGCGAGGTGGGGGAGGATTTTGGGGGCTTCAGCAACGAGAGCGGAATCTACATTTTGTAGTTCGGCGCCTTTTTCATCTGCGAGCATTTTGCATTTTTTGAGGATATCGAGTGAACTAATGCCCTCGATAGAATCGTCATTTGGGGGGAAGTAGTAGCCGATATCTGGGAGACCGAGGGCTCCGAGGATGGCATCGGCAATGGCGTGGCAGAGGACATCTGCATCTGAGTGGCCGAGGAGGCCAACAGTGTGTGGGATATCCACACCTCCTAAGATGCATTTTCTGCCTTCAGCGAATTGGTGGACATCATATCCGATGCCTGTACGAATCTTCATAGTTAGAAGTTGTTAGAGATTGATGCTTTCGCCGATTGCTGGGAGGTAGAGTTGTTTTCCTTTCTCAGCGAAGTGGTCACGTGCGGCGGCTTGTTCAACGGTGATGTAGGGGAAAGTATCGTAGTGGACACCGAGGATTTTATCTACACCGATCCAATCGGCGCAAATGGCGGCATCTTCGAAGCCCATAGTAAAGTTATCGCCGATAGAGAGGGCGGCCCAATCGAGCTTGTGAAACTCGCCCAGGAGCTTCATGTCATAGGTGAGAGCGGTGTCTCCGGAGTAGTAGAAATTACCTTCGTCAGATTCGATGACGAAGCCACCGGGGTTACCGCCGTAGGAGCCGTCAGGCAGGACTGAGGAATGAACGGCATTGACGAATTTGACTTTTCCGAATGGGAGTTTGACTGAGCCGCCGTGGTTGAGCGGGTGGCTTTGGGTGATACCTTTTTCTCCATACCAGCAGACGATTTCGTAGTTTGAGATGAGTGTTGCACCGGTACGCTTGAGGATAGCTTCTGCGTCCGCAAGGTGGTCTTCGTGCCCGTGTGAGAGGAGGATAAAGTCAGCCTCGATGGAATCGATATCAATTTTTTCGGCGAGTGAATTTGGGGAGATAAAGGGGTCGAAGAGAAGTTTACAGCCGTTGATTTCAACAGCAAAGCAAGAGTGTCCGTAGAAGGTAAGGTTCATGTTAGGAATATGCGTTGGATTGGAATTTTGAGAAGTAAAAAAGCCGTTGAGAAGTTCTCAACGGCTTGGAAAAGTGGATGGGATGATTTATTGGCCTGGGATGGCGCCAGGAGGGAGCTGGAATGGCATTCCTTGTGGCATTTGGCGTTTACGAATTTCGGTAAGTTCGACCTCGAAGATGAGGGCGGAGTTTGGTCCAAGTTTCGCGCCTTGGCGGCGTTCGCCATAGCCGAGGGATGCGGGGAGGAAGATTTTCCATTTCGCACCGATGGGCATAGCTTTGAGGGCTTCAGCGAAGCCAGGTACTACTTGGAGGGTGAATGGGACGGGTGTGCCCTCTGGTGATTTATCGAATTCTGTGCCGTCGATGAGTGTACCGCGGTAGTTGACGAGGAACTCGGACTGCATGTCCATGCCGTTGGGGGCATCTTTAGGAGCTTCGTATTTTTTGTCGCCACCTTTTTCGAGGACGATGTATTGGAGGCCACTTTCGGTGGTTTTGACACCTTCTTTTTTAGCATTTTCTTCGAGGAATGCTTTACCTTTGGCGAGGTTTTCTTCGCCAATTTTTTTATCGCGTTCCATGAGTGAGGCTTGGAGTGCCTGCATGGCGGCGTCGAGTTGTTCAGGTGTGTATTTGAGTTCAGCGCCGTTGAGTGCTTCTTGGAATCCGCTGAAGAAGGCGTCTTTATCGAAGTCGGAGGCGATGAGGCCAGCATTAGCGAGTTGGAAAGCGTTTTGGTAGCCGATACCGTAGGAGGTACGTGACTTAATCTCTTCTGGGCTGAGGGCGGGTGTTTTCTTTTCCTCAGCGGCGGGTGCTTTTTTATCTTCAGCAGCTGGAGCTGGGGTGGGTTCCTGAGCGAATGTTGAGGAACTGAGTGCGATGCCGAATGCGGCGATGCTTAGTTGTTTCTTCATAATTGAGGTCTTGATTGTGCCTGTGTCTGGGGGGAGGCGTCGATAAAATTGAGTGTCTGTAGTGGAAGCGTGGCTTGAGTGGGGGATTGTTTAATTGCTTGGCTAGAGTGTGTATTTCTTACCTGGGGTGGGGATGACACATTCTGTTTGTGGGAGTTTTTGGCTGATTTGTTGTTGGAACCACTCGAGAGCTGGGGAATCACCGTGGACGAGGAATACTTGGTTTGGTTTGATTTTTAGGATGTAGTCGAGGATGGCATCGCGGGTCGCATGGCCTGAGAAGTCGAAGATTTCGACTGGGCAGTCGAGGACGACTGGTGGTTGGTCTTTGCTGAGTTTTACGATATCACCGCGACGAGTCTGTCGGATAATTCCTCCGGGGGTTTCTGGATCGGCATAGCCGACGAAGAGGAGGCTATTTTTGGGGTTGGAGATAAAGGTTTGGGCGAAGATATTTGAGGTGGTATTTTCGCTCATCATACCACTGGAGAGGCAGAAGATGGAACCTGGGCGGTAAGTGATGGGGGCGCCTTTATGTTTTTTAGAGCCGGTATTAATATCCATATCTTCAAGGATTTTGAAGTCGGGGACTTTGCGGCTTGTTGAGTCGGAGAGATCGTCGAAGAGGAGGGTCATCTTGGTGCTGAGACCTCCCATGTAGACCGGTGTTTTTTCGGGGAGGAGGCCTGCGGTCTTGAACTTATGGATCATGGTGAGGACCTCTTGAGTCTTGCCCATGGCAAATACTGGAATGAGTGCAGATCCACCACGCTCGAGGGTGTCTAGGATGGCTTTGAGTAGGCGTTGTTCTTCCTCATCTCGGTCGTAATCTGGGCGGCGAGGGGAGGCACCACGAGTGGTTTCAACGATGAGCGTGTCGACGTGTTCTTCGGGGAAGCGAGCGCCAGTGATGAGGGTTTGGTCTTCAAACTGGATGTCTCCAGTGTAGAAGATCCGCTTATTGTCGGATTCGACCATGACGCCGGCGGAGCCGAGGATGTGTCCGGCATCGTGGAAGGTGAGCTTGGTGTCACGGTTGATTTTCCATGGGGTGAGGTAGCTTTTGGGTTCCCAGCGAGTGGCTAGGCGGTCGAGCTCGCGGTGACCGTAGAGCGGGTATTCGGTGATGCCGAGTTCGAGGCGTTTGTGTTGCATCACATTGACCGAGTTATGCAGCAGGGCTTTGGCAAGGTCGGCAGTGGGCTGGGTGAGGTAAAGAGGTGCATCTTGCTGGTCTCTCATCAGGACAGGAATGGTACCTGCGTGGTCGAGGTGGGCGTGCGAGAGCACAATGGCATCCACACTGTGAGGTGGGAGTTCATGGTGGGCGGGGAGAGCATCGATTCCTTCTTCTTTTGGGTGCATGCCTGAATCAAGCACGATGTTGCTATCGCTCGTTTCTAGGAGGTAGCAGTTTGCGCCAATGTCGTTTTGTCGTGCAAGATTTTGAAAAAACATAGTGTTTGTGTGGGCGCAGTGTTTCTGAGGGTTGCGGGAAAAGCGAGTTGTTTTTTCGGGATAGGGAGCGAGGATTGAGCTGAGATAGAATTGCGAATCATGATTGAGCTGGTCGCAATCTGAGGGACTGCTGGCCGAGTGTGAAATGGGTGTTTTGATTATTTTGGTTCTCACTGATATTCAGATATCTGAAGAGATGTATTGCCTCTCACTAAAATTCTGATAGAAGGTAGGTTATGGCTAAAATAAAACTACTCATTGGTGCTGGCGCAGCGGTGCTGGCTTTTGCTACAAGCTCCTGTTGCAATACGGGTGGAACGAACTGCAGTGCAAGCTGTGGGAAGGGCAATTGTGATGTATGGCCAAGTGTGCAGGACCACGCTGAGTATGGTAACCCATGCAAGGTCAACTAAAGGACTTTCCTCCTCAATCCTATTTGAAGCCTCACAGTCTTTGCTGATGGGGCTTTTTTGTGGGCACAAGAAAAACGCTTTCGGTGAGGAAAGCGTCTTAGAGAAAAAAATGGTGCTCGAGGGGGGAATATCTTCGCTCTGCTCAGGTCATGCGGTTTCTAGCAATGCTCCTCCGCATTGCTGAGCCAAGCGGCGTGATGCACGCTGTTGCATTCAAACCGTGGTCCTTGCGTTGCTGCGGAGGGGTTCTCATCCCCCCTCGGAGGGAAGGTGGATGTGGACACAAAAAAACGCTTTCGGTGAGGAAAGCGTTTTAGAGAAAAAATGGTGCTCGAGGGGGGAATATCTTCGCTCTGCTCAGGTCATGCGGTTTCTAGCAATGCTCCTCCGCATTGCTGAGTGAAGCGGCGTGATGCACGCTGTGGCATTCAAACCGTGGTCCTTGCGTTGCTGCGGAGGGGTTCTCATCCCCCCCTCGGAGGGAATGTGGATGTGGGCAAAAAAAAACGCTTTCGGTGAGGAAAGCGTTTTAGAGAAAAAGTGGTGCTCGAGGGGGGAATCGAACCCCCACGGCCGCAATGGCCACTAGATCCTTAGTCTAGCGCGTCTACCAATTCCGCCACCCGAGCGAGGTGTTGTTTGGTGTGCGGGGTTTCTAATGGATTCTGGGGGCTTGGCAAGGATTTTCTACAAGAATGGGTGAGTTTTTTGGAATGTGTTGTGGTTTAGGTACCGCAAAAGGTTTCGCGCACGATTTCGTGGGGGAGTGGTGGGGATTCGAAATCGGCGTGCTGAGTGGATTCCGAATAGGGGGAGGTGAGTGCTTTATTGAGTTGGTGAAAGGGGGCGAAGTCGCCCTGGTATGCGGCTTGGATGGCTTGTTCGACTCGGTGGTTTCTGGGGATGCGCACCGGATTATGTTGGCGCATGGTTTTGAGGGCTGAATCAGGCTCGATGTGTTGTTTCCATTGTTGGGTCCAGAGTGTGATACTGTGTGGGTCGAGGAACAGAGCAGCGAGGGGTGAGTTGTCATTGCTAGCGAGGCTGCGTGTGAGTTCGGTGAAGCAGAGGGTGAAGTCGACTTCTTGATCGGCCATGAGTTGGAGGAGGTCTTGGATGATGGCGACGGGAGCAGTGGGGGGGAGGCCTAGTTTATCTCTGAAACGAGCGAGGTAGAGTGATTCGAAGGTATGCTGGAAGCTTGAGAGTGTCTCTTCGGCGATGGCGATGGCAGTGTCGGTGTTCTCATCTATGAGAGGAAGAAGTGTTTCGGCGAAGCGCGTGAGGTTCCAAAGGATGATACTGGCCTGTTTTCCCCATGCGTAGCGACCTTGTTCATCGATGGAGCTAAAGACACAGTTGGGGTGAAATTTATCCATGAATGCACAAGGGCCATAGTCGATGGTTTCGCCAGAGATGGTGGTGTTATCGGTATTCATGACTCCATGGATGAAGCCGAGGGCCATCCACTGTGAAACGAGCTTGGCTTGGGCATCGATGACTTGCGAGAGCAGGGATTGGTAGGGGGAAGTGTGATTTCGAGCGGATGGGTAATGGCGGTCGATCGTGTAGTCAGCGAGGGACCGGAGAAGGTTTGTGTCTCCTTGGGCAGCCGACCATTGGAAGGTTCCCACTCGGATATGGCTGGAGGCGATACGGGTGAAAATAGCACCAGGTTGAGGGCCATCTTGGCGCACGACTATTTCACCGGTAGTGACGGCAGCGAGTGCGCGGGTGGTCGGGACTCCGAGGGCGTGCATCGCTTCGGATAGGATGTATTCACGCATGACTGGTCCGAGAGCGGCTTTGCCGTCGCCTCCGCGGGAGTAGGGGGTGCGGCCTGAACCTTTGAGTTGTATATCGTAGCGTTGGTCGTCGCTGGGGCTGATGATTTCGCCAAGAAGGATGGCGCGGCCATCTCCGAGCTGAGGGGAATAATGACCGAACTGGTGCCCGGCGTAGGCTTGGGCGAGAGGTTCTGATCCTTGGAGGATAGCATTGCCTGAGAGAGCTTGGAGCCCTTCGGGTGATTGCAAAAATTCTGGTGAGATGCCGAGTTTCTTAGCCAGTGTGCGATTCACGCAGATGAGATTTGGTGAGGGCACGGATTCGGGGGGGAGCTTTGTGTAGAGGCTCTCGGGGAGGGTGGCATAGGAATTATCGAATGGGATGGCAGGCATTGGGGAACTATTGCATGAAAAAGCCCTGCAGCACAATGGGCTGAAGGGCTGATGGTTTCTTAAAAGTGGTAGGGACAGGTCAAGTTTGTCCAGAAGGGTCAAGGTTTATCCCAAGACCGCATTCCAGTCCGCGATGCGGTCCGCTTGTGCAGCGAAGAGAGCAGAGGTGTCACCGTGGATGGTAATTTTCTCGATGTTGTCACCTTGGCCGATGGAGTCGACGACGTCTTGTCCTTTTGTTGTCTCACCGAAGACTGTGTGGTTGCCGTCGAGATGCGGTGTTGGAAGGTGGGTGATGAAAAATTGTGACCCATTTGTGTTCGGTCCAGCATTGGCCATGGAGAGGATACCTGGCTTGTCGTGCTTGCGGATAGCTGGTTTGCATTCGCACTCGAATTTATAGCCTGGGCCGCCCATACCAGAGCCTGTTGGGTCGCCGCCTTGGATCATGAAGTTCGGGATGACGCGGTGGAAGACGATGCCGTCGTAGAAGCCGCGTGATGCGAGGTTAAGAAAGCTAGCGACAGTGACGGGGGCGTCAGCTGGGAAGAGAGTGAGGTCGATGTCACCTTTGTTTGTGGTGATTGTGATATTGATGTCTGCGAGGTCGCTCATAGTGGAAGCAAGTTAGGTTAGGCTGTCATGAGGATAAAGGAAAAAGCGCAGGCTTGTACTGCTTCGAGTTTCAAAAGTGACTACTGATCATTTTAGGAGTATGGAATAGGGCATTGTGGGGCTCTAGTTGAGAGTGGCCATGTTCTAATCAATGAGGCGAGCTCTTCATTCACGCGGCGCACATCGCACTGTCATTTGTCTCATTTCCATCACGAAGTGGTCTCATCGAGTGGGCCGCAGATTATTGTTGGCGCAGGTCGAGGATGAGAATGTGTTGGGCCCGTTCTAACCAGCTGATAGAGTAGCCGACTGAGCAGGTGACTTGGATGGAGGTATCTTCCCAGCGAAAGTCGGAGGATTCTGAGGGGGTGACTTGGATGCGTCGGAGAGTTTTGAGGAGGATATCACGGCGTTGGCCGGCGGGAGGGAGGAGTGCGACAGCGTCTGGGTGGAGACGCAGTGGTTTGATTAGAGTTCCTCGATATCTATCCATGACTGGTCTAGCTGGTCATTCATACGCTGGCGCAGAGTTTCGAAGTACTGGCTGTCATCGACGAGCTCGAGGTGGGTGAGGTAGATGGCGAGTTCTTTGCGTTGGGGGGCAGGGAGTGCTTGGATCGCTTGTTTGAGTGCGTCGAGGTCCATGGGTGACTAGCGGATGACACCACGCTCAGCAGTATCAAGGAACTTGATGAGGTGTTGGACGTGGCGGTTGTTAGCGCTGTCGGCTATTTTGAGTTCAGCGAGTGAGACTGCGAGGTTGGTATTTTTTTTAAGGAAGATGCGTTTGTATGCGCGTCTGAGGTAGGCGATATCCTGATCGGTGAAGCCTCGGCGTTGGAGTCCGACTTGGTTAATCGAGCGGACGGCGGCGGGGGAGCCATCGACGATCGTGAAGGGGGGGACGTCTTGGACGACCTTGGTGCAACCACCGATGAGAGAGTGTGCGCCGAGGCGGCAGAATTGGTGGACGCCGGAGAGGCCAGAGATGATGACATAGTCCTCGACGAGCACATGGCCGCCGATGGTTGCATTATTTGAAAAGATACAATGGCTACCGACGACACAGTCGTGGGCGACGTGGGAATATGCTAGAAAGTTATTATCATCGCCGATGGTGGTGGGGGTTTCGGTGCTGGTGGAGCGATGGATGGTGGTATTTTCGCGGAAAGTATTGCGGTTACCGATTTTTAGGAATGTGGGGTCTCCGGCGAACTTGAGGTCTTGAGTTTGTTGACCGATAGCGGAGAAGGGGTAGAAGACATTGTCTTCCCCGATTTCAGTAATGCCGTCAATGACGACATGAGACTTCAGCTCGCAGCGGTCGCCGACAGTGACATTGTCGCCGATCACGCAATAGGGGCCAATGGTAACATCATTACCGATGGTCGCAGAGTCTGAGATAATGGCTGTTGGATGCACCATAAAGTTAGAAGAAGTAGAAAGGATTAGGGAGAAAGGATAAAGCCTTTTCTAGCGAAGCATCATGGTTGCTTTCTTTACAGCAGTGATGAGGGCATCCACTTCTTGTTCCGTGTTGTAGATGGCAAAGGAAGCGCGGGTGGTTCCAGTGATTCCAAAGCGCTGCATCAGTGGTTGGCAGCAATGGTGGCCAGTACGGACGCCCACGCCCATCTGGTCCATGAGGGTTCCTAAATCGTAGTGGTGGACGCCTTTGATGCCGAAGGAGAGGACTGAGGCTTTATGAGGGGCGGTGCCATAGAGGATGATGTCCTCAATATCAGAGAGGCCTTCGGTGGCAAGCTTGAGGAGATGGTTTTCGTGTGCAGCAATGGTGTCTAGGCCGAGATCTTGCATCCACGTGAGGGCTGCGGCGAGCGCGATGCCTCCCTCGATATTTGGGGTGCCGGCTTCGTATTTGAAGGGAAGGTCGTTGTAGGTGGTTTTTTCGAAGGTGACTTCTTTAATCATTTCACCACCACCGCGCCAAGGTGGGAGCATTTCGAGAAGTTCGGAGCGTCCCCAGAGGATGCCGATGCCGGTGGGTGCGTAGGTTTTGTGGCCGGAAAAGACGAAGAAGTCGCAGTCGATAGCTTGGAGGTCAATGGCCATGTGTGGGGTGGATTGTGCACCATCGATGAGTGTCCAAGCACCGTGAGCTTTGGCTTTTTTAATAACAGTCTCGATGGGGTTGATGGTACCGAGGGCGTTTGAGACTTGGTTGACTGCGACGAGTTTTGTTTTGCTGGTTAGGAGGGCATCGATATTAGTGAGATCCCACTCGCCAGAGTCGGTGACGGGGATGACATCGAGAGTGGCACCGGTGCGTTGGCAGAGCATTTGCCAAGGGACGATATTGGAGTGGTGTTCGAGGCCAGAGATGAGGATGTGGTCGTCGGAGGTGATTTTGCCTGAGAGGGCGAGTGTGTCTGCGACGAGGTTGATCCCATCTGTGGTACCAGAGGTGAAGATGATCTCGTGTTCGTGAGGGGCATTGAGGTACTTGGCGATCGTGGTGCGGGCAGCTTCGTGGGCGTCGGTGGCTTTTCGCGAGAGGTAATGGACACCGCGGTGGATGTTGGCATTGATCTCTGAGTAATAGCGGCGCGAGGTTTCCAGAACAGCGAGCGGCTTCTGCACGGTGGCAGCATTATCGAGGTAGACGAGCGGTCTGCCATTGATCTGCTGGTCGAGAACGGGAAATTGCTGACGGATCTCTAGGTTCATGGCTAGGAATGAATGTGGAGCTGCGCTTAGTCTTGGTCTTCGAAGAGGTCAAGCGCGGCGAGCTTGCGCACGGTTTCGATATTGAGAGTGAAGTAGCCTTCTATGTTATTGGCTTTAGCGTAGTAGAAGGCGCTTGAGCCAGATTTGTTTGGTTTTGCCAGGTCAAGCTGGTAGGTGGAAAGTTGTGATGGGAGCCCTTGGTTGTCAAATTCTTGGACAGTGATAGTGGTGGTGAAGATGGGGTCCTTGAGGGCCTCGTGGGCGGCTGGGTCGTTGGGGCTGAGGCGGCGTTGAGCGGTGAGGACGTGGTTTTCGTTAAGGAAGAATTTTGCGCGTTGTGGCAGGAGGTTGGGGGTCATGTCTTGATCGCCGAGTGTGGCGGTGAAGGTGTCCTCAAGGTAGTCGTAGTTGACGGTGAGTTTTTCTTGTCCTTTACGCTGAGCGGTGAATTGGGTGATATCGATGACTGGGAGGGTCCAGATTTCACGTGGTTTCCAGAGCCAGGAGCGTGTGGGGATTTTGGAGATGAGGTCGGAGTTGACTTCCCAGACGATAGGGCTTCCGCGGAGGTTTGCGAAGTAGGATTCCGTTGGTGGGGTGTTGGCGGTGGTGGCGGCTTGAGTGACTTTTCCAAAGCGCAGTTGGATTGGCTGACCTTCAAAGAATAGGAAGTCGATAAGAAGAAGTGGTTGATCGAGGCCGAAGGGGGAGAAATCGGTTGCGGCGTCACTGGCGAAATCTTTGACGGGGGTGGCAGCCAGAGATTGCATGAGAGAAGCGAAGACACTTTCATCGATGGTTTGTTTGCCCTCATTGGTGATGAGCTGGTAGGGCTCGCCGGGGATGCGCCCGATAATGACGGGTTCAGCGAGTGCTGCGGGAGTGCGGATAATGACCGAGCGCAGGTCTGCGCGGAGCGCCTTTGGCCATTGCATCATCTGGCGTGAGCGCAGTTCATTGACCGACTTCGGGAGTTGGGTAATATAGTTCGAGGTATTGGGGGTGGCGATGAGGGGGAGTTCGAAGACGACATCGCGGTTACTGACGGTGGCGTAACACGAGCCAGCACCTTCGGTGGGGGGGAATACTTTCAGAGTCGTCTCATCATCTGAGCCAAATGTGGTGACTGCGATTTCGAATTGGCTATCGCTGGATTCTGGGAGAGTGACTGAGTCGGTGGAGTGGAGGGCAATCGCTTCAAGTTTTGAGAGGTTGGCGAGGAACTTCATGACGGCTGAGCGGTCGGTTGGAAGTTCGAGTGGCTTGGTGAGCATCCAGGGGGCATTGGGGGTGGGATGGGTGAGGAGGATTTCCGTTTTGTCCCGCAGGAGTCTGACTTGGTTGAGGGTTTGGATGTTGAGTGCGAATGGGCGGTGGTCGCGGAAATGGGTGAGTTTATCGGAGAAGAGTTTCTGAATGTCTCCGGTGGTGTCGGTGCAGAGGTAGATGTGGTCGTCCAGGTCGGAGTTTCTCAGGCGAAGATAGACGGTTGGAATGAGGAGTTCTTGTTTGCCTTCGATTTTTTTATGCCAAGCTGAGGTGGCGCCGATGGAGAAGTTGGCGATGGTGTCATTGAGGCTATTGGTGAAGAGGATGTTGATTGCTTGCTCTTCGAATCCGAGGGCTTGTAGGTTGTCGGGGGTGGCCGGGAGGCTGTCTTGAATTTCCGCATTGAGGGCGAAGAGGACCAGTTTTTCGATGGCTTTGGGGCCGTCGGCGCGATCTTGCCATGGCTCAACGCCCATCCAGAGTCCATTTTCTGGGCTGTAGGAAAATGCGTGAGTAGGGAAGCGATTACTTTCTATGACTACATTGGCGGTGGCGCGGAGGTCGTGATCGAAGAGTCTGGTGTTTGTGGGCTTGGCGTCGGCGTTGGAAAACTCGCTAGCGAAGTCGACTTGGCCGAGTTGCACGAGGCTCATGATGCTGAGAGCGACGGTGCTGAGAATCAGGAAGATGGAGACAAAGGTCTTCAAGTGTGCAAAAGGGTGTTAGTTGCGTCGGCTATTCCAAATCACCAGAGCAATGAGTAAGGTGGTCACCGGGAGATAAATGAGGATGAGCTGATCGATGAAGGATTTGTGGGCCGCTTGGATAGTGATTTTCTTTCTGAATACGGACTTTGGTGGGATGCCAATGAGGCTTTCACGGCCGATGAGCCAGTTGACTGTGGAGTTGAGGAATTGGCTCATTTCTTCGCGCTCATTTTCTGGTCGGAGAAAGTCAGTATTAGCGACGACAACCATGCGGGAGGTAAGAGGGGCTGTGAGGTCACTATTTTCACGGCCACGTACTACGGCTGCAGCGATATGAACGGGAGTTGGGTTGGCAGCACCTTCGATGATACCTTGATCTTCACGTGGGTCGAAGCTTGGGTTTGGTGCGGCGTATTTACTCTCTCCCCACCAACCGTCAGCAGCCTGGATGAGTGAGAAGGGGTTGATATTGCGAATGGTGAGACGGTCATTTTTACTCATGACTTCGAGGCCTGAGCTTGGGCCGTCGAGTTGCGTTGCCTGATGCGCGAGCCCTTTGTTTGGTTCTGGTCCTTGAGTAAAGAATGCGCGGGCGGCGGTGAGAGTCTGGCCGCTGGTGCTTTTACTGATGACGCGATTATCTTGTGGTGAGATTCCGTATTCGCGGAGGAAGCGTTTGAGGTATTTGAGCTTAGCTTGTGGGTCGAGGGTGATGAAAATGCTGGCGGAAGGGCGGTCCCAGTATTCGGTGATGGTATCAATTTCGCGTTCATCGAAGTCGAATGCGGGACCGATGATGGCGATTCCCTCAGCGTCCTCAGGGATTTTCTCGGTGGCAGAGATTTGGAGGGGGAGGAGCTCGATATTTTGTTGGTTGAGGAGGCGTTGGAAGTTTTTCCAAGCTGGGGTGCCTTTCGTTTGTTCGTCGATACGTGCTTTATCGACGATGAAGTAGAAGCGTCTAGGGGTGCCCTCAACGGCACTCACTAGGGCAGAGGTGATGACGGCTTCATCATTCCACGCGGAGATATACTTTTGATTGTAGCGGTCGATATCTTCGACGAAGAGCATATCGATGGGGATGCTACGGATGTGCTTTACCAAGTCGATTTTCTCTTCATCTGGAGAGCTTTCAGCATCGACGAGAGCGTTGCGGGCATCGATGAGGATTGTTTCGGCGGCGACTTTGCGTTGGTAGGTAGTGGCGAAGTCTTGGAGGCGGTCGCGATCGTGGATTGGGTCGATGAACTCGAGTTCGATATTGTTCTCGGAGAGTCTCTTGTAGTTTTCGAGTTGGGCTCGGAGTCTGAGGTAGTAGGGGGATTCTTGTTTCAGAACCGCTTTGATTTTGATGGGAAGTTGACGTTGTTGTACCTCTGGGCTGGCGAGAAACTGGGTGGTAGTTTCAGCGAGAGTGTAATCGGCGTGACGGGTGAGGTCGAAGCGTTGGTGGTTGGTACAGGAGAGAAAGTTGAGTAAGACGACAGAGATGAAGGCGAGGGCGAGCTGGAAGATTGCGAGAGTCCCAAGGCCAAAGCGGTTGATCTTCTTCACTGAGGAGGATTCAGCAGAAGTGTCGTCGAGCAGCTCAGTTTGAGTTGAGTTTGGTTTATCAGCCATGGGCGCGATTAGTGTTTCCAGCGTCGGTAATCGACGATGTGGTGGGTAAGAAGCAGAGTAAAGGTGGCCATTGATAGGTAGAAGACAATGGGCCTGAGGTCTACGAGTCCACGAGAGAAGTAGGAGAGATGTTCATGGACTGAGATGTAGTGGAAGAGGACGGCACCTTGGAATGAATCACCGGCAATGCTGGGGATAAGGCCCATGAAAATCAGGAACACGAGGGCGCCAAAGGTGATGATGGCGGCAATGATTTGGCTAGAGGTCAGAGCTGAGGCTAAGATTCCGACGGCGATGAAGAATGAGCCAATGAGCATGAGGATGCCGAAAGCACCGAAAATTTCGGCATTTACGACAGGGGCGGGTGTGCCAGTGACCCAGGAGAAGATTTGCAGGTGGAGCAATATTGGGAGCCAGAGGACGAGGTAAAAGGTGTAGGACGAGAGGTATTTGGAGAAGACAACTTGCCAGGTAGTAACGGGAGCTGTCATGAGGCTTTCGAGGGTGCCGCTTCTTTCTTCCTCTGCAAATTGCTTCATCGTGATGAGAGGGAAGATGAAGATGAAATAGAACCAGAAGATGGGGGTGGACAAAGTGGAGAAGAGCAAGTTGACCTGCACGGGCGCTTTTTCATATTGCTCGAGCACGGAGGTGAGAGAAAACCCCTGCAGAAGCATGATAAAAGCTAGGACGATCCAACCGAAAGGGGTGGTTAGAAAGTGCTTAAGCTCTTTTTTGTAAAGAATGTATAAGGTTCGCATGGCTGTCGACTGCTGGGCTGTTGGTAGTTGGAATGGTGGGAGATTCCAAGCATTAATCGTAGCTCTTGTTGGGTATTAGGGGAATGGGGCAGCATTCTTGTCTCAAATAATGGTGCTCGTATGAGGGTATGGGGTGGAGCTTGGTGCTTGGCGGGGGTGTAGGGAATAAAAAAGGGGCATCCTTTGGAAAAGGATGCCCCGAAAGTTATCTGACCTGAATGGTTTGCTTATGCGTCAGCCGAAAGACGAGCTTCTTTAGCTGCAGCAGCTGCTGCGTCTTGAGTTGGGCTTGTGTAACGGAAGCGCTGACGGTTGCGCTTAGATGCTGAGCGAGCTTTACGCTGTGCACGCTGAACTGGTGTTTCGAATGCACGGCGACGGCGCATTTCTTCGAGGATGCCTTCGTTGTCGAGAAGGGACTTAAGGCGCTTGAGGGCGCGATCTACTGGCTCACCTTTGTTGATAGTTACTCCACGCATGGTATTGATAGAAAATTTTTGTTAAAATCAGGTCGGGCGCGGAAGCTAAGAAGGAATGCGGGATCTGTCAAGCTTGGGAGTGAAAAATATTTCACCACGAGAAGGTGGGGAGTGGTGTGGCCTAGTTGGAGGTATGAGCGCTTTTTTTGGGGGTGGATGTTAACTTGATCACCCAGAGCATGGTGATAGCGCCCACGAGAGCTCCTGATGTGTCTGCAATCCAGTCACCTAGGTCGTTGCCACTTCTACCGGGAGTGAAGCTTTGGTGGTATTCATCGATAATGCCAACTATGGCGCCCATGAGGGTCGAGATGAGGACACAGGTTCGTGAGGAAAGGTTTTGGAAGTGGTGGGTGAGCCAAGCGCAGAAGAGGCCTGCGCCGCCGAAGAAGTAGCCGAAGTGGACGATTTTATCCAAGTGTGGGATATCGGGAGTCTTTTCAGGTGCGGGGTTACCTGAAGAGAGGATCCAGAGGGTGATAAACCACGAGGCCCAAGCGAGGATCCAAAATATGGGACGCTTTTTTCCGAAATGGATGAAGCGTCGAGTGAGTCGGATCATAGGGTGAGGGGCTATTCGGAAGATCCGGAACGGCGCGCTTCTTCCTCAAGGCGTTCCGAGAGCCATTGTTTCATCATGGACTGGTAATTAAGGTAGCGTGAGCGAGCCATGCGCTTGATGCGTGAGAGCATTCTGGGGTCAAAGCGCAGGGTGATGGTGGTAGATTCTTTAGAATCTGGCTCGTGAATTGAGCCAACCATGAGTTTGGCATCGAGTTCGTGTTGGTTCCAGAATTCGGCTTCTTCTTGCTCGTTCTGAAACTCGGGGATTTCAGCCCATTGGTAGATTGTCTTCATGAGATTATTTAAATTCTGCGTAGCGGCGGTCGTAGAAGCGCTTTTCGGCATCGGTCATTTCGCGGACGGCGTAGATACGAGCTTTTTTGCCATCAGTGGAGAAGCTAAGGAAGAGGAATCTATCGCCTACGGTGCGGCCGATCATGTAGTATCTCGACTCGCCATCTTGGCGGTCGTGATCAGGTAGGAAGCGGATGGTGAAGGGGTCTTCCAGCACCTCTTCGATTTCTCTGGGAGAGAATTTGGAGAGGTCGATTTGGGCATCAATGAGGTCGAGTTCCATAATGGCTATGCGCGAGGATCTAATGGATTTTTGGAAAAGGCAACAGAAATGCAACGGGTGTTTGGGTATGGATATTATGTTAGTTTAGAGGAATTAGACACAGCCGTTAGGATAAGTTAGTGGGTGTGAGGGGATGAGTGTGATTCATTTGATTGATGATCAAGAGTGATGAGAAAGCGACGAAGTTTTCCAAATGGAGTCGGATTCACCTTGACCGTTCTGTGTCATACCCGTAGAACGCGCGCGTTACGCCATGAAGGCGTTCACAGTCATGAATATTCACGAGTATCAAGCTAAAGAGCTATTCGAGAAGTTTGGCGTGCCAAGCCCTAAGGGTATTGTAGCAGGCACAGCTGAAGAAGCGGAAGCTGCAGCCAAGGCAATTGGCGGCGACGACCTAGTAATTAAGGCCCAGGTTCACGCAGGTGGTCGTGGTAAGGGTACTTTCAAAAATGGTTTCAAGGGTGGTGTTCACTTCCCTAAGACACCTGCAGAAGCAGGCGAGCTTGCTAGTCAGATGATTGGTCAGACGCTTGTCACGCACCAGACTGGTGAAGCAGGTCGTCTCGTGAACAAGGTAATGATCGCTGAGTCCGCTGACATCGAGCGTGAACTTTACCTTGCGATTCTCATGGATCGTGGTTCCGCAAGCCCAGTGATCGTAGCATCCACAGAGGGTGGTATGGACATTGAGGAAGTTGCTGAAAAGACTCCTGAAAAGATCATCCGTCAGTTCGTACACCCACTCGCAGGTCTTCAGCCATACGAGCTTCGTAAGCTTGCAGCAGCTCTCGAGCTTGCTGGTGATCAAGCGAAGCAATTCGCTAAGCTGGTGAAGAATCTTTTCAAGCTCTTCATCGCCTGTGACTGTGACATGGTGGAAATCAACCCACTCGTCGTAACACCTGCTGGTGACGTTCTCGCACTCGACGCGAAGTTTGGCTTCGACGACAATGCACTCTACCGTCATCCAGAGATCGTAGAAATGCGCGACACAACAGAAGAAGACCCACGTGAAGTGGAAGCTTCTAAGTTTGACCTCAACTACATTGGTCTCGACGGCAACATTGCATGTCTTGTGAATGGTGCAGGTCTCGCGATGGCAACCATGGACATCATCAAGCACTGTGGTGGTGAGCCAGCCAACTTCCTCGACGTAGGTGGTGGTGCGACTAAGGAGCAGGTTTCTGCAGCATTCAAGATCATCCTTTCTGACCCTAACGTAGAAGGTATCCTCGTGAACATCTTCGGTGGTATCATGCAGTGTGACATCATTGCAGAAGGCATTCTTGCAGCGGCAGCTGAACTAGAGCTTACTATTCCACTTGTTGTTCGCCTCGAAGGTACAAACGTAGCGCTTGGTAAGAAGCTTATCGAAGAGTCTGACCTTGCTGTTATTTCCGCAGACAACCTCAACGATGCAGCACAGAAGATTGTTGAGGCAGTCAAGACTGCCTAACAATCTTTAGTTCCCAGTTGTCAGTTTCCAGTTCCCAGTTTGATAAATGAGTAAGTCGTTTGAAGATTTGGAAGTTTGGAAGAAGGCATGTCGACAGGCGTTGGTTATTTATAAAACACTGAAAGAGACTAAAGACTATGGATTAAAAAATCAGATGGAAAGATCGGCTGTTTCTGTGCCTTCAAATATAGCAGAAGGGCAGGAACGTGATACAAAGCCAGATTTCATCCGGTTTCTTAGAATAGCCAAAGGCTCCAACGGAGAACTAAGAACTCAACTTTACTTAGCGACCAAACTGGAAATTATTTCAACAGAACAATCTAACGAACTAATAAACGAAAACAAACAGATCTCAAAAATGCTACAAGGTCTCATTAACTCAGTGGAGTTACAAAACGGCTAACTGGTAACTGAGAACTGCAAACTTTTAAACTTAATAATATTATGGCAATTTTAGTAGATGAAAACACCAAGGTGCTCGTTCAGGGGATCACTGGTGGTTTCGGTGGTAAGCACGCACAGCTTTCTATCGACTACGGTACACAGATCGTTGCTGGTGTGACTCCAGGTAAAGGCGGTCAAACATTCGGTGAGAAGACTCCAATCTTCGACACTGTTTCTGACGCAGCAAAAGAAACTGGCGCTACAGTTTCCGCAATTTTCGTTCCACCGCCATTCGCAGCTGATGCAATTCTCGAAGCTGTGGACGCTGAGCTCGATCTTGTTGTGGCAATCACTGAGGGTATCCCAGTGGCTGACATGATGCGTGTGAAGGCAGCGATGCAGGGTTCCAAGACTCGTCTTATCGGTCCTAACTGCCCAGGTATCGTAACTCCAGGTACTGGCGAGAACTCTCACGGTGGTTGCCGTATCGGTATCGCTCCAGGTTACATTCACAAGCGTGGTAACGTAGGTGTTGTTTCCCGTTCAGGTACTCTTACCTACGAAGCTGTTTACCAGCTTACAGAACTCGGTTACGGCCAGTCCACATGTGTGGGTATTGGTGGTGACCCAATCAACGGTACTTCCCACCTCGACGTTCTCAAGATGTTCAATGACGATCCTGAGACAGAAGCGATCATTATGATCGGTGAAATCGGTGGTAACGCAGAAGCTGAAGCAGCACGTTGGGCGAAGGACAACTGTTCGAAGCCAATCGCTGGTTTCATCGCTGGTGCTACAGCGCCTCCGGGACGCCGTATGGGTCACGCTGGTGCGATCGTTGGCGGTGCTGACGACACAGCTGAAGCGAAGAAGAAGATCCTTGCTGAGTGCGGCATCGCAGTCTCCGAGACTCCTTCTGAAATGGGCAAGACCCTTGTTGGAATGCTCTAAGGCTCAACTAGGCAGTCGTTAGTAAACGGTAGTTAGATCTCTGCCGAACCGTACTAAAAGTTTAGATTTCAAAACGCTCTCGTGTTATATGAGAGCGTTTTTTATGTCTTATGGGGCATGTAAAGGCAGGGGGCTTTTGTCATTATGACCACGAGCAGCAGCTCTCTATTTCATAGATCTCTAATGGATAGAGGTAGGAATGTTATCTATCTGATGACGGCCTTGGCTGTTGCTAAACTCGTCCATGGATCATGCTGGCCAAAATACATGGGTGGTGGCGATATGGATGAGTCAACCAGTTCCTTGATGGCGATAATCGCACCACGTACACTATATTCCGTGGTGAAGACAATCCCGTCTGGGATTTCAACAAACTGGCCCAACAAAGCAAAGTTTTGAGAGCCTTTTGGTACTACAGGTGGGCGGTCGCCCTGCGCACGAGGTAAGAACTGAGATATGCCATAGGGTAGTCGACATGGAATGCAGTGAGAAGTGTCGAGGATTTCAACTTTTTCATCCTCATCGATGTCGGGCCATAAGTGACCAAGAAGTTCCTCTAAAATCTCTCGCCCTGTACATTCATGCATAGGTTTTTTTATGAATTCTCCTGAATGGTGATCTCCTAATGCAGAAACCCAGATCACACAGCTATCAGTTGCCTGTGCAGGGAAGAAGGGTTGACGGTAGGTATGGACATGCATGATCCAAGGTGATTGCGTGAGTGGTAATGGGCTCTGTCGTCCCATTTGGCGTTCAACCAGCCATTGGAATTTTCGCTCAAATAGATTCCCCCTAAAAGTCACTGTGAAATGCATCATTTTAGATAGTGATACATCACGCATAAAACGTTCAGGTCGCCCTAGGCCAGTCTGTTTGGATGATATCTTCTGCCACAATAGATAAGCACCTCCAAGAGGGCCTTTTTGTGACATTGAGACGGGTTCATGATGAGAGCCAAATGAGTGATTGGACACGATGGAACCAATTGTTAGGAAAACTCTATCTTGAGCTTGCACCTCTACTGGGCTTAGTACTACGCCTTCTCTATTTTCTATGTGTAACCGTTTGATCCAGCGCTGGTCTTCATTTCCCGTAAAGTCCACATCAGTGATGCGAGTGTTGTAATGAATGTTTACACCTTTATCATCTAATAGCCTGAGTGCTGGTAAAACGAGAGAGTGATAATTGGTATAGCGAGTACGCTCAAGAGAAGTCATCTTCTCCATATCTGACATCCTGTGGAAGAATAGCCGCATATAACGGCGCATTTCGACAGCAGAATGCCATGGTTGGAAGGCGAAGAGAGCCCGCCACATGTACCAGTAATTAGTTTCAAAGAAAGTATCGCTGAAGTAGTCTGTAATTTTTGCGTCGTCAGGTATCAATGACTCAGGTGTCGCCATTAATCGCGCCATCTCCATACTCTCTCTGGCTCCCAGACCAAGGTTGTGACCACTGTCTTTTTCTCCATTTGCGTGTAATAGTCGAACTACCGTATCGACTTTGCATTCTTCTCGATTGCGTTCATGGTCATCTAGGCATGACTCATGGTCGTTATAAGGGATGAGTGACCAGAGCTCTTTCGTGCAGCAATACACTTTGTCTTCATACATCCGACTGCCGCGCATGAAATAGACAGGCTTGCCATCGATGATCTTGGTCGATGCGTCACATGAGCCTCCGACTAAATCTTTCTCAGGGTTCTGTTCGAAAATATGGATATCCTTAGGCTCAAAACCTACCTTTTGTACCAGATAAACGGCTGTAGCTATTGATCCCAATCCCAGACCATTCAGATAGATTTTAGCTCCATCGTTAATATGACGAGTGTTATTCATGCTCCATTCTATCAGTTGATGTTGGATTGCTTCAAACTTAATCAGCACCGAGAAAACAGGGTAAAACAAATGCTAAGAAGATTAAAAGATCTCCAAACTGATGAGGTGAGTATCATTTAGGTTTACGAAGTTTAACTGCGATGAATTTTCCTAAGTTCTCATGCTCTGTCACTGGAGACCTAATTATTACGTCTGTGTTAGGGTGATCGAATCTAAGACACAAGGGTGGGTACTCATAATTGTCTATTTGAGTGGTGAAATATTGCTAGTTAGGGGGGCGATTCGTCTGAATATGTAGGTGTTCTGCTGTGATTTGAGTCCATGTTTAATGCACTGAAGTAGCTATATTTTACCTAGCTGAGCTTTTCAAAAATATCATCAATGAAGTGCAGTATAAATGCCTCACCCACGCAGCATTGATCTAGCAGTTGATAGGGTTCAGTCTCGTAGTTAGGTTCATGAGGCATCCAAAATGAAGCATTGAGTATGGGATAGAGCCGGCAACCGTCTATGGGCCATAAGTTGAATTAGGCCTATTAGGACAGAGATAACTAGACTATAAGAGTTGTGATGGATAAGCTTACTGATGTTGATGTCAGGGAAAGGATGATCGATCGTTTTCTGATAGCTGGCGACAGTGGGGACGAGAGGTTACGCGAGTGTCCTCATTGTCCTTTACTGTGGCATCACAGGATAGCCCACACTGGATTTCAAACTACGGGATACCCCTACGAGTTAACTCGTAGTTATCAATCTGGGAGTTGTATGGTAGCGACGGTGGCTGGAGTGGGAGAGGTATTAATTGATGGTGAGTGGGAGGTGTTGAGGTCTGGTGAGGCCTGTCTTTTGCCTCCCTATGCGTTCAATTCGATTCGTGCCTTAGAGGGGGAGGAATGGAGCTTTGTTTGGGTGAAATATTTGGAAGATTTGGGAAGTCAGCCAGTGGTGACGGCGATGTCTCCGGTGCACGGGAAATTTGATCCTGAGCCCTTGAAGCATGCGATCTATGGTTTGCACGCAGCATCTGTGTCGGGAGAATGTTTATCTGCGCAGAATTTATGGGTGGAATTGATCCACAGATACGTGGTGCATTTTGCGAGGCCGAAGGTGGAGGATGAGCGTTTGTGGAGGGTGTGGACTGAGGTAGAGAAGCGCCTAGGCTATGCATGGAGTTTGGAAGAGATGGCTGGCTTAGCTCATATGAGTAAGGAGCAGCTTAGGCGGCTTTGCCGCAGGCAATTTGGACGCAGTCCTAAGCAGCAGGTGACCTATTTGAGAATGCGCAGGGCACGGTATTTGTTAGGTGCGACGCGTATGAAGGTGGCAACTATTGCGGCCCAGTTAGGGTACGCGGATAGTCAGACGTTCACGAAGGTGTTCAAGAAGTTCAATGGCATCAACCCATCTGGGATGCGCTAGTTGGGGGCTTGAGCTGAGTCAGGGGAATAGCGCAGATTAGGAGAGCTTTGGTATTCGTCATTTTCGTGTCGGCGTCCTAGGTAGACGCCTAAGGTGCCCCAGAGAAGTGCGACACCCGCTCCGATGGCAAGGCGGGCAGGCAATGAGAGGTTGAGGAAGCCGTCTCCTAGGAAGGCGAGCACCCAGATCCAGAAGACATCGGCACCGCGGTAGACGGCGACGTCAATGATGGGTTTGGTTTTGAACCGGGCTTCTTTATCGACTCCAGTGTAGAGGATTTCACGAGCGGGGCGGGTGATGGCGTAGTTGCCGGCTTTGCGTAGCACTTGGAGGGCTAGCACGAGGAAGGTGGCGGGGTTAAAGGAGAGGAGGATGAGGAGGGCTGCAGTAATGAATGGGACGATGGAGAGGGCGGTAGAGAGGCCAAACTTTCTGGATATGCGATTTGCAGCGAAGGCTCCTAGCAGAATGGTGAGGGTATTGGTTATGAGGTCTAGAGAACCTAGCAACTCTTTACGTTCGCTGCTGGAGTAATCGGCTAGGAGGTCACTTTGGGTGACATAGAAGAAGGTGCTGATGCCGGAGAAGAGGAAGATGAAGCTGGCGATACCTAGCAGTCGCTTGTGAGTGATAAGTTCGGCAAATCCGGAGAAGGGGTTGGGGTTGAGGGCGCTTTGTGACTCATTGCTGTGCTCTACGTCGGCGAACCTTCTATTGAGGGTGAAGATGATCGGGAGGACGCAGCAGAGGGCGATACCGGTAACGAGCAGGATATTTTGTAATTCCATGCTTTTGACGAGCAGGATGACGATGAGTGGGCCTGCGATAGCACCGGCGCTGGCTCCAGTGTTGATTAAGCCAAAGAGTCGTTTGCTTTGTTCTTTTGAGTGGTGTTGGGAGATGTAGCTCCAGAAGACTGAGAGGTGGAACAGGCTAAATACGCTGCTCCAGACATAGAAAATTTTACCGAGGAGGGCGGGGTCAAAGCCAAGGGAGAATGCGGAGTAAATGGCAAAAAAGCTGATTGCAAAGAAGATAAAGGTGGAGGGTACGAGCTTCTTGAGTGAGAGTTTAGCGGCACAGAGGTTGTAAAGTGAGACGGCGATGGTGGAAACGATGAAGGTGTAACTCCATTGGGTTGCGCGGCTGACATCTCCCCAATCGCTGGGTAGGGCATCTCTGACCGGCCTCAAGATCATGTAGGAGGCCATGAGGGTGAAGATGAAAAGGAATGCGAGGGCTGTATTGAGGGTCTCTTGGGGTTTTATTTGGGTGATTCGGGAAAATCGGGATGTCTCAGGCATGGTGTGGTGTGAATCTAAGTGGTGGATGGGGTGGGAGCGCAGAGCTATGGGATAGCACTACGCTCCCGTGACACACGACATGGGGGGGAATTACCATGGTCTGGGGCTCCCGTCGAAGAACCAGAAGCCGCCATGGTGTTTGGGGGTGAGGGAGGTGATGAGGGTTTTGACCTTTGCCATACTTTGGGTGGGGTCTAGGTTGGCCCAGTGGGTGCCCATATCAGTTTTGTTATGGCCAGGGGCGAGAGAGATGACGATGGCACCACGGAGGCTGGGGTCAGCGGCCATGGTTCGGGTGACCATATTGAGGGCTGTTTTACTGACTTTGTAGCCGTAGGCGTTGCCACCGGTTTTATGGGTGAGGATGGATGCGCGGGTGGACATATTGACGACGATGGGCTGGGAGCTTTTCTGAAGATTGGGGAGGAGTGCTTGGGTGACAAAGATGGGGCCGAGGGTGTTGACTGCGAGGCAGTCTTGCATTTCTTTTTTGGTGAGGTCCTTGAGGGTGGCAGGTTTCTCAGTCATGAGTTTTGGCCCAAAGTAACCCGCATTGTTGATGAGGATATCGATAGTGCGGCCTTTGAGAGAGTTAGCCATTGATGCAATACTCTGGTCGGAAGTTACGTCGAGCTGGATGATTTCGGCTTTGGTCGTTTTGAGTTCCGTGGCTTTATCGGGTTTACGTGCAGTGCCTATGACGTGGTAGCCGTCATTAACAAAGTGTTTGGTGAGTTCGAGCCCTAGTCCTCGATTAGCTCCGGTGATGAGAACGGTTTTTTGTGTGGCGGCAATGCTGAGGTGGGAGGTGAGGAGGAGACTGGTGCAGAGGGTCAGTATGCTGGCGAGAAAGCGATTGGTCATGGGTGTATTGAACGAGGATATTTCCACTTATCTAGGGGGAAAGTGGCGATTTATCCATTATGAGGTGTCAAAAATCCACATTTTGGTGGGTGTTACGAAATTGTGACGATGGGATGATTGAAGAAAAATAATGTTTTAGGGTTGGAGAAAATGTTTTTTTGGGACTACAAGCGCGTTCACGCAGCGTGGCGGCATGGGAGAGGTATGAGCTTCTTAGCATGTTTGCAGTGTGTGTGACTCCCCGGAAGTATAATTCCCCGTAACTCAAATGAGTAAACTCATAGATGAACGACGACAAGGAGAAGAAAAGGGAGGAACTGGACGAAGCTTGGTGGTACCAGTACCTCAGTGAAGAAGAAAAACGTGAGCGCATGGAGGCGACTCAAGTTTCACAGGAGCCGGTGATTGCTGAAGAGCATACGCCTCAGCAGCAGAAGGATTGGAAGCCCTTTATCCAATTATGGGGGCGACGAGCTGCAGTAGTAGCGGCGGCAGCACTTGTGGTTGGTGGCGTCAGTCACTGGGTGTATGTGACACGTAGTCTGGGGCAGATGGAGGCAAAGCATGATGCAGTGCTTGAGAAGCTTGACCAGAGTGAACGACGTGTGGCTCAGGAGAAGGCGCTAGCCGCGGAGAGCGCTGAGGTTCTTGTGAGGGAGAGAGCTGCATTGGAGAGGCGCGGCCAAGCATTTGAACTAGGCAAGCAAGAGTATGTGCAATCGAGCCAGGCAGCAGCGGCTGAGATAGAGCAATGGAAGGAGACAATGCGCGATATGGTTTCACTGGTGCAGGAGGTGTACGTGCTGAAAACTGAGTCACGGCATGCTCCTTTGCTTGATTTGGAGAATGAAAAGCAGAGGGATGAGAAGCTGCGTACTCGATGGTTAGAAATTCAGAAGAAGATAGAGGAGAGTGAGGGGCTTGAGGAGGCGAGTGCGAAGATTCAGTTGGGTGTAGCCTATGCTGCGGCCCTCGCTGGTGCGTATGATCGCGAGGCTCTGGAACAGGGAGATTGGGAATTAGCGGGGCTAGAACACGAGCGTCCGATGGTTCTGTCTCGTATTTGTTATCAACAGGCCTTGGCGCATCAAGCAAGGCAGCAGAAAAAGGAAGCAGCAGAGTGGGTGAGAGTGGGGAAGGAATGGGCTAAGGCCTTGGATGCAGAAGGGCTTGAAAGGGCTTATGTACTAGGGATGTTTGCCAAGCTGGAGGGGGATATTCATCTCAAAGAGGATGCCAGGGGGGCGCTTGGGCACTACCTGTTGGCGGTCGATTTGCTGGGGAGAGTGGTGGAGGTGAATCCTGAGGCATACTCGATTCGCAGCTTGTTACTCGAGCTTGGCTCAGGGATGAGTAGCTGGCCGAGTAGCAATAAGGATTGGGAGGAAAAGGTGCACGCGGTTGTGAGGGAGCAGGCGGAATGGATACTGGAGCATCATCCTGAGAAGAGAAAGGCGCATTTGGCCTTGGCTAGGCTTGACATTATGATGGCTGAGAGATGCCTCAGAGAGAGGGAAATGAAGAAGGTTGATACGTTATTAGCACGAGCTGGCAAGTGTCTTAGTGAAGGAGGTGGGGATGTGTTATTGCAGTCTTCATTGGAGGGAATGAAAGCATTCATTGCTTGGGACAAAGGCTATCGCAGTGTTGCGATCCAGCGGATGGACAAGCAGGTCGTTTTGCTAGAGAAATTGGCTCAAGAGGATGGTGGCAGCGCAGCTGCGCACTATCGACGAGCGGCTATGCTTTGGGAGCGCAGCATGATGCAGATGCAATCGGCGAAGGCGAAGGCCGACGCTGAGGGGGCGATAGGGATTCTATCTGAGGTTCTTGTTGGGGCGGGGTGTTTTGAAGCGATGGAGGCGCGTCGCCTCAAGGCGATGATTTTATGTGATCTAGCAGAGATGGAGATGGATCGTGGCCAGAAGAGTCAAGCGAGGGACTACCTGAGGCGTTCAGGAAAGTTATGGGATGAATTACGCGCCCAGTGGGGGGAGAGTGAGGAAGACCGGGAACTGGCACGTTGGTGTGCCCACCAGCTCACATTATTTTAGGTGGTGGGATCTTCTTAGTCGAGGAAGCTACTGGTCATGAGGCTGATGACGCGTTGGCCGAGGCTGGTGAGGCTGGCTTGTTTGCCGGTGCCAGTGAGAATGCCTTTTGTATGGTAGCGATGGTTTGATTGTGTGGGCTTGACGAAGGTGACTGTGGGGCGGACGACGGCGCGATTACTTGGGGTAATCGCAAGTGGGAAGCCGGATGAGGCGAAGCTAATTTCCCAGGCTGGGGTCATGACGCTGTGGTTACCTTTGCGCATCCACGGGTAGCGTTTTGCTAGATCGAGGTCGCGGCGTCTGGGGACAGTCACTTTGTAATAGGTGGGGATTTTATCGATGAATTGGGTAATCGTTAGATTGGGGTTGGCTTTGTGGCGGATGAAGAGTTCGGCGATATTGAGGCCATTCATGTTGAGGCCGTTATAGACACCGTGGTGGTTGGGTGAGCTGAAGTAGGCGCCGTGCCACTCTTTGAAATCTCGGTTAGCCATGACGCCGAGCTCGAGGTGGAGGTGAGCGCGTTCGCGGTTGATTCCGGAGCCGGTGTAACCCATTTTACCGATTGGGCTACCAGCTTTGAGCTTTTGGCCGAGTTTACAGGAGGTGGTCGCGAGGTGGGCGTAGAGGCTGTAGAATGGTCCTGCGCCCCAGTCATGTTCGACGACGACGTAGATTCCGTAATTGGAGTTGCCGCCATGTGGGTTGATATAGACGACTTTACCCTCTGAGATGGCGCCGACGATATCGAGTGGGCGGCTATAGCGGTCGCGCTTGATGGGGCGAATATCGATGCCTTCGTGGAATTTGGTGGCGATGACGCCTTCATCAGTACGTCTGAGGGTTCTTACGTAGCCGTATTTCCCGGCAGTCCAGGGGTGGGAGTCGACACCTTCGAAGTTTCGGTAGGTGTACATGTAGAATTTCTCCGGTGTTTTGGAGAAGATGAAGTCGTTCTCGGTGGGGAGCTGAAGCTTGAATGGGGCACTGGCCCAGAGTGGTAGGGCTGTGAGGGTGGCGAGGGCAAATAGGGTGAGGCGCTTGAGCATGGGGGAATTATTGATTTTTATTTTCGTATTTCAGGCGGGTTTTCCAGGCTTTCTCTGATTCTCCCATGCGTGGGACGAGTTGGTTGAGGGCACTAAGCATGGTTTGATCGACGCCGCGCCAGACGGTGATGACTCGGCCATCGACTTGGCGGTCGATGTAGAGCATGTCCACGACTCTGCCATTGATGGCGCACATGATCCATTTTCCGGCGTATTGGCCAGAGACGGCTCTGAGGCGGCTCGCGCCGGCACGCTTGAGTTGGAAGGAGACTTTGTAGAATTCAGGGTCTTGTTCTGAGGGGGTGGCGTGGTAGGCGGCGATATCGCTGGTCATGATGAAGGGAGTTTTGCTCATGTAGCGTTTGCCCTTTGGAGTATCGATTTCGAAGCTGAGTTTTTTGGATTCGAGGTTAGTGGCTTCGGTATGGAAAGTGATGCTGATGGGAGCAGGCTTTTTACCGCCAGCATAGCTGAGCTGAAGGCCGATGAGTGAGAGTGCGAGGAGCAAGAAAAGGCGCATAGTGGCAAGAGGGTGATGGATCTGGCGGGTGGTGTGAAGTAAATAAAGCTGGGAAATGTGGATGGCAGAAGTAGGGGGGATGAAAATCTCTCATGGCATCGTTTTTGACTTGAGCTGCTAGAGAGTGATGTCAGTCTTCGGGCTTCAAACCACTGTTTATATGCGGAACCCATCACATGTTTCATTTTTCTCGTGGCTCGCGATGAGCTTTCTTTTGTTAGTCACTTCTGCATCTGCTGCTGATGGGAATGGATTTGATCAGGCACTGAATAGTGTGGCTGGTTGGTTAGAGGCCTTTGTATTTTTCTCGGTCAATGTGGCAGGGAATGGCTTGCCGATTGTTTTGGTAGTTTTAGGAGGGACGGCCATTTTTCTAACAATTTACTTCAAATTTATCAATTTGAGGGGTGTGGGCTTAGCGTTTAAGACGGTGAAGGGGAAGTATACGGAAGATGATTCACCAGGTCAGATTACGCATTTCCAGGCATTGACGGCGGCTTTGTCTGCGACTGTGGGATTAGGCAACATTGCTGGGGTGGCAGTGGCGATCACATTGGGTGGACCAGGCGCGACGTTTTGGATGATTTTGATGGGCTTGTGTGGGATGACCACAAAATTTGCGGAGTGTACATTAGGGGTACGCTACAGGAAGTTTGACAAGGAGGGGAAGACGCACGGTGGAGCGATGTATTATCTGCAGGATGGTTTAGCTGAGCATGGCATGGCAGGACTTGGTAAGGTGTTGGCGATATTCTTTGCGGTGATGTGTGTGGGGGGCGCGATTGGTGCGGGCAACATGTTTCAGGTGAACCAAGCGGCATCGCAATTTTCTGATTCTTTTGGTCTCTTTAAGGGCAAGGAGAGTATCCAGTTTGGAGTTATTTTAGCAGTGATAGTGGGCTTAGTAATCATTGGTGGGATTAAGTCTATTGCGCGTGTGACTTCGTTTTTGGTGCCATTTATGTGTGGGATTTACTTGGTTGCAGCCTTGTACATCATCTTTACGAATGCGGGGGCGATTCCGGGGGCGATCTCTGAGATTATTGCTGGAGCGTTTTCGCCGATTGCGATTGGGGGAGGATTTGTTGGGGTATTGATTCAAGGGATTAAGCGCGCAGCATTTTCGAATGAGGCAGGTATAGGTTCTGCACCGATTGCGCACTCAGCGGTGAAGACGAAGAAGCCGGCATCTGAGGGATTGGTGGCATTATTAGAACCGTTCACTGACACGGTGGTGGTATGTACGATGACCGCTTTGGTTTTGGTCATCTCTGGCGCGTGGAAGGTGGATGGGGTGACCAAACAGGAGGAAGTTGCTTTATACAATCAGCCAGCGTTGGAACAACAGGTGGTGAAGTCCTTGGATAAGGGTGAAGAGTTACGTATTCTTGATCAGAAGAAAGTGGGTGAGGGGAGCGAGGCTGTGACATTTGGTGAAGTTTACCAAGAAGAAGGTGACAACCTATGGGTTGAGATGGCGCAGGTGGAAAAGGTAGCTGGTGTCCAGAAGACTTCACGTGCCTTTTCTGGGCACTTTAGCTGGTTCCCTAAGGTACTCTCGGTTGCGGTAATCTTGTTTGCATTCTCGACAATGATTTCTTGGTCGTACTATGGGGAGCAGGCTGTGAACTATCTCTTTGGGATCGACAACAAGGTGGCTGAGGTCATCTACAAGGTAATGTTCTGTGGATTTGTTGTGGTGGGTTCTGCAGCGTCGATTGACAATGTGGTGCGGATATCTGATGCGATGCTGTTTGCGATGGTTATTCCAAACATGGTGGGCATTTATCTCTTATTGCCGGTGATTAAGCGTGAGTTGAAGGATTTTGAGGCACACGCGGCAAAGATTGACGCTGAGGGCAAGTAGGCGAACATAGGTATTTTTGGAGGCCAGTGACTCGGTTGGGAGTCGCTGGCTTTTTTGTTGTTAGGAATAGGGGGGAGGAGGTAAGGTGTTAGTCTGAATAATTAGGTAGGTGATTGGTAGGGCGTGGGCAGTGCTCTGTTGGTGACTGGTTTTAAAATGAGACCACGCCTAATATGTACGAATTGAAGGAAAATAGGCATAGATAATGGGCATGAAATTACAGTTTGCGTCAGTGTTCTTCAGTGTATTTGCATGGCTTGTGAGTCTGCATGCTGAGGCGATTCAGTGGGGGGGGGAGTTTCCGTCGGTTCCTGATGAGCATGGGTTTGCGGGGCCGTTTGCGGGAGTGGTTGGCGAAGGGGATAATCGCTATTTAGTATTTGGAGGAGGGGCAAACTTTCCGGAGGGGGCACCATGGGAGAAGACTGCGAGTGGAGGGAAACCGCCTAAGGTTTGGTATGATTCACTCTATGCGATTCCTTTAGAATCTGAGGGGCTGAAGCCGTCAGGAGCTTGGGAGAAGCTCAGTGAGGTTCTTCCCGAGAAGTTAGGATATGGAGCTTCTGTGAGTTTAGAGCACCGTGGTAGCGCTCTGTTTATTGGGGGGAATCGTGCTGAGAATGGTGGGATGCACCACTCGAAGAAGGTGTATGAAGTGAAAGTGGGCCAGGGAGGATTTGAGATTGAGGCTGTGGCAGATTTGCCAGTGGGTGTTTCATCGGCACCGGCGGCAGTGATTGGCAAGAAGGTGTACATTTTCAGTGGTGCTTCTGCGGATGGCGAGCATATGGGGGCGTATGTAATGGATACTGCTTCGACTGATGTGAGCAAGTGGGCATGGGAGAAGATGGCGTGGCCTGAGAGTGCTGCTGGAGTACCAGCGCGAGCGAGACAGCATGCGACATTGGGTGTACAGGGAGGGAAGTTGTATGTCTTTGCTGGTCGCACAGCGATTGATACTTCAATTGAGGTGCCGGAGGTGGATCGCAACACGATGCACGGCATGGATTTCTTGAGGGACGCTTATGTTTTCGACCCGAAGGCGGGGAATTGGAAGAGGCTTACGGATTTGCCGGTAGGTATTTCAGCGGCGCCACAGAATGCGGTACCAGCAGGAGTATCTCACCTTATGGTATTAGGTGGTGTGGATGTAGATTTCTTACGCCAGCAGTTGAAGGATCGACCTGATAAAAATGGTCAAGGGTTTGAACATCCTGGATTTCCCAATGTGATTCGTGCCTACCACACTATCACTGATAGATGGGCTGTGGTTGGGGAGCTTCCCATCGGAGCGGATGCTGAGCGTCGGGCTAACAAGAAGGAAGTCGGGTATGCGCCGGTGACGGTTCCCGTTGTGATGGTTGGCAAAGACTTTGTGGTGCCGTCGGGCGAGATCAAGCCAGGGATTCGCAGCACACAGGTTTTATTTGGTCATGTAGAGTCTGAGAAGATGGGCTTTGGGGTGATCAACTGGATTGTGGTGGCGGTGTATTTGTTATCGATGGTGGGGATTGGTTACTGGTTTATGAAGCGTGAATCAGCATCGAGCACAGAAGCGTATTTTCGAGGTGGGCAGAAGATTCCATGGTGGGTGGCAGGGTTATCGATTTTTGCGACGATGCTTTCAGCGATCACCTTCATGGCGATTCCGGCGGCATCTTATGCGGGGAACTGGAATGGCTGGATTGGGCAATGGCCGATTTTGTTGATTGTTCCTTTGGTGGTGTTTTTCTATCTACCATTCTACCGTCGTTTGAACATCACGACTGCGTATGAGTACTTAGAGCGTCGTTTTAACGTGGTGGCGCGGACGATCGCGAGTATCACCTTTATGTTGTTCCACATTGGGCGGGTTGCGATTGTGTTGTATTTACCAGCACTAGCGCTTTCCAGTGTGACGAACATCAATATTCACGCAGCGATTGCAATCATTGGTGTCCTTTGTGTGATTTACACGGTGATGGGGGGAATCGAAGCGGTGGTTTGGACGGACGCGATTCAGGCGATTGTATTGATCGGTGGTGCTCTGCTTTGCTTTGGCTTAGTCGTGGCGCAGGTTGAAGGTGGATTGAGTGCTGTGAGCACAGCGATCACGGATGGAGGCAAGGGGCTGACAGCTAGTTGGAAGCTGGATGACTTTTCGATTTCTAAAGGCTCAAGCTCTGGGATTGTTCTCTTCTTGGCCTTCATGTTTGCCAACTTACCATCATACACCGCTGGGCAAGATGTGGTGCAAAGGTATGTGACGACACCGTCAGAGAAAGAAGCTGCGCGTTCACTCTGGATGAACATTGTGATGGTCTTGTTAGGCTCTGCCATTTTCTTCGCACTGGGAACAGCACTCTACGTGTTCTATCAGGATAAGCCTGACATGTTAGATCCGGCTATGAGCTCGAAGGATGGTATTTTACCGTATTTCATCATGCAGAATTTACCGATTGGTGTGGCTGGTTTGATCATTGCGGGGGTATTTGCTGCGGCGCAGTCGACGATTTCGAGTTCCTTGAACTCGGTTGCTACAGCCTTTGTGACCGACGTTTACGGTCGCTTGATCCGACCTGAAAGCAGTGACCAGCAACGCTTGGCGGTTGCTCGCAATGTCGTGATTGCCTTGGGTGTGGTAGGCATTGGAGTGTCCAGTTACATTGCTTGGACGAAAATCGACTCAGCCTTTATGGTTTTCAATCAGTTTATTGGCTTTGCACTAGGGCCGTTGGGTGGCTTGTTTGCATTGGGGATTTTCACGAAGCACGCAGGTGGCAAAGCTGGTTTAGTAGCGTTATTGATTGGAGTGTGCACGGTGGTGAGTATCCACGTAATTGGCTTTGATGTTATGCCATTGCTGTATGGGTTTATCGGGTTTTTCTCCACATTGATCGCAGGAGTGATCTTAGGCTTTGTCTTACCGGCAAGGGGAGACGAAGTCGAGGGACTCACGATTTTTACACAGAAGAAGTAATTTAGTTAGGAAGGAAAGAATCATGTCAGGATACACGAAGGAAGAATTGGACGGTCTGCGGGAGTTTTACCGCGACAGTTTGTTAGAGGATACATTGAAGTTCTGGTTGCCACGAGGCATCGATGAGGAACACGGCGGTTATTTATTGATGCGGGACCGGGACGGGTCGCTGATAGATGATGACAAGTCTGTGTGGTTTCAGGGACGTTTCAGTTCGATATTAGGGAATTTGTACAATCATGTTGAGGCTCGCGAGGAATGGTTATCGGGAGCGAAGGCTGGGGTAGATTTTCTCCGCGAACATTGTTTCGATAAAGACGGTCAGATGTTTTTCATGATGACGCGTGAGGGCAAGCCCTTGCGTAAGCGTCGTTATTTCTTCTCAGAGGCATTTGCGATTGCGGCATTTGCGCAGTATGCGAAGGCGACAGATGATGCGGCTTTGGCGCAAGAGGCGAGAGATTTATTCCGTCGTTGCAGTGAGTATGCGGATGGGAGTCGTCCATTGCCAGCGAAGTATACTGGTGAGCGTCCGGCCAAAGGTCTTGGTGTGCCAATGATCTTTTTGAATGTGGCGCAGACCTTATGTGACACTGTGGGCTGCGAGTTTGCGGCGTCGCAGATTGATTCTTACATCGCACAGATTGAAGATTGTGTGGATGATGAGTTTAAGTGTGTTTGGGAATGTACGGATCCAGATGGCAAGATGATTGACCACTTGCAGGAACGAACAATCACGCCTGGGCATGCGATAGAAGGGGCGTGGTTTATTTTGCATGAAGCGAAGCGTCGCGGTGGCGATGCGAGGTTAGAGAAGCTCGGCCTCAAGATGTTAGATTACTCTTGGGAGCAAGGCTGGGACAAAGAATTTGGAGGGATCATTTACTTTGTGGATCCGACAGGCAAGCCGGTGATGGAGTATTGGCAGGACATGAAGTTTTGGTGGCCGCAGAATGAGGCTGTGATCGCCACATTGTTGGCTTACACGATGACTGGCGATCCGAAGTATGCGGAATGGCACAAGATGATTCACAGCTATGCGCACGAGCACTTCCACGATAAGGAGCACGGCGAGTGGTTTGGGTATCTGCATCGAGATGGTCGTGTTTCAACGGCCATGAAGGGGAACCATTACAAGGGGCCATTCCACCTTCCTCGCATGCAAACCTATTGTTGGCAGTTGCTGGAAGAGCATCTCGCCAAGTAAGAGTCTCACAAAAGAGCCACTCTCCAATGGAGGGTGGCTCTTTTTTTATGTCGCTGATTTTTACTTATTATTTGGATTGAAGATCAAGCGCTTGCCCGCGAATTGGTTTTCGATCTTGGGCTGGCCATTTTGTTGAATGTCGGTGGCTATGGTGTCGAGCTGGTCTATCTTGAAATGTAATACCAACTCACAAAATTTTCTGGTAGTATTTATGATTATTAGGTTATGGATTGGGCTACGCCATCGTTTAGGTGTTTCGGCTGCTTTTGCTTTTTCTCTGCGTCATTCGTCAGTCATGGTGCACGCACCACTTCTTTCTCATTCCTTGAGAAACGGCAAAATCAGCTCGAAAATACTACCAGAAACTTTTGCTCATGGGTACAAGGTGAGTAGGTAGGGGGATTGTCCTCGTTTCAAGTGGCCATAGGTGGTGCTGACGATCGCTGGTCAGGTAGTATTTCTATAGCGGGGTAGGCGCAGTCCCATTTCGAGGTGTTATCTTTAAGGCGGATACGGTATTGGCCTTCGTAGCCCATTTTGAGGTCTTCCCAAGTACCGACCCATCCGCACCAATCGCCTTCGGTTGGACTGAGTGAATTCCCTGGGCGTTTTGCGGGTGTGATGTCACGGAACTGAACCATGAGGCGGCAGTCAGGGAGATAGATGGCCTGGTGGCGGTCTCCGTTGAGAGAGCCAGGAAGCGGCCGTGGTTTACTCCAAGTTTTACCTTCGTCGCTGGAGAACATGATCTGGCTATTGTAGTTTCTGGAATTCTCGCGTAGCAACATGGCGATCTCAGACTTATCTGGGCTATAGACGAGCCCAGCTTCACAGACATGAATTTGGCTAGAACGGTAGATTTCTTGTGGCTTTTCTGACCAGGTTTTGCCTCCGTCCTCACTGCGCGTGGCGTAGAGGATCATTGAGTTTTCTGGGCCACGGATGTGGAAGGTGGCGAGGTAGTGGCCTGGAGCTTTGAGTGGGATACAGTCAGACATGGCGACAATGCCTTTATAGTTACCAATGGATGCTAGCTCAGACCAAGTGAGTCCATCGTCTTCTGAAGAGGCCATGCGAATGCTTCCATCGACCCAGTCTTGAGAGCCACTGAAAAGGATGAGGCGTTTTTTCCCTTTGGCGTCTTTGGTTTGATAGATGGTGGGAACTTCAAGTGAGGTATTCCAGCTTTTAGGGGTGGGCAGTCGATCCGACCAAGTCTTCCCGCCATCGACAGATTTTTTCATGACGATTGCTCCTTTGCCATGGCCCTTGGGGTAGGTGCAGATGAGTGTCTTGCCGTCGTCGAGGAGGACGGTGGAAGGGTGGCCTAGGTATTGCCCTTTTTCTTTGTCGAGGGTTTGCTGGAGTGTGTCTGCGTTATTGAGGTCTACAATGGGGAGGTCGAATCCTAATTTACCAATGACAGGAGTTTGGGCATTGGCTGAAAGAAGGCTGAGGAAGAGACTGGTCGAGAAAAGTAGTTTAGTCATGAATTTTACGCGTGTGAGTATGTTTGCTCCTTTTTCCAAACGAAGGAAATGCCTAGAGAAATACAGAGAGCATTTGGTTTTTTAAGGAACCAAGTGGTGGAGGGAATTATCGACCGTCTTAACCTTTTGTTAAGGCAGGTGTGACATACGTTCGTTTAAACACTCCCTAAACTAATGACGATAACAGCCGCAGATGAAACTCTGGTATCCGCCTTCCTTTACGATTTTCAATGTGAGGTAAGCGTTGAATGTATTCGCTACATAGCCCCTGATAGTTCTTTTGAAGTAGCCATCCAGCAAGGCACCAGCAGCGCCTATGACGTGAGCATCAAGGTGCTGGGTGATGTGGGTTTTGCGAATAGTGCCTATGGTCGAGCGAAGAACTTTTTGGCGCTCGTTCAGTAGGAGATTGCTGATGGTCTTTATGCTTTTTTTTGTGCTTCTCCATAGTAGGGGAAGCATGGCCGCGTACTTACATGACAGCGCTGATTTCACCATCTGGCATGGTTGTCACAAGGTATCGTAGTAATGTGTATGCGAGAAATTAAAGAAGCCACACTGCTGCATGACAGTGTGGCTTCTTCGTTCTCAAGAGTCAAAACCCCCTAGACTCTTGAAAGGGAGATGCTTGGGTTAAGGTAAGGACCGACGCCAAGATCTTGAAGTTTGTTCCAAAGTGTATCGGCTTGTTCCTGAGTGACACTATCCATTGGGAGGCGTGCTGGGCCGCAAGGAACGCCGAGGCGTGAGATGAGTGTTTTCACTAATGGGTGGAATGCGCCCACGCTGTTGATCACGCGGATTGCTTCCTCTGAGAGGTGTTGGAGGCGACGTGCTTCTTCCATGTTGCCGGCTTCTGCAGCATCGAGGAGAGCTTGGTAGAGCGGGGCCATGAAGTTGAATGTGCTGCCGACGTAGGCCTTGGATCCTGCTGACCAGCCTGCGATCATCATTTCGTCGTAACCGAAGGCGATATCATAGATGCCACCTGCTGCTTGTTTACAAGCGAGGAAGACGTGGATTTGTTCGTTGGTGAATTTAACGCCGCGGAGGTTCGGGATGCTATCAGCTGCGAGTTCGAGGAACTCGGGGACATTGGCACCAGCATTGGTAAGAGCAGGGATGTGGTAGTAGTAGAAAGGAAGCTCTGGGCAGGCAGCAGCGATTTGCTTCATGGACTTGAGCAAGACCTGTGTACTATTCATTGGGAAGTAGCTTGGAGCGATAGCGGAGACGGCAGCAGCACCAATTTCTTGGGCGTGAGCGGCAAGGTCTGCAGCATCTTTAAGGCAGTTATGGCCTACGTGGACGATGACTTCACCGTCGAAATGTTTAACATATGCTTCCGCAACTTTCTTACGCTCTTCTGTGGTGAGGTTACAGCCTTCGCCGGTGGAGCCGCAGATAAAGATTGCGTTTACACCGCTGGCTTTGAGGTAGCTAGCCATGGCTTCGATCGCGTCGTAATTGACGGACAAGTCCTCAAACATCGGAGTGTAAGCGGCAGGGACGAGTCCCTTCATTGTATAGTTGTTCATATTCTTGTTAAAGTTTTGCTACCGTAGAGGTTGGCTCCAGTCGGTGTTGTGTGATAGGTTCAGAGCTGGTCGAGCGCCGGGATAGGTGGACGACACTGGCGATGCAGTTTCTAGCCAAACTGCGAGGCCGTTAAGCTTCTGATGACTCCATCATACTATAGAAAGTCAATTTTACAGCGTAGCTTTGGTGGTTTGAAAATCGAACCACTTTTGGGTTTATTCTTGGGAGGATGATTTGCGGCGTTTGATAAGGATGGCGAGGGGTTTGGCAAAGTTAGCGGCGAGGATGATGGCGGCACCGAGGAGGAAGAGTGGGTCGAGTTGCTTATGTTCTCCGAAGAGGAGTGCTGCCATAATGATACCATAGACTGGTTCAAAGTTGATCGCTAGGGTGGTTTCGAAGGCGGAGAAGTGGCGCAGCAGTTTGATATTCCATTCGTAGGCGATGACGGTGCAGCCTATCGCGAGAATGAAGAGCCAGAGCCAGTCGAGGCCATGGGGGATCCAAGCGGCGAGTGGGAGCTGCATGGTGAGGCTGGTAAGGAGGCAGGTGAGGAAAGCGCCGAGCATTTCGTACTGAGTGATGGCAGCCGGGGCCATACCAGAGCGGACCAGGGCTTTATTAATGACGGTGAAGCTGGCGGCTAGCATGGCGGAGAAGATGGCGATGAGGAGGCCGAGCAGGTGGGTTTCAGCGACACCGACGATCATGACCATGCTGGGGATCATGATGGCGCCGATGAGGAGCTCGAAGGGGCGAGGGAGGCGTTTTTCTTGGATGGCTTCAGCGAGGGCAGTGAAGACGGAGGTGGTGGCGAGGCCGGTGAGGCAGATTGTGATGTTGGAGAGTTTAATTGCCGCAAAGAAGGTCATCCAGTGGGCGCCCAGGAGGATGCCGGTGGCTAGAGCAGTTTTTGTATGTGGTGCGGTTGTGGGGGAGGATTTTGGGCGGATGACAAGCAAGAAGACAAGGGCGGCAATACCGGTGCGCCAGGATACGAGCACAGGGGCTGAGAGGTTGATGAGGTGCCCGAGTACTGCGGTGAAAGCAAGCACCACGACGAGCGCATGGAGCTGAAAGTAAGGTTTTTGCATTTGCTTAGAGCGATGTCTGAGAATTGTTGACCCATCTGTCAATGATTTCTCAGTCACTCGCTCATGCTACAGTTGCGAATAGGGCAGAGTGTAGAGCTTCTCACCTTCTTTGAGGTCGCCGGTGGTATAGCCTTTTTGGAACCAATAAGCGCGTTGTTTTGAGGTGCCGTGGGTGAACGAGTCGCGGACGACAGAACCTTGTGATTGTTGTTGTAAGCGGTCGTCGCCAATGGCTTCGGCGCAGCGCATGGCTTCTTCAATGTCGCCAGCTTCGAGGAATTCTTTGAAGGTATTATTGGCGTGGTGGGCAAAGACGCCTGCGAGGAAGTCGGCTTGGAGCTCTACGCGGACAGAGTGCTGGTTGTATTCTTTTTTAGAGACGGTGCCACGTTGGGTGTGGAGTTCTTGGAGTCTGCCCATGATATTTTGGATATGGTGGCCGTATTCGTGGGCGACGACATAGGCTTCGGCGAAATCGCCTTTGGCGCCAAATTTTTCTTTGAGTTCGGAAAAGAAGCTTGGGTCGATATAGATTGTTTCATTGGCAGGGAGGTAGAAGGGGCCCATGCGTGCGTCGGCGATGCCACCGGGGATTTGGGTGCGCTGGGAGTAGATGATCATATTTGCGGGGCGGTAGCGCAGGCCTTGTTTGGCGAGGACATTCGTCCAGACGGTTTCATTGTCGGCCATCATGACGCTGAGGTAGTCACGCATTTCATCATTTTGGCCTGAGTGTGATTGTTCGGTGGGGGCCAATTCCGAGAGGCCGATCATCTCCATCATGGGGCCGCGGAAGAAGGTGAATGCGAAGATGGCGACGAGGATGATGGCTAGTTTTGTTTTTCGACTACTTCGGAAGAAGAAGCCTAGGAGGAGTCCGGCTGCGGCATTGCTACCACTAGATCTGGGGATGGCCTCGCCACGGCGGTCAGTTACGTGTGTGCTTTTGCGTCTTCCTCTCCATTTCATAGGGTCTGTACTAACGGTTAGTAGATTATGTTACTTGAAATGGGTGTGAAGGAAAAGGAGGGTTTTGTGAAATAACGGTGAATGGGCGTACAGAAGGGAGAATATCTGTTATAGCAGGGGGGATGAAGAAGATTGAGACTGTGATCGTAGGAGGAAGCTATGCAGGGCTTTCGTGTGCAAGGAGTGCTGCCGCGAGAGGGGTGGAGACACTCGTGCTAGAGCGGAAGCGAGACTTAGGGGAGAAAATACGTACGACAGGCATTTTTGTTGGGGAGGCAGCTGAGGTGCTGGAGGTGCCCGATTGGTTAAGGAGGGATATTTCAGGGGTGAGGTTGTATGCACCGAGTTTGAAATCCATAGATTTAAAGAGTCCAGGCTATGGGTTTCAGGCAATTGACACCCCAGGGTTGATGCGCTGGATGGGGAGGCAGGCAGAATGGCAGGGAGCTGAGATTCGCACTGGGCAGAATGTGAGTCAGTTAGAGGAGTGTTCGAGTGGGGTGGTGATAGAGGAGGCGGGGGTAGAGGCTGAGTTTTTGGTTGGGGCGGACGGTGCGCGATCGAATGTGGCACGTCTGCTAGGGATGCCAGAGAATCGGGAATTTTTAGTGGGTGCAGAGGTGGAGATGATAGGGGTGAGGGGAGTTGATAGCAGTTGTTTACATGTCTTTTTAGATAGTGAGCTAGCGCCGGGATATATTGCCTGGGTTGTTCCTGGGGTGGGGGTGACTCAAATTGGTTTGGCGGTGCGCAAGCCGCACAAACCAAGGCTTGATGCGTTTTTGGAGAAGTTGGAGGGCTTGTTTGACTTTCGGGAGGCGAGGGTCGTTGAGCGGCGGGGCGGCTTGATACCTTGTGGGGGGGCGAAAAGGGAATGGTACACTGAGCGAAGCATGTTGTTAGGAGACGCCGCTGGGTGGGTGTCTCCACTGACGGCAGGAGGGATTCATGCATCGCTACAGGTGGGGGACGCTGCGGGAGGCGCTATAGCGGACTATTTAGCAGGGAGACTGAGGCATCCAGCATCCTTACTGGAATGGCGGAGGCCGGAGTGGAGGACGAAGCAATGTATGCGCTGGGCGATGGACCATTTGCCATTACCGAACAGCTTATTGAACCTAGCGGTAGGCAACCGGCTCTTTGAGAAGTTAAGCCAGGTTATTTTTTTCCATCATCGGGGGTTAAAGGATCCAGAGGCGTGGAAAGCTATTTTTTCTTCAGAGCGAGGCGGATTACCGATTCGGGGTCGGCAGAGCCTGGCAGAGTGGTTTCTTTCCCCTTGAGGTCGCGGTAGGTGATGGTTTTGATTTCCATTCCATTGGCGTCGGCATCTGACCCATAGATGATGGTGCCGGCTGGGGCGAATTTGCCGTTGGCATTTTTGAGGTAGACTTGGTTTTTATCATCGATATCGATAGCGATCGATGAGGATTCCATGACGGTGGATTTGGGGAGTTCCTTTTTAGCGACGGGTTTGCTAGGGCGGTTAGGTTTAGCAGGTGCGGCTTGAGGTGGGCGTGGTTTTGGTTGTTGTTGGACGACGGGTTGAGGTGTGGTGGAGGTAGAGGACTCACCAGGTTTGATGGTGAGTGTGTCGTTGATATGGATGGTGTCGCTTGTGAGTTGGTTCCGTTGTTTGATGCTGGTGACTGAGGTGTTATATTTTTGCGAGAGTGCGTGGAGGGTGTCACCTTTGACGACGGTATGGGTGATGGTGCCGAGCTCGGAGCTGGTGGCATCTTTTTGGGTTTCATTGTATTTCCAGAAGGCGAATCCGCCGGCTAGCAAGAGCAGAAGTAGGAGAAACGTTTTCATAGTGCGTCGTGCAAGGAGTGCTCTCTCCTTGTACTTTGAAGTAGGAGGGGACGTCGAGGCTGAATTACGGAAGTCTTAACCAACCAGCTGGCTGGATATCATCGTTGATGGTGAAGGAGCCGTTGTGATGGGTGAGAGGGAAGCGCTGAGTGGGGGCGCCGATGATGTTTTGTTGGGCGACGACAATGTGGTCGTGATGGACTTCTGCGATGATTGCGACGTGGCCGTAGGGTGGGTTATTCCAGACGAGCAGGTCATTTACTTGGGGTGCTTGGTCGCTTCCATTGTGGAATTGGAGCATGTTGCGGTCTGGATTGAGAGCGCCGTGAGCGAGTTCGGGGTGAAAGTAGTCTTTAGCGTGGCCCCAGACATTGGGCATGTGGTGCTTATGCGCGTCGTGGAAGTAGCGTTTGATGAATTCGACACATTGCCATTTGTGTCCGTAATAGTAGCCGTCTGCGGCGTAATGTTTACCGTGGCTTTCGAAAGCCTGTAGTCCATTTGAATAGATGGGAATGCCTTTATGGTAATGAACGATGGAACCTAGGGGGGGGCAATCAGTGTGTGGTGGTGGGGGTGTTTGTTTTTTCTTGAGGTAGAGGATGGCGAGGCCAATACCGACAAGGGCGCATGAGCTGAGGGCAATTCTGAGTGTGAGTGTGGGCTTCGAGGACACGGCAGGAGCAGTCATCTCATGGGTGGAAGTAACTGCCAAGTATTTCTGGGGGGGAATGGCGGCTTATTGCTCGACTCTGAGGCGGAGGAAGCCGGAAGGCGTGTCTGCGGGGACCTCGGCATTCAGGGTGTTGAGTGTCTCACTTTTAGGGGTGGACTTGGTTGTTACTTGGGTCCAGTGGATGAGGTCTTCGGAGAACTCTACGATGTAGGTGATGTCATCTCGGTTTTTTGGTTGGTCGAAGCTGAGGAGGAGTTTGTCATTGATCCATATGGCTTTGGGGGCGGAGTCTGAGGCGTGTGGGTTGAGGCCGAGGGCGTATTCTAACAATAGCGGGATGTTATCGTTATCGGCATCGGTAGTGGGGTGGGTTAGCCCGAGGTCTATTTGGTCTTGGGTGAAGTGTGTGTTGATCCATGTTTTCCATTCACCGGCAATGATTGAGCGGGGGTTCAGGTAGTAGAGGAGGCGGCGTTCAGTAGGGGTGAGGGTGCGTGAGTAGATGCGCATATCATCCATAGCACCCTTAAAGAAGAACCTGGAGTCACGGTAGTCATGGCCTACAGCGAGGGTGAGGGCATTGAGTTGTTTGATAGGGCCGCTGGCGGAGGCATTTTCTTTACCGTCGATAAAGAGGGTGAGTGTATTGGCTTCACGTTGTGCGATGATATGGTGCCAATGACCATCTTTGATAGAGACTGAGCTTTTGAGGTTTGCTTGATAGCCAGCATTATAGATGAAGAAGTGGAGGTAGCCGTCTTTGTCGTGGTTGAGTACGATTTCGCCTTTGATTCCACTATTGCCTTTGTCTCTTTGGTGGAGAAGTGCTGCGGTTGTGTTTTGCGTTGGATCGATTTTCACCCAGAGCGAATAGGTGAAATCTGTATTACCAAGTAGGGCTGAGGATTTTTCTGCGGTGAAGCCTGAGTTTCCGTCAAAGAGCATGGATCCACCGTCGACACCTGAAGCGCTCCACTGTGGGGAATTGACTGGGGTGGCGTGGTGCTCATTTCCTGAGCTATCGATAGCTGAAGTGGTGGAGTGATCATTAAACTTCCAATGGATGTGTAGACCTGGAGTGGTTGTTTCATTGGAGTAGATTGCTTTGATTTTTGCAGCTTCTAGAGCCGTCTGATAGAGTCGCACCTCGTCAATGAGTCCATTGAAGAAGCGATTACGCGATCGATTAGCGCCCACGATAAGTGAGTCAAATGAGGCGGTATCAGCAGTTCCTGAGAGGGTTTCTACGAGTTGACCATTATGGTAGAGCATCGTGTTAGATCCGTCACAAGAGATGGCGAGATGTTGCCATGTATGATTTGGGAAGGAAGCGAAGCTACGGATTTCGGTGCCGTTGTATGTGAGTGTGTTAGATCCGGCATCTATTTGGAATGAGCCTGGGGCGTCGGGTGAGGGATGGTTGGCGAGGAGAGCGGATTGGTCATTTTGTTGGGCGAGTGACTGGAACCAGAGGCTGAGAGTGAAAGTATTTGGTGTTGTGTAAGAGGGGGTGAGCGGGGTGGAGAGGTAGGAATCTTGGCCGCGCACACGGAGGGCATTGTCGCGGATGCCAGATTGGTGGTAGGTGAGAGGTGTGGGTGAAGAGCCAGTATGTAGGTTCCAAGTAAAGTCTGTTGCTTGTGACTTGGCTCCATCACTGAATGGCCAGAAGAGAACAAGGGGACCTTGTGCTGGGGAGAAGCCGTGAGTGAGCTCAACGGCTAGTATGTTAGATCCAGATTCTCCAGCGGAGTCGGTAGCGGTGACCTGGATGAGGGTGGTACCCATGGGGAGAGTGACGGTGGGGTTGGATCCATTGGCTGAGCCACCATCCCATGTCCAAGTGATGTTATTGAGTGTGCGGCCGTCAGCGAGTGTTACATCAGCGGTGAGTGTGATATCATGTGTTGGAGAGTGATTCGGTATAGTAGCTAGGAGTTTAGAGTCTGGGAATGTGACGATGGGTTGGTCGGTGAGGGGGGCACCGTTGGCTAGCTTTCTAATTTCCTCAGAGTTGAGGGCTTTATCAGCGATGAGGAAATCATCCATGAGTCCGGTGAGGTTATTGCCTCCATTATTAGCGCTACCGATGAAGAGCTTAGTGAAGTCGTCAGGTATGGGGTTATCGGTGGAGCGCGTGGCGAGCCATTTGCCGTTGACCCAGATTTGTTGCTTATCTGGATGCCGGACGAGTGTGATGTGGTTCCACTCAGCCCAATTGATGGATGCGCCCGAGGTGGAGAGACGTTGTCCTGTGGCGGTGCCTCCGACGTCGAAGATGATGGAATTGTTTGATGCGGGCGTGTGTGCCTGGAGGCCACGATCGCCATTGTTAGAGCTAGGGGATATGGCCCAGAAGGCGCTTAGAGTGCGGCTGGTAGAGTTAAGTTTTTGCCAATAGGCGATGGTGATGGCGTTATTTTGGGCTGCTTGTTTAAGTAGGGTAGTGTCGGTGACGAGGGCGTGTGCTTTGGAGCCCAGGGTGAAGTCGATGGCACGATCACCGGGTTGGTTACTACGGCCTGAGCCAGCAGGGCTGAGAGCTGCAGATTCTCTGAGAGTGGCGGGGATAGCATTCTGGGTATCGAGAATGGTGTCATTGTCGCTGTGATTGAAATCCCAATGGAGGAGCACTGTGGAAGCTGTGTGAAGATCTGCAGGTATGGATGATGGGTCTAGTGGGTTTGTATTATTTTGAATTTCCGTGGCGTCATCGAATCCATCATTGTCAGAGTCTTGGTCAGCAGGGTTGGTTCCGAGCAGCATTTCTTGGAGGTTCGTGAGGGAATCGTTATCTGGGTCGGCAGCGGCATTTGTTAATGTGTTAGGGAAGTAGAGGGCTTCCCATTCATCGTAGAGGCCGTTGTTGTTCGAGTCGTCGTTGGGGATATCGGTGACATTGATGGTCAGATCCGCTGTGGCCGAGATTCCCTGAGCATTGGTAAGCGAGAATTTTGCAGTGATGGTGGGGGTTTGTTCGTAATCAAAATTTGTGGTGCTGGTGAGGGCGCCAGTGATGGGGTGTACTCTGAGGGTTGATGGGGTCGAAGTAAGTAATGCCCAGGTGCCTGTACCAGTCTCTGCACTTAAATTAGCAAAGGTTGCGTCAATGCCTTGGTTTTCTGGGACATCGAAAGTGAGGTCTGTGAGCTTTGGTGGGATATTCGAAGTGAGTGTGAGTGTGTTTCCAGTGACTTCAAAAAGTGAGGTGAAGGTGCCTGTTGTTGAGTGGCTGATACGCAGTGTGTTAGAAGCCCACATTGTCTTGAATGTGTCTTTGGTGGCGCCAGCGATCGTTAGGGTACTTGTGGTTCCTTTACTGAAGTTAATGTAGCTGTTAGGTGAAAGTGTAGGTGCAGAACCGAGAGTGATGGATGCGTTGTTTCCTTTAACAGTAAGCACTGGACCTGTGTGGTTATTTGAGGTGATAGAATCGAGATGGAGGGTGCCGGATTCTATGGCGATAGTGGCAGAGTCACTGAAGGTAGTGGTAGCGTTGGTATTGAGGAATTCACCTCCGATCATGGTGATGGAAGTGGTGTCGGCGAGCGAGAGAGAGGGGGCGGTATTGAGATCTACACGGCCACCGGTGATGAAGAAATCGGTGTCATCTGACCATAGGATGGGGAGGTTTGTCTTTGGTTTGAGTGTTCCATTTTTCAGTGTGACATCGAAGTTGTTGGAAGTGGCTGGAAGATAAGCTGAGGCATTGATGTCGATTAATCCTGGAGTGATTTCTGAGGGGATTGCGCGTTGCCAATTTGAGGCTACATCTAAATCACCGTCAGGTGTTAGAAAACGGTTTGCATCGGGTGATGGGATAAGGGTGACAAGCAGAGCAGCGGTGTCAGAACCACCGTCGGAGTCAGTGACCTCGAATGTGAGGTGGTGTTCAGTGAGGGTGCTGTAGTCGAGGGGGTGCGCGAGAGATAATTGGCCAGTGGTAGAGTTTAGATGGAATTGGTTATTTTGCGCACCGATTTTGAGTTGGTATTTGAGTGTGTTGGTGGAGTCGGTATCGACAGCGAGGAGTTGGCCGATGGGGGTTCCCGTGGGGGTATTTTCATTGATGTGGAAGTGGGCGTCGAAGGCAAATGGTCTGATGTTGGCAGGGGCTGGGTCAGTATAGTCTGACTGAGTTGAGAACCAGCTGGATCCACCTTGGTATTCGGCACCTTCGGGGCCATAGAATGCGACCTCATGGATATCTGCAGATTGGCGCAGTTTGATTCGTATTTTATCTGTGTTGGTGGCATAGATTGGGAACATGTTTGTTGAGGCATCGTATTTGATGACTTTCCAAGCACCGTCAATCCAGGCTTCGATAGTGCGGTTACGGCGGTCGCCGGCGATAAATATTTCGGTGATGAGGCGTGTTTGGTCGAAAGTGAAGGTAAAGGTTTTACCACTTGAGTGGGTGGTTCCGTTGTAGAACTGGCCGTCTGTTAGGGTCGGTAATGGGGCAGGTCCATCGTAGTGCATGATGGGGGCGCGTCTGGGTGAGGGAGAGATTTCTGACCAATCTTGGAGGTTGGCGGCCCAAGTGGAGCCGAGGGCAACTTTTGCGAGGTAGCGGCCGCCGCGCATCATGTAGTTATTATTTTGATGGCGGAAGAGTTCGGTCCCGAGGATGTATCCGTTATCGAGGACAATTCTGTTAGCGTATGCCCATCCGGTGTAGTCGTAGAGGGTACCGCACTCGAGAGTGAGCGAGTTAATGATATTTTCAGGATATCGGTTATTGAGGATGGGGTAGGTGGCGGGGACTTGGTATTGGATAAAGCTACTACCGATGTTGTAGCTGACGTTGATGAGGAAATTTTTGCCTTCAGAGAAAGTGTAAGGTGTGAGGTCGAGAGTGAGGGTATCGGGTTTAGAAGTGAAGGTTGAGATGGGGTTTGGGAGGGTGCCTTCGGAGTCGCTAATACTGACCTTGAGGTTTGTGACGGAAAAGCCCTCGAAAGTATGGCGAGGAATGAGAATGAGTGTTTTCTCTATGAAGTCAGCGCCGAGACCGAAGCCGAGTAGGATCTCTGCGATCTGGCCAGGTGAGCCGGCTTTGGGGGAGGACTGAAGAGCCATGATGTCAGCAACGACGGGTTCTACCTTTGATTGGTGCCATTGGAGGATTTGATTTTTGAAGGCATCTCCAGCGAGTGGTGGAGTACTTTTGAGTTCGAGGTAGGCGTCACGGAAGCTTTGTGGAGCGAGTGTTCCTAGTGCAGCGTCGGCCATGGACCACGAGCGTACGATGTGGTTGTAGAGGGAGCGTTGGTCCATGGTCATGTCGTTGGTTTCGCGTTGGATACCGGTGCGGTATTCAGGCTTACCCGACATGGCTAAGTTTTTTTTGTGAGCATTGAGCAGGAAGAGGTAGGTGGCAGTACGCCACATAGGAAAACCTACGGCTCCATCACCGCCATGGAATTCGGTAGCGTAGCGGTTTTTGGTGACACAGCCGTGGTGGTCACGCATGATGGTGAAGCGCCAGCGGTAGAAGCTCATCATATCGAGGAAGTTTTGGTCATCAGCATTGGCGACGCCAAGGCAGCCAAAAAAGTAATGGAGGGTCTGGGTGGCGTGCCCTTCTTGTTCAGAGCCGAAGCTTGGGTAGCTAAAGCGTCTGTCACAGGCTTCTTTATAGAATTTATTTCCTCCCCGTAGGAGAGCTGCGATGTAGTGGGGGGTGGCCATGGCACCTTTGCCGTGACTTTTACTGTCGTCAAAATATTTGGGTTTACTGCGTCCGTAGCCTGGGGTTCCGGTGCGTGCGAGCTCACGGACGCGGGCGAGCATTTGGTCGAGGATATTTTGGCCTTCTGGATCGAGGGCGTCGGCTTGGTCCATGATAGCGAGCCCCATTGCGATGACGGCGCCGCCTCCGACCCAACCAGATCCTCCGTAGCCTGGACGCTCTTTGTGGCCAGCAGTGTAGTCGGCTTGGATATAGCGCCGGCAGCGTCTGTATTGGCGTTGGAGACCGGGAAGGATTTCAGGGTCTTTAGTACGCAGGTAATATTCTGCAAGGAAAGTGAGTTGGAGGCCGTTACAGTAGCTCCAGTTCTCGCGGCCTTCACCAGTGGGATTGGCTACGTAGAGTGCAGCTTTGCGGATGGCTTGTGCGTGTTCAGGGTCGTCGTTTGCCATGAGGGCGAGGCCTGAGATGGAAGTGATGAAGGCGGGCAATGAATATCCAGCTCCCCATGGAAAGGATCCATCGGTGTTTTGCTGTTGGACGAGACGGTGGGCTAACATCTTTCTCATGTTGTCAGCCTTTGTGCTGTTAGGGTCATATGCTGATCCAAAGCTGCCGATATTATCGAGAGTGATATCTACTTCTTGGTAGTATTGTTGGAGGCTTGGGGGAATGGTGGATTTAGTGAGGAACTCGACATTGAAGGAAGCGGCGCCAGATGCGGTGACACCGCCACTGAGTAGCCAATTACCTGATTGGGGTACTTCAAGGAAGCGTTCAAAGAGTCCAGATGGGGAGACTAGGCGGATAATGTCACCGTTATCGGTGTTTGTTAGGACGAGTGGTGTGGAGCTAGATTTGAGTGATGAGCCGGAAGTTTTTTTGAGTCGGAAGCAACCGATGCCAGTGACGTCGTAGGAGATAAGGGTTTCGACATTTTTTCCTGAGATGGTGTGATTGCCCACGGAGGAAAGTTGGCGAACATTGGTGTGGGGGGCGGTGGGTAAGTTTTCAGGTAGACGCAGGAAGCCGATGCGGGTAGTTCCTCTAGCTTCTGCCAAATCTAACAGATTGCCAACATGTGGTTGGAACTGCATTCTATCAGTACGGGTGTATTCACCGTTAGAGAACTGGAGTGGTCCGGCTTCGAAGAATTTTCCATCGATAGTGAGGAGGAAGTCGTTAGGTTGGAGGAAGTTTTCTGAGGGGCCGAGAGGTTGGACATTTCGGACTTGGATGGTGTTGAAGAGGAGTCCGAACTCATCGGTAAGGTGAGGAGGTTGGAATGCTTGGAACCCTGTCCATGTTTGGTTTTCGAGGCGGCTATGGAACCAAGTATCGATACCTAGCGGGCCGACAGCGACGTGCCAGCGCTGGGCACATTCGAGGTTATCTTCTCCTAGGTATCCGCTCCATGGGGAGGCGTTGTGAGAGTTCCAAGTTTTGAGATCGATTTTTTGGCCATTGGGAGAGGTTTTCCAGGAATTAAAATCGAATGGTGTTTGAGCGTGGAGGAGGTGGGAGAGGATAAGAATAAGGAATGAGAGATGTTTCATAGTGTGCCGATTTTTGAGGATCTATGGCATCTCCGGTGCGGGGGTGGGGGGACCACCATGAGAGCACTGTATGAATGAAGGAAGCGGCACAAAAAATCCTGACGACAAAAATGGCGTCGGATGGATTCAAGACGGGTGAGCAGGGCTCTTGGGCCGAAGGTGCCAAGGGGAGGGGAGGTCCGTTTGGAGCTTACGCTTTGCTTACATGGAGTGTGATCGACGCCGTGTGCAGAGCAGCGTGGTGAGTCCTAACATGAGGAAAACTTGGCTGGCTGGTTCAGGGATCGGGACCACGGCTTCGGGGGTGGTAATGGTGACGGTGTAGTCGCGGACACGGAATCTATCAGAAGAGGATTCGGAACTGGTTACGGAGAAAGCCGAGGAGATGGAGACGAGGTCTGAGGCGTCGTTGGTGAGGTTGGCATTGGCTTCAAGGCCATTGAGAAGGTGACGGGCGTTATTTCCGTAGCTACGGAAGCTGACGCTCTTGAATCCTTGCTCAGTGAAGGCGGAGGGAGTGGCTCCGGAGCTGTAGATGACTGAGGCAGATTCGAGGGTGAATGTGAGTTCTTCACCGGCTAGGTCGAGTTGGCCACTGGTGTCGTTAGAGCTATTGACACCGAAAGAGCCATTTGAATTGGAGCGAGAGACATTGCCAAGTTGTGAGGAACCGAAGGTGTCTGTGGAGGTGACGGCGACAACGAAGGTGAGGGTGTCACTGATGAGGTCGCCATCGAAGTCGAGGTTTTCGATGGTATGGGTTACGCGTCGTGCGCTGTTATTATTTGCATCATCGAAGCGTGTGTTTTGGGTATTGATGGTGATGTTGCTGGCGAGGGTTCCATCGATTTCGAGGCCGACTGCTGAGGAGGCGTTGGCCTGCAGTAAGGTGAGGGTTGTGGCTGCTTTGCAGAGTGAAGTGAGGCTGAGAGCCACAATGACTATGGAGAGGGTTTTCATTGTTGGGGTTGAGTGCTTGGCACGGTTGGTGTGGTTGGGCAAGCTCGCTTGTGTGACAATGTGCTAGGGCAGATTGGGTAGCTGGCCATCTAAGATGGTAGCATGGATGCACAAAAAAGCCAAGCTACTGGAAGCAGCTTGGCTGATAGGTGGAGAAAGGGGTAGCCTACTTACAGGTTGGGCAGGAATTGAGCTGCTCGAAGAAGTCATTGCCTTTGTCATCGACGAGGATGAAGGCTGGGAAGTCTTCGACGCGGATTTTCCAGACGGCTTCCATACCTAGTTCAGGGAAGTCGACGACTTCGACGTTCTTGATGTGGTTTTTGGCGAGGATGGCAGCTGGGCCACCGATGGAGCCGAGGTAGAAACCGCCGTGTTCGTTGCATGAGTCGGTGACTTGCTTGGAGCGGTTGCCCTTAGCGAGCATGACCATGGATGCACCTTCTTTCTGGAAGATCGGTACGTAGGAGTCCATGCGGCCAGCTGTTGTTGGGCCGAAGGAACCAGATGGAAGGTCTTCCGGCTTCTTCGCTGGGCCTGCGTAGTAGATCGGGTAGTCCTTGACGTAGTCAGGAAGTTCTTTGCCGGCATCGATCATTTCTTTAAGTTTGGCATGGGCGATGTCGCGGGCCACAATGATGTGGCCATTGAGTGAGAGGGCGGTGGTGACTGGGTACTTGGAGAGGGTCTCGAGTGTCTTGTCCATGCCTTCGTCGAGGTTGATTTCGACGCCCTTGAATTTCCACTCGCGGAATTCTTCTGGGATGTATTGGCCTGGGTTGGTTTCGAGTTTCTCGAGGAAGATACCGTCTTTGGTAATTTTTGCTTTTGCTTGGCGGTCAGCGGAGCAGGAGACGCCGATGCCGACTGGGCAGGATGCGCCGTGGCGGGGGAGGCGGATGACGCGCACATCGAGAGCGAAGTGTTTGCCGCCGAATTGTGCGCCGATGCCGATGTCGCGTGAGAGCTTGAGGAGTTCGGCTTCGAGTTCGGTATCGCGGAATGCTTGGCCGTGTTCATTGCCTTCGGTTGGCAGTTCGTCGTAGTAGCGGGTGGAAGCGAGCTTGACGGTTTTGAGGTTTGCTTCAGCGGAGGTGCCGCCGACGACGATTGCCAGGTGGTAGGGTGGGCATGCTGAAGTGCCTAGTGTTGCCATTTTTGCGAGGCAGAATGACTTGAGTGACTCGGGGTTGAGGAGGGCCTTGGTTTCCTGGAAGAGGAAGGTTTTGTTGGCGGATCCACCACCTTTGGTGATGAAGAGGAATTCGTAGGAGTCGCCTTGGGTAGCGTAGAGGTCAATCTGCGCAGGGAGGTTGGTCTTAGAGTTGGTCTCCTCATACATGCTGAGTGGGACCGTTTGTGAGTAGCGGAGGTTTTCCTCGGTGTAGGTTTTATAGATTCCGTGGGAGATGGCTTCTTCGTCGTTGGCGCCAGTGTAGACGTTTTCGCCTTTTTTACCCATGACGATGGCGGTGCCTGTGTCTTGGCAGTTAGGGAGGATGCCATTGACTGCGACCTCTGCGTTGCGGAGAAGAGTGAGAGCGACCATGCGGTCGTTTTCGGTAGCTTCAGGGTCATCGAGGATGGCAGCAACTTGCTTGAGGTGGGAAGGGCGAAGTTTGAAGGAAACGGCTTTGATAGCTTCGTTTGTGAGGAAGGTGAGGGCCTCTGGTTTTACATTGAGGATTTCGCGATCGCCGAGTTTATCGACGGAGACACCTTCGGTTGAGATAAGCTCGTATTCGGTTTGGTCGGGGCCGAGAGGAAATTGTTTTTGGTAGTAAAATGGTTTATCGGACATCTGTGTGAGTACTTCTGTGAGGGGTTTATGTTGGAAGATACTACAGGATTCAATCTTTTATAGCCAAAGACTGAGGGTGAGGTCTGATTAGTATACTGGTGCGTAGCGGCTCGCGTCGTAGTCGATGATATCTTGAGCGAATTGGATGCCGGCTTGGGACTTGAGGCTCCAGACTTGGTCGAGTCCGGCGGCGAGGAGTTCTTCGGCTTGGAGATCGTAGTCGGCGACGGCGTAGCGGGCGCAGGTGAGTTCGGAGCTGAGTCGGGTGACGGCTAGATTCGTTTCGTGGTCATGCATGGCGAGGATGAGCATGCGGATGTTGCCATGGGCGAGTCGGTGCCAGAATTGTTCGTCGGTGGCATCGGCGTGGATGACGGTGCGGCCATCTTGTTGGTGGCCAGAGACGACTTCGTCTGAGGAATCGACGCCGGCGATACGCTCGCCGTAGCGTTCGGTGAGGATGTCGTAGACGCTGGTGCCGATACTGGCCATGCCGATGATGACGACTTCAGTAGAGGGGGGGGTGATGGCAGAATCCTCCTCGAGAAGTTCGGGGGATTGGAATTTATCGAGCTTGTGTTGGTATTTGGCGTAGAGTGAGCGGCCGTGGTTGTTGAGGGGGGCAGCGATGATGAAGGTGAAGGTGAGGGCGAGGGCGATGATGACGACCCAGTCACCACTGAGCCATTGGTTACTGAGAGCGATGGCAGCGACAATGAGGCCGAATTCGCTGTAGTTGGAAAGGCTGAGTGTGCTGAGGAGAGCAGTACGCGAGCGGAGCTTGAACTGGGTGAATAGGTAGAAGAAAAAGGAGGCCTTGATGATGACGGCGAGGGCAAGAATGATGGAGGTGACGACGGCGCTGGTGGTGATGGTCCCAGACATACCGATGCTGAGGAAGAAACCGACGAGGAGGAGTTCTTTGAAGCCGAGCAGCTTTTTGGCCATGGCATTTGCGTAGGGGTGGGAGGCGACGAGGGCTCCTGCAATGAGTGCACCAAGGTCACCTTTGACGCCGACGAGTTCAAAGAGAAACCAGCTACCGAAGGCGAGTGCGAGCCCGAGCAAGGCCATGAGTTCGCCATGGCCGACGGAGCTGACGAGCTTGTGGAGGATTTTTCTGAAGGGAAAGAGGAGGAGCAGGAGGGCAGCCCAAGGGCTGGGGAGTTTGCCTGTGGAGAGAGCGAGGAAGATGATGGCAAAGATGTCCTGCATGACGAGGGCACCGATGGCGACTTGGCCGTGGCGTGAGCAGAGTTCCCCTTTTTCTTCTAGGGTTTTGACTGCGAAGACGGTGCTTGAGAAGCTGAGTGCAAAGGCGATGAGGGCGGAGGTGGAGAAGCTAAGGTCCGCGAATAGACTGACGCCAGTGAAGCTGACGAGAAAAATGCCAAGGCCAAAGACGAGGACGGTGGCGAAGGTGTGCAGGGTGGTGCCGAGCAGGGTGGCCGGCTTCATCAATGATTTGATGTCGAGCTTGAGGCCGATGGTGAATAGGAGGAGCGTGACTCCTAAATTACCGATGGAAGCTAGTTTGAGGCTGCCATCGGGGTAGAACGCATTGAGAAGGAATCCGCCAGCCAGGTAGCCGATCATGGGGGGAAGGCCACAGCGGACGGCGATTAAGCCAAAGATGAGAGCAGGGCCTAGCCAAGCGAAATCATTCATAGGAACGTTCTACATCAAATCTAGCAGAATATCTAGTGTGGTGTGGTAGCGATGGATATAGCCTTCCTATTTTGGGGGCAGAGGGGGGAGCGGTGCTGAGCAGTGCTCGTGGCGGGCACAGCACCGGGAGTGGTGGGAGTGCTTAGCGGATGTTTGCTTTTGCCATTTCATCAAGGATGGCATTGCGTAGTGCTTGTTCATCGAGTGCGCCGGTGTGGCGCCAGACGACTTTGCCACCTGGGGCGATGAGGACGGTGTGTGGGATGGGGCCTTGCCATTCTGGGTCGATTGCTTTGGCGAAGGCTTCGAGGTCTTCACCTTGGAAGTGGAAGTTGTTGGTGGTTCGGCCTTCTTGTTGGACTGATTTTTCGGTCCAGCGGGAGAGTGGAAGGTGTTGTTCTTTGACAAAGGTGCTTACTTTATCGGCGTCAGCTTTGTCATCGATGGAGATGGTGATCAGTTCGAACGGTCGTAAGGTGTGGCGCTGGTAGGTATCTACGAGCATTGGGAATTCAGCGACACAGGGGCCACAGGTAGTGGACCAGAGGTTGATGAGACGCATTTTTCCGGTCTCATTTTTAGCGAGTGAGCGGGCGAGTTCGGTATCGATTGGGGCGACGGAGACGGGTTTAGCGTTCCATTCGTTGTTGTATTTGGTGACGAGGCCTTTTTTCCAGTACCATTTTGTGGAGCAACCGAAGACGCGGGTTTTGGGGCGTGAGACGGGTTTTCCAGCGAGGATTTCCTCCATGGTGTTGATGACGGTTTTTGTTTTTGCGGGGCCAGGGTTACGCTTTCCGTCATCGAATTGTCCTTGGTAGAGGAGTTTGCGTTCTGGGCCAAAGATGAAGACGTGCGGGGTTGCGACGGCTCCGTAGGCGAGTGAGGTCGATTGTGGTGCATCGCCATCGTAGAGGTATGGGTGGGAGAGGTTGTGTGCTTTGGAGACCTTTTTCATGGACTCAAAATCGTCATCGAACTTGGAGTAGGCATTTTCCCAGATTTGGACGCCATCCATGGATGCGGATGAGATGGCGACGACTTCGACGTCTTTGTTTTTATAGTCTTTGGCGAACTGGTTAATTTTATCGCGTGCGGCGATAGCGTCTGGGCAATGGTTGCAGGTAAAGACGGTGACAAGGTACTTGGCGTCTTTGAAGGAATTGAGGGTGTAGGTTTTGCCGTCGGTGGCTTTGAGGGAGAAATCTGGGGCGGAGGCACCGATATCGAGGGTGGTGACTTTCTGGGGGGCAGCAGCTGCAGTGAGGGTCAAGGCAGCGAGGGAGGTACAGATTGATTTAGTAAGCATAAGGTTTGATTGGATAGATCGTGGATAAGATGGGGCAGAATGCTTGCGCATTGCTAGGAAATACGTGGTGTGATGACAGAACTTTAGAAAAAGACAAAAAATGTCTTGATTGACGGGCGGATCTGTATACACCTCGCGCTCCCTATGGCAAAGAAGAGCTGGATCGCGCGTAACGAGCGCAAGAAAAAGACTGTAGCTAAGTATGCAAAGCTTCGCGAGCAACTTAAGCAAGAGAAAGATTATGTTGGACTTAGCATGCTTCCACGTGATGCATCCCCAACACGCGTAGTAAACCGTTGTGAGTACACAGGACGTCGTCACGGTTTCCTTCGTCGTTTCAAGCTTTCTCGTATTGCTTTCCGTGAGCTTGCATCACACGGGATGATCCCAGGTGTGACCAAGTCCTCTTGGTAATCGGCAATACAGTGCTATAGACACAGAATTTTTATGAGACGTGAGTTAGTGTGAGCTATCTCACGTCTTTATGTCTCTGTGTCATGGAAGAATCGTAAGACTAATGCTAGATTAGTTTATGCCTTTATACGAATACCTATCAGAATCACCGGGAGTAGAAGGTGAGAGTTGTCGTGTGTGTTCGAAGGGTTTTGAGCTAAGAAGGCCAGTGGATCGGGCCCCCTTGGAGCAATGTCCACTTTGTAAGAACCCGGTAAAGAAGGTGATCAGCCGGGTGAATTCACCAACGATCACCAAACCGATGTCGAAGATCGATGCGAAGAAGGCGGGGTTCACCGTTTTGGAGAAGCGCATTGATGGCAACTACGAGAAGCTTTAGTGGGGTGAGGTGGTAGCTTGCAAAATTTTCACAGCTTCGTAATCGACGCTTGCGAGCTTGGCGTTCTAACATGCTGTCATGAGCGCATCTGCGAATAAACCTATGATAGGCGGAGTTTGTTATACTCTTGCGAAGAAGGCGAACATGGAGACATGGATCATGCGAGTGCTATTTGTGTGTACTACCTTGTTTGCGGGATTTGGGCCATTGGTCTACATCATTTTATGGATTTTCATGCCTAAGGCGCCTTGAGGAAAGTGAATCACCTCACCACAGGAAGCCTGCGATGAGGTGAACTCAATACACTTGAAAGCACACTGATCAAGTCGTGTTCTTTCACTTAGATAATGTGTTGGGGAGGGGATTCGTTAGCGTAAAAAAGCAAAAAAGCTCACGGATCGATTGACCGTGAGCTTTTGTGATGAGAGGCGTGCGGAGAGGGAATTAGATTTTGCGTCTCCGCAGGATGCATGCGAGGCCAGCGAGGCCGAGTAGGCAGGTGCTGCTGGGTTCAGGGATAGCTACTACGGAGATGTTATCGATTCCCCAGAGTGCTTTACTGCCGACGGCTTTGAGTTCGATACGATCGAGTGTGCCTGAGTTGAAGTAGGATCCAGCCAAATTGGTAGTGCCGCCGTCACCGGTGATTGTGTAATTACTGGTTCCGAGAGCAAAGGAGATGGTGGCTGATGTGTTATTGGCTGACCATACATCGAGGTCTGTGTCATCGAGTGTGCCCGCAGTGTCACTGGCGGTACTGAGATCTCTTTGGCCGAATGAGCCCCCATTGCCCATGACGGAGGTGAAGAGGGCGGTACCGGAGCTTGTGTAGCCCGTGATGAGCAGTCCACCATTTTGGCCTCCGCTGTTGATGAGATTGGCGGTGAGAGATATGGTGGTGCCATTGAGGGCGACACCTGCACCTTCGAGGTCCATAGTGGCGGTGGAAAGGTGGGTCGTGTCATTACCCGCGCGGCCTATGAGAAGCCAAGGGGAGGTCATGCCATTGAGGGTGCCGGTGCTCACTTGTACGGCTGTGCCAGAGGTGCCTGTAGAAGTGGGGTCTGCAAGCCAGGTGCCGACTTGGGTTCCAGTGTTGAGGTTAGCTGCGTTGGTGGCGTTGTTCCCAGCTGGAGGAGAAGTGTAGGCAACGGTAGTATTTGTACCTGTGAAGGTGCTTGAGAAGACGGTTGCGGCGTGTGTGGAGGAGGCGATAGTGATGAGGCTCACTGCTCCCAAGAAGCATGATCTGTGTGTTTTTTTCATGGAGTGTATTTGTTTGTGAGTGATTGGTTTTTGTAGCCAATCATATAGGTTATGCGACCAAGTTGGATTTCATTAACATGGAGATTAAAAAAATTCCTCACGCAGCGAGGCGGCGTGAGGAATGTGAAGATTAACTTCTCTTTCTGAGGAGGAGTGCGCAGCCGGCGAGACCAATGAGTGAGGAGGAGCCAGGCTCAGGAACGGAAACTGTATTGATTTGGAAGTCATCGACCCCGATCCAGTTAGCGGCGGTACTGGCTTGCTCAATGTAGACGCCGTATTGTGTGACGGCACTTGTAGCTGTGGGCTGTGGAAGCGCTGTGGTGTTTGAATTTGTGAGGGTTGTTGTTGGGGTGAAGAGGAGTGTGTTCCAAGATTCTGACGCGAAGTCGACCGTGAGTGTTGTGGTCTTAGAATTGTCGTAATTGTTGGTGACACCGGCAGGGGTGAGCGTCTCAGCCGTATCACTGAGGAACCAATTGCCGTCGACTTGGATGGCAATGCGGAATGTCACGTCTGAGCTGGAGAAGCCCACGCGGTAGAGTCCCACGGTGGATGAGACAGTGCTGATGTCCGCGACTGTGTGAACGGCTCCAGGTTCAGCTGTGCTGAGGAGGAACTGGTTGGCGCTGCCGACGCCTGAATTGTTTCCTTTCACTTGGAAGCGGTCGAGGTCGGAGTTGACACCAGTATCATTGCCGCTAGATGCGATGCGGGTGCTTTGGTCGCTGGCGGATGAGCCGACATGGAATTGCCAGCCTATGTCGCCAGCTGAGCTAGAAGATCCGACAGTGAAGTCTTCTGTGTAGACAAGAGCGGCATGTAGTGGGGTGAGGGTGGTGGCTAGAGCCAGGGGTATCAGTGCTTTTTTCATATGCGTGTATTGTTATGATGAACGTGAGACGTTCTGGGCCTTTATAAATGTGGGAAGGAGAGCAACAATAGAGAGTTCTGCGCATGCTATGTCTTTTAAAGTCATGGTTGTGTAGGGGCAAAAAAAAACTCCAACACGGCCTGCGTGCTGGAGTGTGAAGGGTTGGGTGAGGTTGCTACTTGGTATTTTGTAGGTTGATTGAGAGGTCACCAACGCCGATGAGGGTGGAAGCTGAGGGGGAGATGGCGTTGATGATTTGGAAGCCAGCGACGGTGGATCGGGTATTATTACTGCGCGGTAGGAGTGTGACATTGAGGTTGCCGCGGAGGTTTTTTGCGATGAGGGAATTTGAGTCATTCCATTTCGTTAGCCCTGCGTGGTTTTGTTTTTTTTCGAGTGTCCTGTACTGGGTGCCATTGATGGAGATGGGGCTGAAGGAACCACCACTTGTTTCGTTAGAGAAGTAGATGACGACGTGGTAGTTTTGGTATGGGATGCCTTTCACTTTCCAGGTGGGAGGGGCATCTTTGTCATCGAGGTAGCCGCGTCTGAGTTGGGCATTGCCGTTAGCACTGGTGGCGTCGTTATTGGCTGAGACATCTCCCCACATGGAGGTGGCGGACCATTCGACTTTGGCCGTGGTGGGGGCACCATTTTTATCGAGGAGTTTGGGGATTTTTCCGGTGGGGGCACCGCCGGTGTTGTTCCAAAATTTATGGTTATTGAATCCTGCGCTGGTTTCGGGAAGGAGTGTTTGGTTAGTGTGTTTTTCGCTGAAATTCACACTAATCACTGAGGCTAGGGCTGGGCAGGTGAGTGCGATGCCTAACAAGCTGATGGAAATGGCTTTCATTGGGGTTTGGGGTATTGAGTTATTGCCAATGAGGACTCCTGCACGTTTCGTGACTGAAAGTCCTCAGCACTCATCATTTAACAATGGAGTAGAGGTTTTTCTCAAGGAGGAAGTGAAGGAAAACTGTTCTCTTCTATGCGTCAGATGATGGGGGGAGGCTTTCGCCGGGAGACCAATGTTGGGTGATGACCTCGAGGCTAGGGGTGGAAGCTCCAAGGATGGCGTCGCGCAAGAGTTCTATGGCCCTGGTAGTAGTGGCCGCAGACGAGTAGTGGAAGTGTGCGATAGAAGGGGAGAGGTATTTGAGCTGGGGGTCGGACGAGAGCAGGATGATAGAGATATTCTGAGGGATGGAGAGTCCGTTTTTAAGAAGGTAGGAGCTTGCCATTAGGTACTGGGCAAAGTTGCCAAGAATGAGGCAAGAGGGTGGGGTGATTTGGAAAAGTATATCGAGTTGTTGGTGGTAGTGCTCGGCGGTGGTGCCAGAGATTTGTGGGAGGTGGTAGGCGGGGGTGAAGGGGCCTAAGGTGGAGGGCATTGTTTGGGTAAGATGCTTTGCTAGGCGGGCGTGGACCTTATCAGGTTTATTCCAGAGTGGGGCGACGGCACGTGTGTGTGTGGCATCCCAAGCTTTATGGAATGCGGCTTCGATGAGCGATTCGTAGCTTGAGTTGAGGGAGGAAATGGCTGGGTGAGAGATGCCGATACCGGCGGCGGGGATCGCGAGAGAGTGGATGACATCGCAAAACTCAGTGGGGATAACGTAGGCGAGGACGGCTTGGGGTTTGAGTGTGGTGAGAAGTTCTCGGAGTTTCGCTGGTGAGTTAGGAGTTGTTAGGTAGTCGAGTTGGATACCATCAGCTTCGAGGAGAGACTGGGCTTTCCGGAAGGTTTGGAGGGTGAGGTGTGCGGCATCGTGGTGGGGGTCGAGGGTGAGGAAGAGGACGCGTTGTTGGGCATTGCCACGTTGGAGGGCGAGTTGCTTGAGTTTTTTTTGGTTAATGCGGCGTCTTTTCCCAGGCTGAGCTTTTTCGATGAGTTTGATATTTTCGAGGTAGGTGAGGGCTTGTTCGACTGAGGTTCTACTGAGCCCGTATTGTTGGGCGAGGTGCTGGATTCCGGGGAGCTGAGTAGAGGATTGATGGAGGAGGTCATCAATCATGTTATCGGCAAGTTGTTGCCAGCGGTTGAGGTAGGGTTTGGGCATCAGCTGAGGCGTTCTGAGAGAGAGATTGCCGCAAGTGTGGGTGGAGTCAAGTGGCGAGCACGCGGGCTTTTTAGAAGATAGGTGAGGGAGGCTTGGAGGCAGGCACAAAAAATCCCATCCAGTGGATCACTGGATGGGAAGGTGTGTGGTGCTGAAAATGGGTTATTTGCGACGTCGCAGGATGAGAGCGAGTCCGCCGAGGCCGATGAGGGCGGTGGCAGAGGGCTCTGGGATGGAAGCCACATCGCCGACGAAAGCGATTTCGGCGATGCCGACGCGATCGCCACCACCGGAGGCACCGAAGTGGTTATCAGTGACGGTGATGCGGACACGGTCAGCAGTGATACCACCGAGGTTGACTGTTTGTGGGTTACCGAGAGTGGTGAGGGGAAGGTTGAGGTTTGTGCTGGATAGGTAGTTACCGACACCATAGTCGATGGTAATGGCGCTGGCATTGTTGCCTTGATCGGCATTCCAGCCGTATCCCCAAGTGGTGAAGGTATCGATGGTGTAGGCGTTATCAAAAGTGATTTCGAAGGTTACAGTCCCTTGTGCGCCACCACCGAGGAAGAAATCACCAGTGCCATTGGGATTGGTGGTTGCCCATGAATTGGTGGAGCTAAAGTTCGCGTGTGTGACTGTGTTTAGGTTGGCGACTGTGAGTGGTGCGGAGAGGCCGCTGCCGTCAGTGATTGTTGTGATAGGGCCGAGGACATTAGCGGCCTGGGATCCTGTGTAAGTGATGTTGGAGGCATCGATAATTACAGCGGCTTGGGAGCTAGCACTGAGGGCTGCAAGCGAAGCGACTGCAAGGCATGTTTTTTTCATAGTCATGTGTTGTTCGTATTGATTTCTGATGTGCATGACACCACGGGTTGAGGGGTGTGCACATGATGGATACCGCGGGCGCTTGAATGCTGACAAAAAAGTTTCGGAAGGTGAACTCAAGGGGGGGAATTCACGGCGCAAGTGGCCCTTGGTAGCTTGCAAAAAAGCAGCGATGTGCGAACACAAGTCGCACACGCATCATGCCTCAGAATGACGGGAAAGCTATGATGGGGGGAGCTGAGGTAGCTTAGTTGGGGCTGTGCTCTTTGGTTTTGAAGCGCATGGCGACTGGAACAAAGATGACAGCGGTGGCGAACATAAGGCCGGTGAAGAACCAGAAGTAATTGGCACCTTCAAGTTTGTAGATACCTCCTGCGATAAAGTGTTTTTCGAAGTCGGATTCTGGGAAGAAGCTATGGTCTGATTGGTTAGTGACACCGAGTTCTGCTTTTCGTTTATCAAGCCATGTGGGTTTTGTTTCCTCAGTGCTGGAGTCTTGGGATTTTGGGGCGTATTTGACGACGATTCCGGTGTCCCATTTGGTGAGAGCTTTTTTATCTGGGCCCATGGAGGTGATACGGAAGGTATCGCCATTCATGAGGCGGTAGGTGAGTGGGTTACCCCAGGGGTCTTTGATTTCGGCGAGGAGTTGGTTGCCGGCATCGGTTTGTGGCAGTGTGCCATTGTTTGAGAGCACTGCGCTTTCGATGCGTGTAGTGGCCTGAGTGAGCGCAGCTTCGGCGGGGACGTCACGTTTTTTGATGACGGCTTTATTGGTGAAGTGGGTGGTGATATCGTCATCGGTGCCGAGTTTGCCATCGTGGCCAGGGTAGACGAGGCTTTGCCAGCTTTGGTGGTGGGGGGAGGTTTCGGCTTTATTTTGTTTGATAGCTGAATGTGCTTGGCTGGCAGCTTTAGCGAGCGGGGAGGGCGTTTGGATGTAGAGGTTTACGAGAGCGGTGATGCCGTTGCCGAGCGCTACGGTGAGCAGGAAGATGGACATAATCATCGACTTCATGCTTTTGGGAGCCTGGGTGTAGGCGAACTCGAGGCAGACGATGGAGACCATGATTTCTGCGGATGTGAGCAGAGCGTAGGCGAGGATTTGCCAGATAATATTGGGGCGTTGTCCGGCGTCGATCCATTCTTGGATGAGGGCGGAAGTACCGAAGGCGAAGACGGTGATGAAGAGGCCGATTCCAATTTTTCTGAGTGGGGTAAGTTTCCAGACTTTATCGATCGTTGGGTAGATGATGTAGGTAAAAATGGGGATGAGGATAAGGATGAGGAAGGGGTTGGCCGCTTGGACTTGTGAAGGGAGGATTTCTAGGCCGAAGAGCGAGCGTTCCATGTCGATTGCTTGGAAAACCCAGCTTGAAGCCGTCTGGTCGAAGAGCGCCCAGAAGATGGGGATAAAGAAGAAGATGCTACAGAGCTTGGCTACTGTCTTAAGACCTTCGGCGGAGAGGAATTCTTGGGTGAAGGTTTTGCCAGCTGGAGGGATGTGCACGAATTCATTGCGACCGAGCCAGAAGAGGAAGGTGGCGAGAGCCATGAGGAGACCGGGGATGCCAAAGGCCCAGTGCGGGCCGTAGCGTTCGAGTGTCCAAGGAATAAAGATGTTGGAGAGTGCGGCGCCGAGGTTGATGGAGAAGTAGAACCAGTTAAAGACTTTGGTGAGGAGGTGTTGGTTATTGATACCAAATTGGTCACCGACGTGGGCTGAGACACAGGGTTTGATTCCGCCTCCACCGATCGCAATGAGTCCGAGACCAGCGAGGAGCCACCAAACGGCGGGGCCAGCTAAGCCCATGAGAGCGAGGGCACCGTGGCCGGCACAGTAAACGAGGGAGAGCCAGATGATGGTTTTGTATTTACCGAGGAATCTGTCAGAGATGATGGCTCCGAAGAGTGGAGTGACGTAGATAGCGAGGACGAACCAGTGTGCGTTTTCGTTTGCTTTGGCGGAGGACATGGGGTCACCAGCGGTTTTGCCCATGAGGTGCAGGTACTGGGTCATGAAGATGACCAAGGCGGCCTTCATGCCGTAGAAGGAAAAGCGTTCGGCAGCTTCATTGCCGATGATGTATGGGATGCCGCTAGGCATCTTGTCGGTTTCGCTCGCAGTGGTTCTCGCCATGGCGTGTATCCAAGGGGAAAACAAACGCTTATGCGAGCGAAAGTTTTGAAGGAAAGCGCAAATAGGGGAGAATTTTGCTCAGATGGCAATTAGTCTTCTTTTTGAAGCGGTTGTGCGAGCACGAAGGGGTTGACGACGACGGCTGTGAAGCGGGTTTTATCATATTCCCACCAATCGGCGTGGAGTGAGGAAGGTTTGACGAGGTCGGCTTGTTTCATCCACGTGGCGACTTTCTCTTTTTGGTCGTTGGTGAATGCTTTGGCGACTTCTTTGAGGTCGAGCGAGGGGTCGACATAGATCATGGCACCGGATTTGAAGTGTGGGCGAAGGTAGGACCAATCGACATCGCCAGTGTACTTGGCGACTTTTTCGTCTTGGCTCATAGCGTCTTCGCCGAGCATGCCATATTCCATTGGGCCTGATTGTTCGTCACTCATGATGTGGGGGGATAGTAAGACTGGTGGGAATAGTCAATGGCGGGATGGCACTTCTCTTCGGCGAGAAGTGCCGAGTGAGAGATTACTCTTTGTCGCGTGAGAGTGCGGGGAGGCCACGCAGGAGGAGTTGTTTGTCGACAGCGTCAGTGGCTTTGGCATCGAGGTAGATGGTGTCAGGTTGGCCATCTAGTTTGAGAGTATGGATGCCATTTTCCGGCACTTGCTTGAAGGCTGCAATGAGCGACGGGATGTCCTCGATCGGTTGGCCATTGACTTTTTCTACAATCACGCTGCGTAGGGATTCGTAGCCGAGTGTGGCGGGAGTCGGAATGGCAGCACTGATGAAGACGAGCCTTTTGCGTCCTTCCTCGTAATCCTCAGGGTGGTTGAGTGCATCGAGGAGGTTGAGTGGGGCTCTGCTCGCCCAATCTTCGCCGAATGCCTGGAGGTAGGATTTGGTGAGTTCTTGGAAGACGAGGCCACCTTTGACGAGGTAGCGCGGTGCCTTACCGTAGGTATGTGAAGGGATGATTCCTTCTGGAGCACGTTTGAGTGTGGTGGTGACTTCGAGTGGTTTGCCATCGCGCAGGAGGCCGAGCTTGAGGGTGCTGCCGACTGGGTGAGAGCCACGGATGAGGTGGCTCCAGAAGAGTTGTCCGTATCCGTTGGCTTGGTAGTAGCCACGGCGGTCGAGTGGTTTGCCATTGATGCTGGTGAGCACGTCCCCTTGCTTGATACCGGCTTGATCAGCAGCGGAATTGGGGAGCACACGAGTGATGTAGAGGCCACCTTTGTCGCTAGAGAGCTTAAGCCAATCACGGAAGTGGATATCGGTGGTGCGCGAGGTACCTATACCGAGGCTGGGGAAGCCGACGTATTCACCATCTTTCGCGTCTTCGAGGAAGGCGTGGATGATTTCAGGGGCAATGATGTCGACGAGTTGGTCTTTTGAAGAATAGCTTGTGAGTAGACCGAGGAGCTTGCCGTCTTTAAGGACGGGGACTGTGAAGCTACTGGCGGCTGACTGCATGGATGCTTTGACTTCGTAGGTGAGGAAGTAATGGCCGGCGACGAAGCTGGATACGACGTCGGCTCCTTGGATTTTACCGGGAGTGACGAGGGCCATACCATTGTCTTCGATTTGGACGATGTTGACGGTATCTCCGAGGTGAGCGGCGGGTGAAAGCTGGAGTGCCGTGAACTTACTGAGCGTTTCTTTCCCTTCGTCGGTAGAGGGGGTGAGGAGCGCGAGGTTGGCTTCGTAGTCGATGGCGAGGACTTCTGCGGGGAGTTTGTGTTCGCCATTTGAAGACTCAAGCTGGATGAAGTTGGCGTTGGTCACCATTTCAGCAGTGGTGAGTACCTGGCTGTTTGGGAGGACGGCGGCAAGAGCGCGGCGCTTGCGGGGAGAGGTTTTATCCCAGGGCTGGGATGGGTTATAGCTCTGTCGTGTGGAAGCGACGCGAATGACGGAGTTCGTGATGTCTTCGGCGATGGCGCTGAGTGTGGTGGTGAGCGCAATGAGGGCCGTGTAGAATGGTTTCATGGAAATGGTAGAAAAGTTCGGAGCTTAGTTTTTGAGGTTGTTTGGCTTATGGACGCCATAGTTTGTACTGATGCGCTCATTGGCTTCGCTGAGCCCCTTACTTGGTAGGATGAGTGGTCGGTCTATTCCATCGAGTTCGATTTCGAAGAATTCAGGAGCTTGGTCAGGGTTGAGCAGCGAATGGGCTTGCTCGATATCTGTGATGGCCACGCCATTGATTGATTTGACGGCATTCCCGGCGAAGCTGCTGAGTGAGGAATTGATGGGATCGTCGAGGATGCGCGTGAGGATGAGGATATCTTTGCGCTCTTTGTAGATGCCTTCTTTGACGTACTCACTGTAGAGGCGTCGTACTCGGGGGCTTTTAAATTTGTGAGCGGAATAGAGGTTGAGGTTGAGGGGTTGGAAGACGAGGCCACCTTGAATGAGGTAGCGCGGGCGTTTGCCGTATTGGACCGAGTACATCCCAGCGGGCGGGAAGGTTTTCAGTTTGATGTCGGCGGTCATTTTTTCGCCATCGCGGACAAAGTCGATTTTGACTGAGTCGCCGGCGAATTTGCGTTCGACGATTTCGTTCATATTGACGCGCTCGCCAGCGATGGTGACATTGCCAGAGGAATCGACGGGGTAGTCATCGAGGGCTGTGAGGATATCGCCAGCTTTGAGGGCGGAGCTTGAGGAACTTCCGGTAGTGACACTGGCGATGAGGACGCCTGGATCTTCAGGTTGTAGGCCGTAGACTTTACGCATGGCGGGGTTAAAGAGGGCGAAGTCATAGACGCCGAGATCCACATAGTGGTCGTACTGGCCATCTTCGATGTCTTTGAGGAAGCGTTTGATGACTGGTGTGGGGATCATGTATCCGGTGTTGTCGGCTTGGGTGAGGCCTTGGAAGGCGACGCCGGCGACTTTACCATTTTGGAGGACGGGGCCTCCAGAGTTTCCGGGGTTGATAGCGGCATCGATCTGCACGACGAGGTGGGAATCTGCGCGGGAGTGGGCGTAGGGGCGGAAGTCGATACGAGAGACGACCCCTCTGGTGACTGAGATGCGCTCACCGCCCATAGGGTAGCCAATGACGCGCACTTCAGATTCGAGTTTGGGGATGGAGCCAATTTTGAGGTAGGGTAATTTTTCGAAGGGGCTGAAGTCATCGAGTTCGAGGAGGGCTAGGTCACAGTCGTGGGCGACGTGGAGGACGCGAGCTGGATGCTTACGCGAGGATCCATGCATGGTGATGAGGACGCGTCGGGCATTTGAGACTACGTGTGCGTTGGTCAGAAATTGGTTTTCACCGATCAAGAAGCCCGTGCCATTTCCACCTGAGAAGCGACCGGCATTCCATGGGGTCTTATAATCGGGGACTTGAGAAGCGACTTCGATACGCACGACCGACTTATAGATGTCGGCGAGGGAGGCGGTTTCGATGGCTGAGTCTTCGATTGGGGTGGTGGGTGCGGTGGCTGGTTGTTGGGCGTAGAGGGTGCCCAGCATGGCAGCGGCGCAGGTGAATAGGAATTTCATTGCTGAGGTAAACTAGATTGAATTTTGATTTTTGAAAGAGGGATTTGAATTTTCCTGAGGCTAGGCCTATGGCGTGTGCATGGAACTACGTGATTTTGCGGAGCAGGTGCTCTTCGGCAAGACCTTGGAGGAAAAGCTGTTGCTGAATCCTAAGGTGATAAGCGATGAGGCGCCAGCTGGGGCGTTTCAGATGCCGGATGGTCCGGGGCGTCCGAGTGAGTTGCGTATTTCCGAGCGTGGTGTGAAGGCTGACTTTCCTGGCACGAACCGGCTGGACGATGACGTCGAGCGCGGGAAGATGCTGCATTTTTTGGCCAATCACGAACTACTAGCGACGGAGCTGATGGCGCTTGTCTTATTAAAATTTCCGAATGCGCCACGGGAGTTTCGGATGGGGGTGTATGAGACGCTGAAGGAAGAACAAGCGCACACCTTGATGTATATGAGAAGGATGCGTGAGTGCGGTGTGGAGTTTGGGGAATTGCCAGTGAATGATTATTTTTGGCGTGCGGTGGCGCCTATGGAGCAACCGATGGATTTTGTAAGCCGTTTGAGTTTGGTATTTGAGCAAGCGAATTTGGATTACTCGGTGCATTATGCGAAGTTGTTTCGTCAGGTGGGTGATGGAGGGACAGCGGCTGTTTTGGAGAAGATTTACGAGGATGAGATTGCGCATGTGGGGCATGGGTTGAAGTGGTTTCGCAAGTGGAAGGATCAATCCAAGAGTGACTGGGAGGCGTTTCAGACTCAACTGCACTTTCCTTTGTCGGTTGTGAGGGCCAAGGGTGTGGCTCCTTACAATGCGGAGGGCCGCAAGTTAGCTGGGATTGATCAGGACTGGATTGACTATCTAGAAGTGGAGGAACAGTCACGTGGGAGGACACCTGTATTGCACTGGTTCAACCCCAATGCTGAAGGGGAAGAACTTTCTAGAATGAATGGGAGAGTGTTTTCTCCAAAGCGCAACGTCCGCCTGTTAGAGGAGGATTTAGACATGGTGCCTTTAGCGTGGGCGAGACGTGATGATGTGTTACTTCTGCGGCGTGAGCCGAGCCGTGAACATCTCAAGAACATACGGGCTTGGGGATTCCCGATGCCTGAGTGTATTGCTGTGTCGGCAGATAAAGATTTGAAGGAGCGTAAAATAGGTGGGATGCGGCCGTGGGCATGGCAGCAGTCTGCTTGTGAAGTGCTGGAGCCTTACGCCTCGAATATGAGTGATCAGGTAGAGTGGAAATGGCGCGCAAAGGCTGAGAGTCAGTGGTTCTCGAAAGCCATGGGCTACACACTTGAGAGGGCGCTCGGTGAGCCAGTAGGGGCGTGGTGTGGATCAGTGGATGAGGTTGAGCGTTTTGTGGAAGCTCAGGAGGGCGATATACTACTGAAGGCGGCCTACTCGAATGCTGGGCGCGGGCATTGTCGGTTGTTAGGTGGCGAGTGGACTGAGAGTGCGAGGGGATGGGTAAAGCGTGCTATTTCGGAGCATGGTGCGGTGTTGGCGGAGCCTTGGTTAGAAAGGGTGATAGATTTCTCAGCTCAATATGAGATGCGGGCTGATGGTGAGGTGAGGCATCTCGGGATGACGCGGGTACTGAATGATGATTTAGGGAGGTTCCGGGGATGTTTAGTGTTACCGAAGTGGGCACAGGGGTTAGATTCTGAGTTAAGTACTTTTTTATTCAGGGATGCTGATGCTAATGCATTTTATAAGTATCGGATGCCTGAGCTGCTAAAGCAGCTGATGAGTGGGAGTGGCTATGTTGGGAATATTGGGGTGGATTCTATGGTGTATCGAGGTGAGGGAGGGGATTTTGTCTTCCGTCCTGTGGTGGAGGTGAATGTGCGGCACACCATGGGGAGAGTGGCTGTGGAGCTTCTAAAGAAGACGGCACCAGGGCTTGGTGGGCTCTACTCTATCGTACGTAAGTCACAGCGAGAGGGAGAAGTGGCCTATGGACCCGAGCTGGAGGGGGGGGAGCAAGTTGGTTTGGCTGCGGGTGTATATCCCTTGAATGACCCTGAGGCAGCGGAGGAATTTATCGCGGAATATCGGGTGGCTAGGCCGAGTGTGTTGCTTGGAAGTGTCGACGAGTAAGAGCTGCATATAGTCTAGCTTAGGCGATGTGGCAGCTCGCTGCGTTGGCAATTGGGTTATCCCGCGCGTGCAGGACGCCTTCACTCCGCCTTGATATTCTGCAAGCTCATTCCGACCATTCGCCCATTCCGTCGTGTCGCTCAATGGTATTATTTCATGGACTAGAAGTTAGAGGATCGGGTATGTTGGGAGTGTTATGATTATAAAACTCCCAGCTAGTGAAGGTCGTTGTCTAGGATATGAAATATCGGGTAAGATAGGCCCCGATCAGGAACGTTTGTGGATTGCCGACATGGAGGCGGCGCTGGAGATGCACGCGAAAGTGTGTGTGTTGCTCGTGTTAGATGATGGTGCTGGTTGGGGCGTGAATGCGGGTATCGACGATATTAAGTGGGTGTTCACCCATATGTCGAAGCTTGATAGGATTGCGGTTGTCTCTGATGAGAAGATTTGGAAGTGGCTGGTGACGGTAGATAGCCACTTTGCTAAGTTGGTTGGCATTCATGAGAAGCATTTTACGCATGCGCAATTGGAGGAGGCGTGGGAATGGTTGAAGGGAAGTGATTAGGGTGATATATAAAACGTGAATTTTTTTTCATGTAATTATTTGCAAAATGTAGCTGCGAGTGTATCAGGCGCTGGATGAGAGAAGTGAGGCGGATGAAAAGTTGTTTTGAGCTGGTCGGTTGTGGGTCAAACATGAATGATGTTAGTGAGCCATTATGATACTACCTGTGCTTCTTATTTTATTGTTGGTTGGGGCGCTACTCCCTGTGGTGTTGAGGGATGATAGTCGTTTAGCTTGGCGCTTAGCGGTGGTGATGCCGGCACTGGCAAGTTTTCTATGTGTGTGTGCTGCAGGTGTGGGGGTGCTGGGAAGTGGGGAGAGTTTGCAATGGCGACATGAGTGGGTGGCGGCTTTTGATTTATCGATCGGTTTTCATCTCAACGGGTTGGCGTTGATGATGGCGGGTTTGGTGACTGGGATAGGCACTTTGATCATCAGTTACGCGCTCGGATACATGGGGGGGAAGGAAGGAACGATGAGGCTATGTGGATTATTGTACCTCTTCATGTTTGCGATGACTGGTGTGGTGGTTTCCGATCATTTATTGATGCTGTTTATCTTTTGGGAACTGACGAGCATCAGTTCTTATTTATTGATTGGATTTAACCATGAATCGGCATCTGCCCGGCGCTGTGCCTTACAGGCATTAGTGGTGACAGGCTTGGGAGGGTTGGCTTTATTGGCAGGATTTATCTTAGTGCATCAGATGACTGGGACTTGGTGGCTCTCTGAGTTGTTGAGTGGCGAGCACATGGTAGCAGGGCATCCGTTGTATTTGGGGGCGTTGAGTTTAGTGTTGTTAGGTGCGTTTACCAAGTCGGCACAATTCCCATTTCATTTTTGGTTACCGAATGCGATGGCGGCCCCGACTCCGGTGAGTGCCTATCTTCACTCAGCGACGATGGTGAAGGCTGGTGTTTTTTTAATGTTAGTGATACAGCCGGTGTTAGGAGGCACTGAAGAATGGTCTCAGTCGTTGATGATGGCGGGTGGGATTACGATGGTTTTGGCTTTGATATTTGGACTTCGTCAGGTGGATTTGAAGAAGATATTGGCGGCGACAACATTGGCTGTATTGGGGATTTTGACATTGTTGATAGGAATCGACACGAAGTATTCGATACTTGCAGCCATCGTATTTTTGCTAGGTCATGCTTTATACAAAGCGACATTATTTATGACGGCGGGGGCAGTGGATCATTCAACGGGAACGAGAGATATCAGGGTTTTAGGTGGCTTGAGGGGGAGTATGCCACTTACGGCAGCAGCGGGGTTGTTGGCTTCTTTTTCGATGATGGGCTTGCCTTTATTTTTTGGATTTTTGGGTAAGGAATATGCGTACAAGTCTGCGGTGGGGGGCAGCTGGTTGACCATAGGGGTGTTAGTCATAGGGAATGCTACGATGATGGTGCTAGCTGCGAGGGCTGGCGTGTTGCCATTCATGAGAAAGCCCATGGGGAAGACACCGAAAGTGGCGCACGAAATGGGGTGGTTTATGGCGATAGGGCCATTGATTTTGGCGGCGACGGGGCTTGTGATCGGGTGTTTTCCTGGAATTGTGAGTCCAATAGTTAGCTTGGCGTACACGGGGATTGTGCCAGGTGCGGAACCGTACCATTTAGCATTGTGGCATGGGGTGAATTTACCACTCCTTTTGAGTTTGGGTACCTTTGCGATTGGCTTTCTATTGATGTATGTACTGAAGCCGTCGGCAGTGGGCAAGAAGGTGAACGAGAGCACCTTTGCTGATGCGGTGTATGAGCGTAGCTTTAAGTTAGTCTTGTTACTGGCGCGATGGTGTACACGGACCCTTCAGACGGGGCACTTAAGGTCCTATGTGATCATCATTATGGTGAGCAGTTGTGCTTTGATTTTATGGAAGCTTTCGCGTTTTGGTGGGTGGCCGACACTTGAGAATTTAGGGCCGGTGAATCCATTTGTTGTCTGCTTGTTAGTGGCCATGACCATCGCGACGATGTTTGCAGTCTTTGCTCAGGGGAGGTTGACTGCAGTGGTTTCGCTTGGGGTAGTGGGGTATGGGATAGCTATGCTTTACGCGAAGTATAGTGCTCCGGATTTGGCGATCACGCAGGTGTTAGTGGAGACATTGACCGTGGTATTATTTGCATGGGTAGTGAGGTGGTTACCCAAGTACAGGAAGCTCTCGACAGGGTTTCAGCGTTTCATGGATTGTGGGTTAGCGATTGTGACAGGTGCTATCATGACGGTGCTGATGTTAAAGTCACAGAGTTTACTGTTTGGCCCAAAGGTATCCGATAAATTAGCGGAGATGAGTTATCCGGAGGGATATGGAGCGAATGTGGTGAATGTGATCTTGGTGGATTTTCGGGCCTTAGACACTTTTGGAGAAATTGCTGTATTGGCAATCGCGGCATTGGGGGTGTGGGCATTGGTGGATAGTGCAGTCAAAAAGAAAGGAAATAAGTAATGGATTCAGTGATATTACGAGCTGCGACCCGGCTACTTTACCCATTGCTGATCATCTTATCGTTAGTGGTGCTCTATCGTGGGCACAACTTACCGGGTGGTGGGTTCATTGGCGGACTGATTGCTGCGTCAGCGGTGATGTTGAGAGCCTTGGCTGTGGGCTGGGATGGGATACGTGCTAGTGCTTATTTAAAGCCCCTGGGCTTGATGCATTACGGGTTAATCATCGCGAGTGCGAGCGCCTTGTTAGGCTTGGTCGTCAAGCAGGTGCTTTTTGAGGCACTATGGTTACCGACGTGGTATTTACCAGTGCTGGGCAAGGTGAAGTTGGGCACACCAATCACTTTTGACATTGGAGTCTACATGGTGGTTTTAGGCTTTGCGTTACAATGTGCGAAATCACTGGATTCGAATAACAACTAATTTTCATGGCATTACTAATAACGATAATGGCGGGGATTCTATTTGCGGCGGGCATCTTTTGTTTGTTGCGTAGAAATATGACGAAGATCATCATAGGGATTATATTGCTAAGTCAGGCGGCAAACTTGTTGGTTTTCACGATGGGGGGAGTGACCGCGCATGCACCAGTTTTTGCAGATGGCAAAACTGGGATGGTCAACCCGGAGCATGCTGATCCGATTCCGCAAGCGTTAGTGCTGACGGCGATAGTTATTGGATTTGGATTGATGGTATTTACCATCACATTGCTGATGCGGGCGCACGCGGTGCTCCAGAGTGATGATGTGAATGAATTTAACCACACTGATGAGTTACCATGATTTGGTTGGTATTATCATTATTTTTGCCATTCATCACAGCGTTGGCTTGTCTGCATAAGCAGAACTATGGCCCGTGGGTGCCACGCTTGAGTTTGATAGGGGCGGTTGTGCAGCTTGGCTCAGCGGTGATGTTAGTGAGGCATGTGATAGAGCACGGTTACACTGTGATTCACGTAGGGGGGTGGCAGGCGCCCTTTGGTATTAGCCTTGTAGCAGATCTTTTCAGCGCGATGATGGTTGCTGTCACTGGGGTGATAGGGGTGGCGGTGGCAGCATATTCCATGGGTGACATTGACATGGCGCACACCCGCAAGCATTACTACAGTCTGATCCATTTGTTATTGATGGGGGTAAACGGTTCGTTTCTAACTGGCGATTTATTCAACCTCTATGTTTGGTTTGAGGTGATGCTATTAGCGTCATTTGTATTGATCACCCTGACGGGGACCAAGGATCAGCTAGAGGGGGGAGTGAAGTATTTGCTGATCAATATACTTTCTTCGGTCTTGTTCTTGTGTGGTGTGGGATTGATTTACGGAAAGTTAGGAACCTTGAATATGGCGGATATTGCCATGTTACTCAAAGACCATGATGATGCATTGTTAGTGAATAGCTCAGCGATGTTATTGCTTGTGGCTTTTGGGATTAAAGCGGGGCTATTTCCATTTTTCTTTTGGCTTCCGGCCTCTTACCACACGCCCAAGATTTCAATCTCGGCTATTTTTGCAGGCTTATTAACGAAGGTGGGAGTGTATGCGTTGATTCGTTCGTACACATTATTGTTCAATAGCCAATTTGATGTGGTCCAGGATGTGTTGTTATTTTTAGCGGGAATGACGATGCTGACGGGGGTTTTTGGAGCGGCATCACATTTTGATATAAAGAAGATTCTCTCATTTCACATTGTAAGTCAGATTGGATACATTGTGATGGGCTTAGCGATAGGGACGCCGGTGGCGATAGCTGGTGCAATATTTTATACGATCCATCATATCTTGGTGAAGACGAATTTGTTTTTGATTGCGGGGCTTATTGAGAAGCGCAATGGGACGACTGACTTGAAGAAGCTGGGTGGTTTATACAAGGCGACCCCAGGCTTGGCCTTGTTATTTTTCCTGCCAGCATTTTCGCTTGGTGGCATTCCGCCTCTATCCGGATTCTGGGCTAAGTTAGGAGTGATAAAGGCAGGTTTGGATACGCAACACTATTGGTTAGTTGGCTGTGCTCTGTTCGTGGGTATTTTGACTTTATACTCGATGACAAAGATATGGGCTGAGGCATTTTGGAAGAAACAGCCACCGATGAGTAAGGAACAACGAGAGTCCTGTAGTGAGCAATTGCCAATGACGATGGTGATCCCGTGTGTTGGTTTGGCTGTTTTGACGGTATGGATTAGCTTGAACCCACAACCATTGTTAGAGTTAGCTCAGATAGCGAGTGAGCAGCTTGCTGACCCGCAGGAGTACATAGATCAGGTACTGACAACTAACCCTGAAGTAAGCAGATGAAAGTATTTAAGTTTATAGGATTTGGCTTTTTTTACCTGAAGGAGGTCGTGGTGAGTAACCTTCGTGTGGCAGCGGACATTGTGACCCCGCAGCATTTGATGAAGCCTGAGATTTTAGAGGTGGATGTGAGTGGTTTGACTCCCAAGCAGCTCTTTGTGGCGTCAAATTTGATCACGATGACACCTGGGACATTGAGCATGGATGTGGTAGATGACCGGCTTTTTATTCACTGCATGTACTGTGTGGATAAGCAGGAGGCTGAGGAGAATTTGGTAGAGAATTATGTAAATAGGGTGCGCGATGTATTTTGATATTCCAGAACTTCCTGAGTGGGTGCTGACGGTAAGTCAGTATATGTTAGCGGTAGCGATTGTGCTATCGGCGTATCGGGTAGTGAAGGGGCCGACGTTACTGGATCGGATTATCGCGCTTGATTTATTGGCGGCATTGACGATGGCTCAGTGTGTTTTGCTGACTTTGGTAAGTGGTTTTGTGGCGTATTTGGATATTGCGATTGGGATCGCATTGATCAGCTTCATTGCGACGGTGGCGCTGGTTCGATATTTAGAAAGGAAGGATATATGATAGTAGTGATCAGCGGGTTTTTATTGGTGGGATGCTTTTTTGCTCTACTGGCGGCGATTGGGGTGGTGCGGATGCCTGATATTTATTGTCGGATGCACAGTGCGACGAAGGCGGGAGCTTTTGGAAGTGCGTTAATTTTGATCGCAGTGATGTTAGCGCACCCGACGCCGAGGGTCCTGATAGAGTGTATGGCGATCTTGATCTTTTTTTATATCACGGCGCCAGTTGGAGCCCATTTAGTTGGGAGGATTTGTTACCGGACGAAGCTTCCTTTTTGGAAGCCTGGGAAAAAGTGAGAGCTACCTTTTGCTGTCTAGTCGTGCTTCTTTTGGGTGACTGAGGAGCTGCGGGATGTTCATGACAGCATCGCGGTCGTATTGTTTGATTTCGTCTGTCAGTGCGTCCCAAGCAACGAGGCAGGGATGTGTTAGTAATCTCGGATTTTTGGGTCCAGGAGCATACTTCCAACCAGCTGAGAATAGCGCAGCATTCCAGCGGAGGTGTTCCATTTCTGCGAGGAGTTCAAGGTTCTCCGCGAGACGTGAGCTCAATTCATCATGAGGTGGAAGATGGTCAATATCTATTCCAATGGCTCGAAGTTTTATGGGAATGTGGTCGGCTTGTAGTCGGTTTTGCTCGCGTGTGGACTCGGGAAGCTGCACCCAAGAAGTGAGCGAGCTGTTATCGGCGCGCGTTTTCCCTTTGGCTCTTTCTGAAGAGACGTAGTTGTTGTGGATAGTGCGTGCTCGTGATGCATGTGGTTCGTCAACGAGGCTCTGCCAGTTTGCTAGAGTTGCTGGGCGATCGAGCGGGTAGATGTGTCTTCCATCTGATTTTGAGTTGAGAAGTGTGAGTAGTCCTGGACTCGTAGGAAGCGAGCAAAGGATTCGGCCTGAAAAGTCATGCGCATGGATGGAGAGGTATTGTGCCAAAGTGAAATTTTCGTTTTCGCATTCATCTGCACAGATCAGGGTGTGCCAAGACTGACCCGAAGAGCTAGAGTTACGTAGGGCTTGGAGTAAGGAGCAGGGAGTGTCATCTTCTGCTGAGATGATTTCAATGTGAGCGATTTCTGAGGCCTGAGGGAAATAGCGGTTTATCTTCACTTTGAGCGCATCTGGCTGATTAGTTACGAGTGAGATAGATAATTTCTCTCGCGTTCTAAAATGACCTAGTTGCAGGGAGTGGAGCAGTAGAGCTAAGCTGATAGACGAGTGACCGAAGAGGATGAGGCGTGGGTTGTCGTAGAGTTGGCCATCATCGTCCATCTCTAATGGCAGCATGTCCAAGTTGATCCGCGCAACGAGTTTCTCAAGGTTGATCAATGAGACCGACATTGAGCTCGAAGTGGTATTGAGTAGGCTGTGCTCTCTGAATGCTTGTTGGAAATTTGGGTCTTTTAGTAAGGTGTGGCAATGAAGGAGCTTAGTTGCTTTTTGAGGCTGCTGCTCTAATAAGTCTGACACCATGATTACGAGTTCGATGTTTTGACTGTCATTGTGCGTGAAGGCAAAAAAGCGTGATGCATGATGGATCCTAGCTCGCAGCAGTGGCTGATTATCCGTAAAGTTTGCAAGTAGACAGACTGCTCCTAAGGCCTTGAGATCATGAATCCATGGGGAATCTTGATCATTATCAATGATTACGACTTTATGTCCTATCCGAATAGCGTCTGCGGCAAAGTCAGCTGAGATTTCATTGAGTCCAGCGATGATCACATGGCCTCGAGCAAATCTGAGTAGAGCATTGTTGAGTAGGTCGCGTGAGATATGAAATACGGTCGCAAGCAAGCCTAACAATAATGAGAGTGGTGCGAGAAAGCGTGATAATTCAAGCTGAAATGGGAGGTGGCTTTCGGCTGTTGGTCCATCGATCGAGAAGAGTTGCAGTGAGAGATAGATGCGGTCTAGGAGGGTTGAACCGGGGGCAAGTGTAGTGAAACCCCAAAGCCCTAGCAGGAACGAGAACGCTATTAGGATGGCTGTGAGGATAGCAATGGGGCGGAGTTGAGGCATGGGTAGTATGCTAGTTGTTTATCACTTTTTCGAGTTCATCTGCCGCCGAATTTTGTTTCATTTTGCGCAACAATTTCTGACACGTTCGCAGTTGTTCGTGCCACCGTTGTTTGCCGTATATCGTCTCGTTAATAGGGCGTGAAATGAGTGTGTAGCTAATGCCCATGAGTTGGCGTTGTTTTTTTGGATCTTTCTCGAAAAGAGCGAGATGGATATGCAGTAGGGGGTGGCTCAAGTCTATGTTCATGCAGCAGTCTTTCGCAAATTGAAGCTCTCCAGAGCGCATCGGTTTGAAGAAGTAGTTTTCAAGAAATGCGTCAATGTCGGTTGATGAACCAGGGGTGACAGCTCGTTGAGAAGGATGTGTTAGGAACCATTGAGCTAACAGTTTATAGGCAGGGTCTTCATTGGGGTTCTCAATGGATAGAGCTTCAGAAACTTTCTCATTGTATTGATGAAGCTGGTCTGGTGACAGCAGCGTGATCGAACCCTCAGTAGTAAACTCTTTGCCAGCAACTAGAGGGATAAAGTAGTTATAAAACCACTCTGGGACTGTTGATTTCGGCCTTATCAAAGAGGTGTTAAATTGTCCATTTCCGAAGGCATCAACTCCTCCCGTTGTTGTTAAAGTAGCGAGAGGCCCATCCTTGAATGAATGGAACGTGAGCCAGGACTGGCCGGAACCTGCGGGGGGCGTGATATGAGGTGTGAGAGGGAGAGCGCTGCTAGAACTCCACAATCTGAATTGGCTGCCCTCGGGGCTTTCACTCACGCTGATGAATAGGTCTCCCTCACCGAGGAAAGCGACCTGTGTCACTTGATCTCTATGAGAGAGTCTTTGACCTATGGGAATAAGCTCAGGGAGCTTCCAGAGTTGCGCGTAACCTGAGGAACCCGCCCCGTCTCCGAAGCCTGATGCGCTGAGTAGGAGAGTGGCATCCTTATTGATCGCTAGAGCACTGACTATGGAGTCGTGGTATTCAGGAGGGTTGAGTAGCTTCAATTCAGGCCAACTTAGGCGAAGTAGCTTGCGGTGAAGCCCCACAAGTAGTGTCGATCCATCTGGTGAGAAGAGCATGTCACCAGGCCAACCGATGCGGTCATAGGGGCCAAGTGAGTCTGCGAGTGTAGTGGTATCATTGCTGTTGTCCCAGCCTATCAAGAAAGTGCTTCCTAAAATGGCGTAAGCATTTTTGTTAGGGTGACGCTCAATCTCAATTGTACCGGCCCAGCCAAGTTTCATCTGTCCCAGCGTGAGGGTGGCTTCGGCTATGATTTTCCCTGAATCCAGAGCTCGACGTTGTAAAGTGATCGTGACGTCTTGAAGGAGTTCGGTGCGATCTTCTCCCAGACCTTTGTCGTAGAGAGCTTTTGGGGTAGAGACGATGACGACTTCATTTAGATCAGCGAAGAGCTTGGAGCTGAGGTGCTGTGAGTCTTTAGGCTTCGGTAGTGTCCACAAGGGTGTTGTGGAGCTTCTACGGTATAGTGCTAAGTTGCCGTCAGTTTCACCTTCGATTTCTCTGAGCGAGAATTCCTCCGAGTCAACTTCAAGCCGAGGATCATGATTCGTACGTGTGTCGCCATCGGGAAGTAATGAAGCCGCCAGAGCTTGGCGGAAATCCCAAAGGATAACCTGCCCCGCTTTTTGTTCAGCCACAGCATCGATGTAACCATGGGCTGAAACAAGGCGCGTGCCATCGTAGTTCCAGGCGTATCCAGCTGGCCAACTCGTATTTGGAAGTTTGTATCGGCTCTCTCCCGTCTCGTCGTCGTAGTGGCACCATGGATGATCCCATGAAACACCTTCACCACGAAGTGTGATTTGTTCATAGTTGGCGGTAGCTTGTCTGAGACCAGCAGGTGAGGTGAGAGGAACAAGTTGATCATTCTCAGAGTTGTTTGAGACTCGGGTTGGTGGAGCTGAGCTTAGCCAAGGGTGCTTACTGAGCTGTTCACTGCTGATTTCATTTCCTGTTAGTACAACGACTTCGTCGAGCTTGCTGACCTTGATAGGATCCCAAAGGCTGTAACGTGTCGCTTCAGAATAAATGAGTTCGGCTATGATAATTTCTTCTTTGTCCTGATGAAACGCGACATTCGCCACAGGATGTTCCATTTGTAGCGTTCTGAAGGGGAATTGAGAGGCTCCAATGATAGTGCCAGCAAAGCTTGCCAAGTCCGTGTTGTCTGGAGCGCTACGCATGCCTGCAGCTAAGTAAGCTAAGGCTTCTTGTGGACGTGCGGCACTGTAGCTTTTTTCCGCCTCATTCCATGCGCGCATTGAGGCTTCATGAAGCTGTCGCTGCTTGGCTTTATTAGCCTCTAGAGCTAATTGTTCATTGGTCTTAGCTATAGCAGTCTGAGTTTTGGCTACTTTGGTCTGAGCTAGGGCGTTATTCCTCTCGACGTTAGCAATTTCCTTCTGCTCGAACGCAAATAAGGAGAGAGCTGTTAGTGCGGTGATGATTAGCAGCGCAGCAGCTGAGAGTATGATGCGCTTGCGGCGCTGGGCGCGCTCGTGCCGGCGGTAGAGTTTATCAAAGTCTAGCTGTGAAATGCCGGAAACCACCTTGAGGAAACCACGCTCCTTACCGTCTCCTTCTTTGCGTAGGTCTCCGGCTAGTGGTTCGGTCGGGTAGCGTAGGGCTGGGGGAAAGCATTCGAGGTCGTTGTTGATCTCGGTGTTAGAAGTCGCATTTGGTTCACCCTCAAGAATAAGTGCGAGGATATGCTTTTCTTTTCCTAGCGCTTTGAAGTCCTCGATCTCCTTATTGACCCATTCCGATTTTGCTGAGTTGGGAGAACAGAGCACGATGAGGTAACGTGAATCTTCGAGAGCTGCCGCAATGGCTGGGCCTAAATCGGAGGAGCCAGATAGTTCGTCGCGATCACGGAAAATAGGGCGCAAATTTTTACCAAGAACTGCTCCATCAAAGAGCTCGGTGCCTTGAAATTCTTTGGGGATGGGAAATGACTCGAGGCGCTTGTGGAGCCATTGACCCCACTTGCGGTCCTTGGAAGAATAGGAAATGAATGCCCAGTAACGTGTGCTATTTAAATCGGACATTGTTAGGTGTTAGTTGTTGGTAGAGGTGGCGAAGCTAGAGCGACTGAAACCTTCCTTGATGTTGGAGGCTCCGATGGAGTCAATGAACCAGCGCCATGCGTAGGAATGTGCAGCTTTATACGGGTCAGTTCCCGCTGGAGGTGAGATGTCAAAGCGTGAGAACTTAAGTCCATCGAAGCCGTTCTCAGGTACACCTTTGGCAAAGGCCGAGGTGCAGTAGAAGTCTACTGGATAGGACTTTGCCACTTCAGCGAGATGTTCTTTTACTGGGAGGGGGGTGTCTAACATCGTGATTCTGAGATCATCGGGAGCGAGACCTAGGTCGATAAGCACTCTTGCTGCGTTGAGAACGACGAAGCCACCGGCGCTATGTCCGATGAAGTGCATTGGTTGGTCTCGCTTGAGTGTGCCGTTGCGGATTGCACGTGCGATTTTGAAGCCCACGAGTTCGCCGATTTGTTCGCCGCGCGAGCGGATCATTGAGATATCAGCTAACATGCTAGCAGCCTCTTCGGGCATGCCAATAAGGTCGAGCCCGAGGCTGTCGAGACTTCCACTTGGGTGGCTAGAAGGGACGGCGGCATGGTTCCAGTCGACGAGGCAGATGTCGGGGCTTTGGCGTTTGGCTGCTTGACCATTGGCGTGCAGTGCCAAGTGCATTTGAGTCATCCAATGTTCGCCGGTAGCTTCCATTTCGACACCGTCATGAAGGCCGTGAGCGATGAGGACGAAGCCTACTTGAGTGGCCTCAGGGGTGGGTTCCCATGCTTTGTAAGGAGATGAATCGACTGGGGAGAGTAGACGGCCATCGTCTTGACTGAGTGAGGAATGGATTCTTGGGTCCTCGGGGGCTCGCTTATAGTGAATGAGGGCGGTTGTGACGACAACAGATAGGGCGACTACGAGTACACGGCCGATGATCACACGGCCAACAAAGCCAGCACTGATGCTCATTCCTCTAACAATGCGTTTGAATAGAGTGGGTTCAGCCCCGATGGCGAGCTCGCGTGCGTTGTCTTGTTTACTTTCTTGGGTTTGAGCGCGGTAGTAGGGTTCGCTGTGTTCCGCTTTGTAGAACCATTCTACGACTTCACCGAGCAGGCATCGTTCAGTTTCTGTGATATGCTCGTGCAGTTCATCTTCTGAGCTAGCCTCAGTAACGAGTTCCTTAGCTCTGGACAAATACTCGATCTGTTGAGCATAGCGGCCTACTCTGCGGTCGATGTCAAAGTAGAAGCCTCGTAACTGAGCGAGAATGGCGACGAGTGGAAGGGCTGCTCCAACAAATCCTAGCATGTAGTCAGAATTTGAGTATTGGAGCCAGCGGGTGGATTCAGGGCGTAAGGCAATAGCGAGGCCTGCGACAGCCATGAAAAGTGCTGCATCGAGTGAGATGGTAACTACTTTACTTAGTTGCTTGCGTTCGCGGGTGGCGTCTGAGCGTTTTCCTCGATAGTATGCGAGTTGGTCCTCGATGCGGCCTGTTAGGTACTTTTGTTTTTGTTCTTCAATTGGGAGGTTTTGTGAATGAGTGCCCGCGAGCGTCCATTGGGCAATGGGTTGGAGGCTAGGGGAATTATTGAGAGCTTGGATAGTAGCTTCAGGGGAGGTCCCATGGGTGATTTCGGCAGAGCGGGCAATTTCAGTGATAAGGCGGGTGCGAATCCAACTATGCTGCATCCCTCTCCAGCGGAGCCACCAACAGATACCGATCATAAAGAGGGTGCAGGAGGTTACCGCAAAGGCGGTGTAAGAGACCTCCCAACGCTCTCGCACAACTAGCAACCAGAATAGAGGGATGAGAACGGCAGCACCTTGGAATGCTAGAATCCATGTCCACATGCGGCGAGTGTCAGGTGCTAGACGGTCAGCGACATCTCCAGCTCGGTGGAGAATTTCGTTAGGCGCATTACTTTCAGTCAGTCCGAGAGTAGAACAGGTTTCGTTCACCCAGTCGGGCATGGGAGGGAGGTCGTTTTTATCTGACATGGCTAACACAAATTAGTGAGCATTCGTTTACCGTGCAACCACTGAATTCTGTGAGGTTAGAGGCCAAGGTTCTGAAGAAAAACGAAGCCGATAGTTAGCAATACTGTCTTTGGCTATTATTTCTTGATGATTCTCCCCTCAATGAATTTGATGCCAGTGGTCTCGGAGAGGTAGTTTTCCGTTTCTTTGATCTGCGGGACTAATGTCGGTGGGAAGACTGTGATCACTGTGGAGAAACTCTGACCATAGCCTGGAGGGTGATCCGTAAGTAGTACCATATTTTGTGAGTCCACGACGGCCCTCAGACAGAGCTCCTCTTGAAAGGGGCTGAGGGCTGGAGAGCGCCAAATGAGTAAGAGTTCGGGAAGCGACCAAAGGTAGAGTTGATTTCCAAAGGTGGTGTATGCTGTGTTTGAGTCTACAAGGATAGTGTTTCCCGCTACTCTAGGATTGGTTAGACTTGAGAGTTCCGTACCTCGGGTGACAGGAGATGAGGTGTTTGCTAGCAGCTCACCCTCAGAGCTCCATGTTTCAAGTTTGCCATAACTGTCGATTGATAGGACTGATAGTTCGTTGTTAGAAGTAAATAGTTTTCCACTACGAAGACCACGGCGAGGCAAGGTAGTTAAGGACTTCTTACCTAGGTCGTAGATTGCCATCTGATTATTGAGAGTGAGCAGTAGGAGGTGGTTCTTCAGCTCGTGGAGCGTCGGGGGAGTCACTTCTGAACCTGGTAGTCGGTGGAGTTTTGTATTCGCTATGCCTTCTGTGGAAATTTGGCACTCGAGGATCTGACCGTCTTCGTAGCTAGCGCAGAGCTTGGGTGCTTTGTCGTCGGAAACAATGGAGAAGGGGGCTCCTTGAATTAGTGTCGAGCGATGTATGTTCGGTAGAAATTCTGGAGCAAGTGAGTATGCGCGAACCTCCCCGTTATTTTGGAAAATAACGCCTTCGGCGGGAGAGTTTGGCTCAAGAAAGACGTTCACTGCACCAGAGTTCCATGGAGCTGTGAGGATCTTTCCTGATTTGTAATTTTTGATGCTGGGAGGAGGGATGGAACCTCCAAATTGAACGAGTTTTTTACTGGGCGAGATGGCTGTGACTGTTCCCTGTGTGCTAGTCAGCTTGTTCAAAGAACCAGATGCTAGGTCTAGCTGGTAAAGTTCATTCCCCTTCACAAGATGTTGAGTGTCTTCAATAGTGGCAGGGTCAGATAAATTGGATTCACCAGTAGTCTTGTGAGAACGGTATGCGCTGACTTGTTGCTGCAGTTCCCATATGCGTATGTTGCCGTTGTCGCTACCTGCAGCTAATAGGGAGTCGTCATCAGAAAAACGCGTGATGGAAGCTTCACTTCCAGTCCATGAAAATAGACCATAGCGCTCAGGTGAAGATGTGTCGAAAACCGAGACCTGAGATTTGTGAGCCACAGAAATGAAGCGTCCGCTTTTAGATAGAGCTACATGTTGAATCACGCCATCGAGTTGTTGACGCCCGATTTGGTATGCGATCGAGAAGTCGTCAGTATTGTAAAGGACGAGGTTTCCCATTGCGCCACCAGCGAGAAGTTGCTTTCCGTCTGAGGCATACTGTAGGGTGCCGAGTTGTGAGATTACCCTAGTAGCTGGGGAACGCTTGGTGATTTCTTGGTCGCGTTGAAACTCAATTATTTCACCGTTGTGAAGGCCAATGCAGATCTTGTTAGAATAGACGGTTTTTGCTTCGGGTCTTGAATTGAGTGGGAAGCTACGAAGATGGGTGCCAGTGGAGGCATCTCGAAAGGTTACCTCAAAGACACTTCCTGAATATCTGAGTTGCACGAGTGTGCGTTCATCCGCACTGAAGAACCAATGAAAGTTGCGTGGCGATTCTTTGATTGAGAATTGAGCCAGGAGGGGATCAGAGGAGTTTTGGTTCCATATGTTTACGATGTTCTCAGCCTGTTTATCATAACTCTGAGTGTAGGTTGCTACAAACTTTCCTGTCGGGCTTGCAACGATGAGGTCGGGCTCGGTTAGCTCTTTAGGGTATGGAATGACTCCGGAAAGCGTATTGGCATGCCAATCATACTTGCGAATTTCTCGTGTGATGTTGCTAGGGTTTTCTGGATCTGTTTGTTGGAAGAACCCAGTAAGAAATGGGGTTGAGGGAAAAAGGAGGGGGGCGGGCTTGTAGTGATTGAACTGATGGCTCTCAAGAGTGAGGCTAACGGGGAACAGGTCAAAGCGTCTTATGCCTCCATGTAAATCCTGAATGGCAAGAGAGGTGTTCTCTGCTGAGAAAGCAAGTTGGGAGATCTTCCTCATCTCGCCTCCAATCTCAGCCTTCAAGGGGGAAAGTTGAGCCCATGAATCAGCCATCATCAGGTCGATGCCGGAGACTTCAGGGGTGATCTTTCGAGCTTCGTTGAAGAAGGCCAGCGATTCGGCTGCCGAGCCCTCCACAAATGATTGGCGGCCTCGATCTAGGTAACTGCTTACGAGAGTTTTTTGAGCACGCTTTTCATTGGACTCAGCTTCGATTTTTGCAGCTGTCGCCGCTTCGGCATTCTTCTGTGCATGGGATCTTTGCTGGAGTGCGAAGATCGATAGGCAGGCCAATGCCGCCATAATTGAGGCAGCAAGGGCACCGTAGACGATACGTTTTTTTCGTTGGGCTCGCTCGTGGCGTCGATAGAGGCTGTCGAAATCGAGTTGTGCAGCACCAGCTACAATTTTGAGTAAGCCCCGTTCCTTGCCGTCGCCATTTTTTCGCAAGTCACCGGCTAAGGGCTCGGTTGGGTAGCGAAGAGCAGGAGGAAAACATTCCTCTGAATCGCCTGCGTTTGGTTCACCGTCTAGGATGAGGGCGAGAATATTTTTTTCACCACCCATTGCTTTAAAGTCTTCGATCTCCTTGTTTACCCAGGTCGAGTTAGCGGAATGCTTCGAGCATAAAACGACGAGGTAGCGTGATTGCTGGAGGGCATTTTCAAGAGCTGGCCCGAGGTCTGCCGACCCGGATAGTTCGTCGCGATCGCGGAAAATTGGTCTGAGGTTTTTACCGAGAATGGCTCCATCGAATAGGATAGAGCCTTGGAGTTCTTTCGGGATGGGGTAGCGCTCAAGGTTTCGGTGCAGCCATTGCCCCCATTTTTTGTCTTTCGATGAGTAGGAGATAAAGGCCCAGTATTTTTTTTCTGCTCCAGCTTTGCTCGACTGCATGACTCACGGAGTATGAGTAGAAAGTGATAGGGGTTAAAGAAAAAGTGTTAAGACTGCTAGAAGTGATGTGTAAGGACTAAATCTTGTTAGGTTCTGGCTAACAAAAGAGTCACGGAAAACACAAAAAAGCGAAGAGCCAGAGCCCTTCGCTTTTGTGAAATAGTTGGTCTGCCAAGCAGGGGCTTGGTGGTTCGAGTTAGAGTCCTTCGACAGTCTTTGCGACTTTGAGGATGGTGGCTTCACCGAGGTCTGGTCCAAGGATTTGGAGACCAACAGGAAGTTGGGTACCAGCATCTGATGTGATTTCGCCAGCGGGGACTGAGATGCCAGGGATACCTGCGAGGTTCGCTGCGATGGTGCAGATATCGGCGAGGTATTCTTGGAGTGGGTCGTCGGCATTTTCTCCATGTTTTGGTGCAGCGGTAGGAGCAACTGGGGAGAGGATGGCGTCAACAGATGCGAAGGCATCGGTAAAGTCTTTACGGATGAGCGTGCGGACTTTTTGGGCTTTCGTGTAGTAGGCATCGTAGTAGCCTGAAGAGAGAACGTATGTGCCGAGGATGATCCGGCGTTTGACTTCAGGTCCGAAGCCTTGGGCGCGCGATTTACGATAGAGGTCGATGAGGTTCTCGGGGTTCTCAGCACGGTTACCGTAGCGGATCCCATCGAAGCGTGAGAGGTTTGAGGAGGCTTCCGCTGGAGCGATGATGTAGTAGGTCGCGACTGCGTACTCGGTGTGCGGGAGGGAAATCGGTACGAGTTCCGCACCTGCGGCTTCGAGTTTGGCAGCAGTTTCATCGAAGATGGCTTTGACGGCTGGATCGATGGAGTCGCTGAAGTATTCTTTTGGGACACCGAGTTTCATGCCTGCGACACCTTGGCCGATATCTTTGGTGAAGTCGGTATGGTCATCGTCAAGCGAGGTAGAATCCGCTGGGTCGTGGCCGGTGATTGCGTTGAGTAGGAGCGCAGCATCATCTACGGATTTGGTCATGGGACCAATTTGGTCTAAGGAGGATGCGAAGGCTACGAGGCCGTAGCGTGAGATGCGTCCGTAGGATGGTTTGAGTCCCACGATGCCGCAGTGCGATGCGGGTTGGCGGATGGAACCACCGGTGTCTGAGCCGAGAGCGGCGATAGCTGTGTCAGCTGCGACGACGGCAGCGGAGCCACCCGAGGAACCACCTGGCACGCGTTCTAAATCGGCCGGGTTGTTTGTTGGTTTGATGGCTGAGTTACCGGAAGTTGAGCCCATGGCGAACTCATCTAGGTTGGTGCGTCCGAGTGGGATGGCACCTGCGGCGCGGAGTTTGGTAATGACGGTGGCGTCGTAGGGAGAGGTGAAGGCGCCCTCGAGGAATTTGGAGGCACAGGTGAGTGGCTGACCTTTGACGTTAATATTGTCTTTAATGGCAATGGGGATACCTCCGAGTGGGAGGGAGAGGTCAGCATTTTTAGCTTCTTCGCGAGCGGCATCGAAGTCGAAGTGGATGTAGCCGCCGATGGATGCATCCTTTTCATTGATAGAAGCTTCAAGCGCGTCGATGATATCGAGTGGGGTGATTTCCCCGGCGCTTAGTTTGCTACGGAGTGAGGTGATAGATTCTGTAGAAAGCATTTGGAAAGTATTCAGTTTGCAGTTTTCAGTGGGCAGACCAGCTAGATGAATCAGTTCTATTCGATGACTTTAGGGACACGGAGTTGGTCATTTGCGGTATCGGGGGCATTATCGAGGAAGTCCTCGCGTGAGAGGCCTGGCTTGGCGATGTCTTCACGGATACGGTCGAACACAGGTGATGCGTGTGCGGTGGGTTCAATCCCTTCTACGTCGAGCTCGGAGAGTTTATCGATATAGCCAAGGATTTCGTCGAGTTGTTTGCCGAATGTTTCCGCTTCTTCGGGAGTGAGTTCGACACGAGCCAAGTTAGCCACGTAGTTGACGTCGATGTGTTCAGTTGCCATGGCGGCAAGATGATCAAGCGAGGGGCATTGATCAAGGCTGAATGGGAGATGTTTTGCTCAAATGGGCAATAAAAAGTGGGTGCTTATGGCTGAGGGATGAAGTCCTCAGGAAGCTCTGGGATATCAAGAATACTGCGGGTGGGCTTCTCGGTAGCGAGGGCGTCGTTAATTTCGGAGCGGAGGGCTTCCGCTGAGACAGGGGCGCCAAGTTTTGAGCTCACTGGAAAGACAAGGATATTGAGATCCTGTTGGGCGCAGGATGTGAGGGTGTTTGAGAGGAAGGTGCCGAGGTCGATGCGGGTTGCAACAGCCTTACGGAAGTCACCTTTGGCAAGGGCCTGAGTGAAATCTGGGTGTGGCCAGACTGGAATGCAGAGCTTCCCCTCGGCGTCTTTGAAGAGGAGAAGTTCGTTAGAAGACTTCAAAGTCCATAGCTCTTTCCTATCAGTGACTTTATCTATGAAGTAGAAATGTCGCTCGGGCGCAGTGAGTTTACTGACGTGTTCGCGTTGAGCTTTGCTGATCGGAAAGGCCATGGTTTTGTTGAATAGAGGCTGAGTTTACTTGCCTTTAAGTGGTTGTGGGATGGAGTGATAGATTTGTTCGAGGGTGAGGACGGCGTAGGAGGTGACGAGTTCTGGTTCGTTTTCCCACCAACGTGCATTCTCGTTAACCCATGAACCATCTTTTTGTTGGGATGTTAGGACACGTGTGGCGAGGGCTTTGCGCCAATCGTGTTCGGACCCGTCTTTGGTTTTGAGGGTATCGATACCGGCAGCTGTGAGAGCTTTTGCCATGACGTGGTAGTAGTAGAAGAGCCCTTGTTCGCCGAGTCCTGGGTTTTCTTCGAGGGTGTAGTTGTCATTGAGCCATTGTTTTACGGCTTTGACACGGACATCATCTTCGTCGAGGTCGGCGTAGATAAAGGAGAGAAGTCCAGCGTAGGACATGGAGCCATATCCGCGGAGGGTTTCGCGTCCGTCTTTATCTTTTTGGGTACCTGCTTTTGAGTTACCAGGGAAGTAGACGAAGGAACCATCGTTGCTGATTCCTTCTTGGTCGTTGGTTTCCTCGAGGTTCTGGGTGCGCGAAATGAATTGGATGGCGGCATCCCAGTTAAGTTCTGGCTGGCGTTTTGCGGAGTCTTTGGCGTATGCCTCTGAGAGTTTAAGTGCCTCGATAGCCAGGTAGGTATTGGACATATCTGAGTGTGGGTAGGATCCGCCGTAGCCGATGCCGCCGTCGTTTGGATTATCGGTTTCGCCTTTGATGTCCCAGTCTTGTTGGAGGTTGATCAGGAAGCGGCGTGCGCTGAGGATGTTCTCTTTGTGAGCTGGGTCCCCTGAAGCGGAGAGGGCCATGAGGCTGGTAGAGGTATTGTAGGTGGCGAGGCCTTTGACGTAGATTCCGCCGTCTTTATGCTGTTGGGCGATGAGCCACTCGTAGCCTTTCTTCACATGAGGAGCCGAGGCGTCGTCCTCATTGGGTGAGCGGCGGGCGGCAGTGAGAGCGAGGGCTGTGTAGGCGGGGATTTTATCATTTTTCCAGAAGCCTTTTTCATCTTGGGTCGATTTAAGGTACTGGTTGCCTTTGGTGATAGCATGCTCCATTTCTAACTTGAGAGAGAGGTAGGGAGCTTGTGAATTTTCGGCAGCGACGAGTGAGGAACTCGCTGCGACCAGAGCGATGGCACTGGTTTTGAAGGTCGATGCGAATAGCTTCATAATTTCAATTAGTTGTTTAGTTTTGTCTGTGTGATTGTTAGGGTAACTTTGGATCCAAGAGGAGGAAGAATTTTCTTTCTAGGGATCCAGAGTTCGTCGTTGTCACGGCCTTCACCTGAGTAGCTCGCAATGGCGGATCGGTCGGTAAAGACAGCGATGAGGTCGCCACTGACATTGGGTTTGTACTCGCCATTAATCATGTATGACCCTGAGTAGATCCAAGGCGCATCTGGCATGTCGTCTTGGGTTTTGGCATTTTCGAGCAACTTGGTGACATCGTAGCTGGCATCTTTGCCATCGAGTTTCCAGGACGCGGTGACTTTGAAGCGTGAGTTTTGCTTTTGTTCCTTGGTTGAGGCGTAATATTTGCCAGTGGGTCGGTAGTTTTCGTCAAGGATTTGAAACAGCTCCTTTGACTCTTTATAGCCGAGGAGCTTCATGGCGACGTTGAGGTTGAAAGGGGAGATTTCTGTTACGAAGAGGGCCTCGTGGATTTTTCCTTCTGGGGAGGTGAGGAGGTATTCGATAAGGACTTCGTTGTGTTCGAGAGTGGCGGTGAAGGAGATTGCTTTCTTTTGACTATCGAAGGTGATTTTGCCCAGCTGGTAGAGGTTTTCACCTATTTTTTTGACATCGGGTTTTTCCGGCATTTTTGCGGGAGGGGGTTCAGGGGCGTTCCCTGCGAGGAGGGTGCCGGAAACGATGCTGAATGCGAGAGCGAGGATGGGCTTCATGGGATGTCTGAGGTAGGATATAGGTTGCTCTAACAAGCTAATGGCGCAAGCTAGAAAGTGTGACAAAGTTCTTTGTCAGACAAAGAACGTCAGTCTAGAGCGAGATATTAGAGGAAATGTGAAGAAATCTCAATCACGTGAGGTGAGGAATCTCTGGATGAGTTCCTGACAGCCATCTTCGAGCATGTCTACGACCAAGTCAAATCCGTCTTGTCCCCCATAGTAGGGATCTGGCACCTCGGATTGGGAGTGGTGTTGGCAGTAGCAGGTGAACTTTTGGATTTTTTGACGCTGTGCGTCGGATGGTTTGAGCTTGAGTACGTTGTGGTAATTTTCGTCATCCATTGTGAGGATGAGGTCAAATGACTCGAGGTCGGCGGGGGTGATTTGGCGTGCTTTTCCCGTCACGGGGATTCCACGTTTTTGGAGGGTTGTTGTCATCCGCGCGTCTGGGCCTTTACCTGTATGCCAGGCGGCGGTACCGGCGGAGTCGATGGAGCAACGATCGGTGAGGTGTTGTTGGGTGAGGATGTGGCGCAGGACATTTTCGCCAGCAGGTGAGCGGCAGATATTACCCAGGCAGACAAAGAGGATTTTCATCAATCAGCGGGGCTATTCACCTTTGCGCAGGACGGCGACGCATTCGAGGTGGCGGGTTTGGGGGAAGAGGTCGAAGGGTTGGACTTCTTCAAGGATGTAGCCTGCTTGGATGAAATGCTGGAGGTCACGCATTTGGGTGGATGGGTTACAGGACACGTAGACGCAGCGCGAGGGGCCGAAGGCAAAGAGTTGGTTGAGGAATTCTTCGTTGCAGCCTTTGCGTGGGGGGTCGATCACGACAGCGGTTTGGTCGGCGGGGAAGTCAATATCTGCGAAGATGGCTTCGGCGCTGGAGGCCAGGAATGTGGCATTTTCGATATTATTTTGGCGGGCATTGGCGCGGGCCCAGTCGGCGGCTGTTTCTGAGACTTCGACACCGGCCACTTGTTGGAAGCTTGAGGCGAGAGTGAGGGCGAAGAGGCCGGACCCGCAGTAGGCGTCGACGAGGAAATTGGCTCCGTGCATGGATGCATGTTTGGCGACGTATTCCGTGAACGCTGGGAGAATGAAGGGGTTATTTTGGAAAAAGTCTCCAGCGAGGAAATTGAATGAGAGGTCGCCGACGTGTTCGGTAGCTATGGCGCGGTTATTGGTTTCGACGCGGCCTTCGGTGGCACGCATGAGCATGGTGACGCCTTTTTTGTATTGTTTCGCATTTTGCTGAGCTTCTTTACGCAGCTGTGGGAGAGCGTCGTTAATTTCCTCCATGGCGATGGGGCATTGGGGGACGTCTAAGATGCTATTGCGTCGGCCATTTCTGAGGAAGCCGATGGCTTCAATTTTACCATTTTTGGGTTTATTGAAGTGAGGGGTAAGTTTGGAACGATAATTCCACTGGCGTGGAGATGGGATGGCGGGTTTGACCTCGTGGTCGATATTGGCCATGTGTTTGAGAAGCTCAGCGACTTGGCGGGTTTTCCATTCGAGTTGGGTTGGGTAGTCGACGTGTTGGTATTGGCAGCCACCGCATTCCCCGAAGAGGGGGCATTTGGGATCGATTCGGTGTGGTGAGGGGGTAAGGATTTCGATAAGGTCGCCTTGGGAGCAATTGTTGTCATTGCGGAAGATGCGTGCACGGACTGTGTCGCCCGGAAGTGCGAAGGGGACGAAGACGACCCACTTGGTCGTTTCTGCTGGGGTTTCGGAGGAGGGAATATCCACCTTTGCGATACCAACGCCCAGATTCGAGAGTGATTCGATAGTGACATCGATCTCTTGGTGGTATTCGAATGGGAATGGGACAAATTTCTTGTGTGGGCGCATGCTGAGAAAATGATTCGTTTCCCAGTGGGTTTGGTGTATCTTGGTGAGGAATGAAAGTCTTTTATTTATTGATCATTGGTCTAGGACTGGGCGCGAGCCAAGCACAGGAGGTGCAGTGGTATGATGCGGAGGGGAATGTGGTCAAGGTGACGCAGATGGAGAAGGAGGAGAAAGAGGAGCACAAGGCTGCCAATGAGCTCCTAGTGCATGAAGCTTACCACTGGGATGCTAGAAGAATTTTTCGCAAGTCACGTATCAGAGGACGTGCCATTTATTATAACAGCCCGTATGTGTTTGGCTACGGTTTTGGCTATGGGTGCTGGCCGAATTACTACACGCGTAGTTACTGCACGAGTGGTGGCTACTATCGATCGTATTGTCGGCCGAGTTACCGTGGATCGAGTTTAAACATCGTGATCCGTCGATGACGGTTATTGGCTAGGGACGCTGAGCCCTTGGTTGCCGGCGCTTCCTTTGGTAGAGGTTGCAGTTTCTTTAAGGTCTTCTTTATTGGGCATGCCGAAGACGTCGGGTTGCATGTAGGGGCCGGTTTTTCTCAAGCCGGTGGGGCGTTTGGTCGGCGCGCTCACTGGTGGGTTTGTGTGCGTGTGGGCTGGTGTAGCTTGAGTATTTTGGACGACAGTGGGGGCGGGTTGATTGGCAGTATTTTGGGCGGGAGTGGGTTTGCCGTCGTAGTAGATGGGGTCATTCATGTTGCCGCAGCTGTTGAGGAGGCAAGTGGCAGTAGCAAGTGGCAATAGGTAGAGCGACTTCATCATGGTGTCGGGATGCTTACGAGAATCTGGTGATGAGGCAATAGGAAAGTGCCTAACATCACAATTTGTATTCCTCACATCTCTGGAACCTGTGGTGGAGGGGAGATCCAATCTGCACAGCACTGAGCGATGGTGTCGGCTCGGTGGTCGTAGAGTAGGAGGTGGTAGCTTTCTGAGAAGTAGTGGTGGGTGAGTGGGGTGGTTTCTGGCAGATGAGCTAGCCACGATTCTATCGTTTCGACGGGAAGGAAGAAGTCCTGCCCACCATTAACCACTAGGAGAGGAATGGAAATCTGGTGGGAGAGAGAAGGCATCTGGGAGATAAGACGCTGGACGGCTGCGAGAAAGCGCAGGGAAAAGCTATCGACATGCCAGGCGTTGGTGGCTGATTGGCTCGCGTGGTTAGTTGGGTGATGGCTGACCTGGAGGTTTTGGTTGCTGGCAATGAGTGATAGAGGGATGCGGCGTTCTGGCTGAATTTTTGCGATGCAGGTAGCGAGTGATTGCATCCATTGGGGGACGAGGTGGTCGAGACTAATGACCGGAGATAGGAGGATGAGGCGGTCGCATCGGACGTGGTGCGTGGCATGGGTGAGGGCGTGGCACGCGATAATGGCTCCGAGCGATTCCCCGGCCCAGATACATTCGGCATGGGGGGGTTTGATTTTGAGAGTTTTAGTGGCATGCCAGAGGTCGCGCAGCCAGTCGTGGTGTGTGGGGATGTCTCCACGGCGGTTGACTACCGGGTCAAAGCCTTGGCCACGTAAGTTGAGAGCATAGATGGCGAGATTGGGGTTTTGTTGGGTGCAGATATTGGCCCAATTGGTAAAATCTGCGGAGGCTCCACAGAACCCGTGGAGTGCGATGATAACTTGGTTCGGGGATGAGAGGTTGCCCCAGCTTTGGTAGGGGAGTGGGGTGGTGTCAAAGCTAGGAAGAGTATCCATTAGTGAGAAGAGATTGGTGAAATGTACGTGAAAAGTTGGAGATATCCAGATATAATGAGGGTCGAGGTTAGTGTTATGCCAATCCAGACTGTATTAGCTGCGAGCTTGAGATCTCCACACACGCGAAAGTTGTGGTGGTGGGTTGTCGCGGCCGCTCCAGCCATTGTTCTCTTTGATTACCTCGCCGTGAGTCCCATTGGGTCTGATGTGTTTTTGTGGTTCAAAATGATTTTTGTATTTGGCTGTTTTGCCGCTTTATTGGGTGTGGTGGTGCTGCCCTTTTTTTTGATTTTTAAGAAGTGGCGCAAGGCGACAGTGGCGTGGTTATTGCTGAGTGTGTGTTTTTTGGCTGCGAGTCTGGTGGGTTTTGTGGTGGGGAATAATGTGAGGAAGATGGCATTTGAGGGCTTGGCTGAGCGCAGCATGGTCTTGGTGGAGGCGGTGCATAGCTATGAGGAGACTAAAGGGTATCCGCCGGAGTCATTGGTGGATTTGGTGCCAGAGTATATCGATGCTGTGCCTAGTACAGGGATGATGGCTTATCCAGAGTATCGCTACAGTGTGGGGGAAGATGCGAAATATTTTAGTGGGAACCCCTGGGTGTTACGGGTGCCGGCACCTAGTGGCGGAATCAATTTCGACGAGTTCTTGTATTTCCCCTTACAGAATTATCCAGCAAGCGGGTATGGTGGCCAGCTTGTGAAGGTGGGGAAATGGGCGTATTCACGTGAGTGATACTGAGTTCATTAGTGTCAGGATGGGGGAGGGGTGAGATGGGGAGGGAGATGAGGGGGGAATTTCGTTCATTGACTCGGAATCGCGTGCTTTTAGCTTCTGATAGGGGTTGCATGCGAAGGGAAATTACAGCATGAAAGCGCCAACGATTATCACGAAGTACGCATGAGCAACTCTGAAGACAAAAAAGACTTTATCCGCGAGATCATTGCCGAAGATCTAGCCAGTGGAAAGCATGACACCACGATCACCCGATTTCCACCGGAGCCCAATGGGTATCTTCATATCGGGCACGCAAAGGCGATTTGTATTAACTTTGGAATTGCTCAAGAGAATGTGGGAAGTGGTGCGCGTTGTCATTTGAGGTTTGATGATACCAATCCCATTAAGGAGGACACTGAGTATGTAGAGAGCATCAAGAAAGATGTGGCATGGTTGGGGTTTGATTGGGGAGAGAATCTTTATTTTGCATCGGATTACTTTGATTATTTTTATGAATGTGCGGTGCATTTGATAGAGGCAGGCAAGGCGTATGTAGATCTTCAGTCGGTGGAGGAGATGCGCGCTGCCAGAGGGAATGTGAATACTCCGGGAACCGATTCACCCTATCGAGACACGAGTCCTGAGGAGAACTTAGTGTTGTTCGAGAAGATGCGCGATGGCGGCTTTGAGGCTGGAGGGGCAGTGTTAAGAGCAAAGATTGATATGGCATCTCGCAACATGAACTTGCGCGACCCTGCAATCTACCGTGTTCTGAATGTCGGGCATCACAACACGGGGGACAAATGGAAGATCTATCCGATGTATGATTTCGCTCACCCACTCGAGGATGCGAAAGAGAAGATTACCCATTCCTTGTGTTCTTTGGAATTTGAGGATCACAGACCACTTTACGATTGGGTGGTAGAAAATTGTCCGACGCCGGCAACTCCGAGGCAGATTGAATTTTCCAGATTGAACCTGACCTACACCGTGATGAGTAAGCGTAAGCTTCTGCAGTTGGTCGAGGAAGGCATCGTGAGTGGATGGGACGACCCGCGTCTACCGACTCTCTCAGGAATGCGCCGCAGAGGGTATACACCTGAGTCCATTCGTTCCTTTATTCAGAAGGTAGGCGTCACGAAATTCAACGCCACGACAGATGTTGCCTTGTTGGAGTTTGAGCTTAGAGCGCATCTCAACAAAGTGGCACAGCGCCGTATGGCTGTGTTAGACCCACTGAAAGTGGTAATTGATAACTGGGATGGGGACACAGTTGAAGAAATGGAATGCCAGAATAACCCTGAAGATGCGGATGCAGGTACGCGTAAGGTGCCATTGGGTAAGGAATTCTACATCGAACGTGATGACTTTATGGAAGACCCGCCGAAGAAGTATTTTCGTTTGGGGCCGGGCAGAGCTGTGCGGTTACGCGGTGGCTACATTGTCCAGTATGTGAGCCACGAGACTGATAGTGAAGGCAATGTGACAGAAGTGCATGTTGAGTTTATTCCTGGAACGATTGGCCAGAGCCCACCGGAGGGTGTGAAGTGTAAGGCGGCGATCCATTGGGTGAGTGCAGCGCATGCTGTCGATGCTGAAGTGCGTTTGTACGATCGACTCTTCACTGAGGAGAGCCCGGACGCTTATGAAGGCGGCTTCATGGGGTGTTTGAACGAGGAGAGTTTGGAGGTGAAGGGAAATGCAAAGTTAGAGCCAAGTTTATCTGAAGCAGCTCCAGGAACTGTGTATCAGTTTGAGCGTGTGGGGTATTTCTGTGCAGACAGCGAAGAGCACAGTGCGGGTGGCAATTCTGTGTTTAACCGCACGGTAGGTTTACGCGATTCTTGGGCAAAGAAGTAGTGATACCATCTCTCGACGCGGAATAGACGAATGGAGTGTGGTACAGTCTTGTGAAGTTTGCGCTTCGCGATTTTAGAGTTAAGAGTAAATCGGATTACCTTACAGAAGGTCATCGTTGTCGTTCAGTTGTCCCGCGTGTGCGGGGCTCCTGCACTCCGCCTTGAGATTCTGTAAGCTCATTCCGACCATGCGTCCATTCCGTTTCGCTCAATGGTATAAGCTAGCCAGATCTGGTGGAGGTTTTGATTTCCTAGTGAGGGCGGTGGCCAGCGCGGGAGCAAAGCCTCTGCAAGCTGCATAGAACTAGGGGAATTTTCTCATAAAGCGTATTCCACGCTCCTTATTGCTGTAGGCGTAGGGAGCATTTTTTGTAGCCAAATGCTTTCTGAGCGGTGTAGTCTAGCAGTTGACTTTTTATATTTATGATAGAGACAACTATACTACCGAGCAAAGGGATTGTGATTGTGGAGCCAGATGGTGCGCTGAGTGCATCGGATTTCGAGAAATTGACTGAGGCGGTGGATGCTTATTTAGAGGGGCATGCTAAGCTTCAGGGCTTGATGATACACATCGCCACATTTCCAGGTTGGGAAGATTTTGAGGGTTTTATTGGGCACATGCGTTTTGTGAGAGACCATCACCAGGAGATTGAGAAAGTAGCGTTGGTGACAGACACAAAGTTTGCCGACATTTTGCCGAAGATTGCTCAGCATTTTGTTTCGGCGGAGATCAAGCGCTTCCCCTATGCAGAAAAGGGAGCGGGCTTGAGCTGGCTAGAGGACTAGTAGTAAAGAATTGCGCAAGCGAGGGTGGCTATTCCGTAGAGGAGGCCGCCCAGTGCGAGGAGTTTAAATTTGCCTGAGCTTGCGGTTGCCCAGGTGATGCCATCGCGCATGAGGTAGGGCATGCCTACGAAGAAAAGGCCAGCTGTCAGCATGGCGTAGGAGAAGATTGGGATGAGGAGCTTGCCTGTTGCTTGCTCTTGGAAAGCTGCGGCTAGGAGTGGTGCTGCAGCCATAAGGCATACGACGCCGAGGCCGCGGACAGCCAAGAATTCTTTGACACTGGTGATCATAAGGTAAGCAACCACAGGGACTGCGAGGAGGAGAATATTTTTGGCACCGTTAAATTCGCCGAGGTCCATACCGATGGGGGACTTGAAGGGGACGATGAGAAGCCAAAACCAAAACATACCAATGGCCATGAGAATTGCTCCAGCGAGATGGTTGCGAGGGAACTTTTTGAGGAATTCGATAGCATCATCAGTCTTCACTAACATCCAGACATGGGAGAGGATCAGCCAGGCTGCAACAAGGTAGCCTGCGACATTGAGAGGAATGTTTTCGTATGGGTGCATAGATGGACGCAGAGAGAGGTATGCTAGGATAGTGGCTAGGTAAAGAGAATTACTCACTAGCATTCAGAGCTTCATCGATCGAGCGTGAGCAACCTCGAGGGAGGGCTGAGGGGTCACGACCGATTAGAGTGAAGGTTCTTTCGTCGTGATAGATGGCTATGTCTTGGGTGCGGATTTTGGCAACCGAATCAATATTAGCAAGGTCGTGGATGACGAGGTAGCCGGAGTCTCCGGGGTTCACAGGCAGGTCGGTTTCGGGGTCGATGACTGAGATTTTGGTCCAATGGGGGGCATTGTGAGGGCGGTCGAGGCCGTGGGTGTAAAACTGTGAACTGAGCTCAGTCATGGAATATTCGTTCCAAATCGAGTCGGGGGGGAGGGAGAGAAATGATTGGAATTGTTGATAGAGGTTTTGTTTGTTGAGATCTCGGCCACTACCTTTGTAGCCGCCTGTTTCCATTGCCCAAGAGCCAGGTGGGAGGGAGAGTGGCTGGTCGAGTTGTTCGAAGAGGTTGAGGAAGGCGAGGGCAGTACCAAGCAGGGTTACTGGTTTGCCGGAAGCGACGGTATCTTTCAGAAGTTGAAGGTAGATGGTGTCTTGGTTTATGAGGTAGTTTGCGCTGGGACTTAGGTGGGTGCGCAGAGTTTCCATCATGTGTGCGAGCGAAGAATGCGGCGCTTCATGGGGAGTGGGGGTGAGAATGAGGAGTGTGTTGATTTTTGGGAGTTTGAGGTTTTTCCAACATTCTATGATGGAGGTTTCGTAGAGAGTGGTGTCTCGGAAGTGGTGCTTTCCACGCATTTCACCGGTGGTTCCGGAGGTCATGAATGTTGTAGCGATCTGCTTGTCGGTGAGGCAGCTGGGAGGAGAATGGAATTTAAAGGCATCGGTTGTGAGTGCTGGGATGTCGTTGTGGGCATGGGCTTTGCTTTGATGGCAGAGCGCTGCGTAGTTTGGATTGTTGGCTTTTTGGTAGCCATGTAGTAGCAGTGCGAGGGAATCAAAATCATGCTGGGAGCGATGTGGGCTTCTAATGAAGCAATCGATTTCTGCTAGAAGGAGCTGATAGTCTGGCATGATGTGTTGTGGGATAGCGTAGAGAATAGGAGTAAAAGGGAAGCGCATGGTGAGTGCAAGTCCTATAGAAGTGGAGAAAATGGCTAAGTTTTTTGCACGCGACTGCTTGACTTTATCTAAGCTTGGGGCAAAACTGGGTTCAGTGCTGCTTTTGCAGCTTAACAGTTTATGCTGTTGTCCAACAAACTACTCTGATCAAACAAGCCTAGCCATTATGAAAATTTCTATTTTCGCTCTGCTCTCTGTAGTCATCAGTGGTCTTATGACCTCTTGTTACTACCCGCCCTACGAACCGCAAAAGCCAAACCAGCCTGTAGCTCCGCCGGCACCAAAGGATGAGACAGTGATTAATGACGAAGGTCAGAGACAGCTTGAAGAAGCGCGTCAGCGATTGGAGAACAACGGATTGCCATCAGATCCGGCTAACGGCCAGTTACCGACAACTGATCCGAACATGACAGGTGGAACAGGCGCGCCGGCTGGACCAACGACTTATCCGTATGCGAGCAAGGTTCCAGGTAAGCAAGGTTTTGTTTTCAATCCTTACACAAAGAACCAAGTGGATGTGCGTGGTATTCCGTCAGGAACGTTGGTACGTGACCCCTATGACAGCGACAAGACACACAAATTCCGTGTGCCTTAAGCCGTAGAGAAGAGTAAATCAATTTTTAGTGCGCCGAGCCTTGCAAATTAGGCTCGGCGCTTTTTATATCGGTGCGCAATGATCAAACGCGTTTCCATTCTTGGACCTGGCCTGCTCGGGGGCTCAATAGCACTGGCTGTGCAGAAGCTTATGCCAGAGTGCGAGCTCGTTTTATGGGGGCGGCGTGAGGCGCCACTGGAGTGCGCTAAGGAAATGGGGATTGAGCTGGTGACGACGTCTCTGGAGGAGGCGGTAACTGGGACGGATTTGTGTATTTTGGCAACACCGGTGGGGGTGATGAAGGTATTGGTGGAGAAAATGGTGGCAATGGGTGGGGAGAGACCGATGATCCTGACTGATGTGGGAAGTGTGAAGCGTTTGCCGCATCACGAGATTGGGCCATTGCTTGAGGGAACTTGTATTGAATTCATAGGAAGTCATCCGATGGCTGGTTCTGAGAAGACTGGGATGGAGGCTGCGAAGGTTGATTTAGTAGATGGAGCTACTTGTTTGGTAACTAATGAGTCAGGGGTTGCTGAAGAAAAGGTGCTTGAGTTAGAGAACTTCTGGCAGAAGTTGGGTTGTAAGACTCGTAGGATGAGTGCTGAGGACCACGATTATGCGGTGGCTCGTGTGAGTCACTTCCCTCATATTTTGGCCTCAGTTGGAGCAACGGTAGGTTTGGCTTATGAGGACATTGCAGAGCTTTGTGGTGGGGGGATGCGCGACACGACCCGTGTGGCTGGTGGCGACCCGGGATTATGGACGGAGATCCTTATGGAGAATCGAGATGCATTACAGCGTTCTATGCGTGAGAGCATTGCGGACTTGGTTCAACTCATGGACTGGTTGGAGAAAGAGGACCGAGAGAAAATGTATGCCTATTTAGATGAGGCAAAGGAGAGACGCTCACTTATTTAATTTTATTTTTATCAGCAAGATCATGGAATCCATCACACTAGACCCGATCAATCGCATCAATGGCGAGGTCAACATGCCAGGCTCAAAGAGTCTTTCTAACAGAGCTCTTTTGTTAGCAGCCTTAGCGGAAGGTACTACAGAAATCACCAATTTGTTGGACAGCGATGACGTGCAACGCATGTTAGAGGCATTATCAGCATTGGGGGTAGAGTATGAGTTAAAGGATGAGGGGACAAGGTGTGTGATGAAAGGTTTAGGGCGTCCATTAGGGTCAGGAGAGACGCTGGAGTTATTTTTAGGCAATGCAGGAACAGCGATGCGTTCGTTGGCGGGAGCGATGACTTTAGGTCGGGGTGAGTTTACATTGACTGGGATTGAGCGGATGGAAGAGCGTCCGATTGGCGATTTAGTGGATGCACTTCACTCGATGGGATGTGACATCACGTACTTGAAGAACGAGGGTTATCCACCATTGTTGATCAAGGCGAATGGGCTTAAGGGTGGGAAGGTCAAGATTGATGGCACGATCTCTAGCCAATTTTTGACGGCGTTATTGATGTCAGCCCCTTATGCTGAGAGCGACATGGAGATTGAGATTGTAGGTGATTTGGTTTCCAAGCCCTACATCGACATCACGACCTCAATTATGTCGCAATTTGGAGTAGAGGTAGACAACCAGGATTATAAGAGTTTTGTGGTGAAGTCCGGCCAGAAGTACCGATCACCTGGTAAGTTTATGGTGGAGGGGGATGCTTCTTCGGCATCGTATTTCTTGGCAGCTGGAGCGATCAAAGGTGGTCGCATCAAGGTGACGGGGATTGGGAAGAAGAGTGTTCAAGGCGATGTAGCCTTTGCGAAGGTGCTCGAAGATATGGGGGCGAAGGTGGAGTGGTACGATGAATATTTGATTGTGGAAGGGAGTGTTCTGAAAGCTGTAGACCAAGATATGAATCACATTCCGGATGCTGCGATGACTATTGCGACGGCGGCGTTGTTTGCCGAGGGAACGACAGCGATTCGAAACATTTATAATTGGCGGGTGAAAGAAACTGATCGCTTGTTTGCGATGGCCACGGAATTACGTAAAGTGGGTGCTGAGGTAGTCGAGGGTGAAGATTTCATAGAGGTGACACCGCCAGCGCAGATTCAGCATGCAGCGATTGACACCTATGACGACCATCGGATTGCGATGTGTTTTTCCTTAGTTGCATTGGACCCTGAGTGTGGTGTGACGATTAATGATCCAGGGTGTACGGCGAAGACTTTTCCAGATTTCTTTGAGAGATTGGAAAGTGTTAGCGAGCGATAGGGGTGAGAATTGAAGATATTGAAGACAATGTGTGCAGAACATATAGCGGTGGCGATTGATGGTCCGGCTGCATCGGGCAAGAGTACAGTAGCGAAGACGCTTGCGAAGCGCTTGGGGCTGATTATGGTGAATACTGGTGCTATGTACCGGGCTGTGGCATGGGCAACGATACAAAAAGGGGTGAACCCAGCTGAAGCGAGTGATGTGGTTAAGATGCTCGGTGAAGTGGAATTTCGCTGTGGAGTTGAGAACAACCTGTCTACGGTATTAGTGGATGGCGTGGATCCTGGTGAGGAACTTAGACAAGATGCAGTGAATGGCCGGGTTTCGAAAGTAGCAGCGATTCCTGAGGTCCGCGACTTATTGGTTCGGATGCAGCGTGAGTACCTCCAGTTAGGTTCTGTGGTGATGGAAGGCCGCGACATTGGATCGGTGGTATTTCCTCATACCCCATTTAAAATGTACATTGATGCATCTGAAGAGGTGCGAAGGAAGCGTCGGGAAGCTGAGGGAATTATTGATGATCCAGCGGCGCGCGACAAAGAGGATAGTAATCGTAAGAGTTCTCCTCTGGTGGTAGCTGAGGGTGCGGTCGTGATTGACAGCAGTGAAATGGGGATTGAGGAAGTGGTAGAGGCAGCGTTAGAGGTGCTGAAGGAACGAGGAGCGCCACAAGAAATTTTAGCAAAAGCATAGAGTATGAAGACGGTCTATTGGATTGGCTATATCTTTTTCAAGAGTGCAGGTAAGGCATTCTTCAACCGAAGAGTGATTAACGAACACAAGCTTGTACGCGATGGGGGAGTATTAATGTGTGCGAACCATGAGAGTTTTCTCGATCCACCATTGATTGGGATTTCCCATCCTTTGAATGTGACCTATTTGGCTCGTAAGACGTTGTTTAAAGGATTCTTTAAGTGGCTCTATACGAAGTGGGATGCGATTCCAATCGATCAAGAAAACCCAGACATGACTGGGTTGAAGAATATCATTAAGGCTCTTAAATCAGGCAAGAAGGTGGTGATGTTTCCCGAGGGGGAGAGGACTCTCCACGGTGGTCTGAATCCAGGTTTGCCAGGGGTAGGGCTCATTGTGGCCAAAGCTCAAGCGACGGTGCAGCCGATGCGAATCTTTGGAGCCTTTGATGCACTCCCGCGTGGATCGGGCAAGTTGAAGCGGCATCAAATCGATGTGGTTATTGGTGACCCGATTCACTTTACGAAGGAGGAACTCAAGGAATACCGAGGCAAAGATGGGTATCAGAAGATTTCTGATAGAATCATGCAGGCCATCAGTGAGTTGACCCCTGAGGGGTAGGTGGACTGAGTGGGCAATTGTTAGGCCCACAGCCTGCACTGCTTTGTAAGGTTTATTGTTTTAGCTCAGCCCATCTCGGTCATCATGGAGTCAGGCATAGCTGTGCGGTCTGATGCCTCGGCTAGTGAAGAAGCGTGATTCACCAAGTGGGAGTGGGAAATGATACTGATGCAGAGGGTGCTGAGGAATCATTAGAATGGCTGGGCGTATGTCTCGCAGCGGTTATGCCAACCTGCACGCCAACGTTTTTCGCCACGAGCTGGTGGGGAGTTTTTGATTCGTTGGTCGAGAGTGAACTTTGCGCTGTCGGCGAAGGCGCGGGCTGAGTCTTGTCCTCCTTTGCTGGGACGCATGTTAGAGAGTACTTGAAGTAGTCCCCATCCTTGTCCCTTGTAGCGTTCTCTGGGGTTAATGCCTTCACCTTTGAAGTTTACGTAATCGATAAGGGCGTAGCTTCCGTTAGTGGTGCTAGAAACAAGTTGGTAATTATTTTGGATTCGTGCTCGATCGGATGCGGGGGCAGCATTCAGCATTTTGGGGAGAGCTGCTTGTGATTTTTGGATGATAAAATCGGTTTGGAGGGCGACACTGTTGGAGAGGAATTTTCTGAGGCTTGTGAGTTTAGGGCCTCGGAAGTCGGCTTGGAACTCGGCTCGTGAATTCCAGGGGCAGTCTGGGGTGTTGAGCAGCCAGTTGGGGATATCTTTTCTTCCAGAAGCCTGAGCGAAGCGAATGAAGTCAGGGAATGACTCAGTCCAGCGGCCATTGAAGCCTTTTGGGTACCAGATGAAGTGGCCAATGCCCATGGATGGGAATTCTTCACCTTTATTCCAAGTGGTGAGTCCGTCGACGGTTCCTGCGCACTCATTTTTCCAAATTTTCTTCCCAATTTTTTCTTTTTGTTGGGTGGTGAGTTTGGAGGTGGTGCTGGTTTTATGAGCGCTGACAGTTTGTGTGTTAGAGCAGGCGACGAGCGAGCATGAGAACAAGGTGAGAAGTGGAAGCCATTTCATAGAGTTACCATTGCATAAGGGATGGCTGGGGATTTATCAAATCTTGAATCTCAGAATATTGGTCTTAGACTGGCGCTGTGCCCATAGTTTTAAAATATTTGATAACGGCAGCAGTAGTGGTGTTGGTCTCAGAGTTTGCTAAACGCAGTGATAAGTTAGGTGCATTAATTGCAGCTCTACCCGTGGTGACGAGTTTAGCGATGATCTGGATGTTTGTAGAATTGAAAGGGCAGGAGCAGGTAGACAAGATTGGCAATCATGCTTGGTACACGTTTTGGTATGTTTTGCCGACCTTGCCTATGTTTTTGGTGATTCCTTGGATGTTAAAGAAGGGGGTGCACTTTGGTTGGGTGATGGGGGCGTATTGTGCCGGCACGATGGTTTTATTTTTATTGTTACACATCGTGTTGAAGAAGTTTGATACGCCTTTGATGTAGGGTTAGCGCAATGTGCGATGAAAGAGGTCTAGAGTGAGACGTTGGCAGAGTGAGGCGAGCTCAGGGTCGTAACGTTCACCTTCATCACGAATGAAAGCATGTTGGCCATTGAGTTCGTGCCAGGTGTAATGCGTATCGGACTGATTGAGTTGTGAGTAGAGGTGTACTCTGCCAACGAGTGGGACGTGTGGGTCTTGGCGCCCCCAGACGAACATGATTTCACCTGCAATGTCAGACAGTTGGTCAATGGTTTGTGGTTTGTCACCAGCTGGCATTGTGGAGGAATGGATATCAGTGGCGTAGAGGCAAGAGGCTGCTTGCACGCGAGGGTGTAATGCGGCTCTACAGGCGAGATGGCCTCCGAGGCAGACACCGAAAGAACCGAGGGAGCCATTGCAGAAGGATTGTTGATCGACCCAGCGAACGATGGCTTGCGTGTCTGAGTCGTGGTCGGTCAAGGGCTTGGTAAATTTATCAGCATTTCCTTTTTCCTTACCGGAGTCATCGTAGGCCAATACGGTGCCGATTGTGTTAAGTTCATGGAAGACTTCAGGGACGATGACGACATAGCCGTGACCTGCGAGGAAGGCTGCGGTTCGTGCGATGGGTTCGGTGATCTGGAAAATCTCTGAATAAAAAATGACAGTAGGGAATGCGCCCTCGAGAGTTGGGCGAACTACTTTACAGCGCATGGTGCCAGTAGCAGTGGGGAGGTCAGTGACGGAATGAGTGACAGTCATGATTCTAGAAAGCATGCATCAGCCTGTTCTGGCGATAAAAAACGAGAAGATGGCACAGTGTGGTTGGCTGGGTGAAAAGAAAAGAGCACGCCATAGAGGTGGCGTGCTCCTGAGAAGGATACTTGGGGGGTAGTCGGCTTTTAGAATTGCTTGAAGCGTAGCTTTGGATCGACAAGGAATCCGTCGATGGCTTTGAGATCGTATGTGAGATCTTGTTTTGCCTTTAGCTTGATAGTGAAGAGCGTTTTGCTGCCATTAAGTTTTGGAGCTTCACCAATATTAACGAAGGTTGGGTAGAGTGCTCTGCTTCCATTGGTATGCGTTCTATTTTTAGTGAACTCTTTCATTTTCTCCATACCGGCAGGGGTGAGGCTCACGAACTCGTATTGTTTTGGATCGTATGGGAGGGCGAAGCTGAGAGCATTGACTGACACAAGGTCTGAACCCGTGACGGTGATTTCGACTGTTTCGCCGGCTTTAAAGTTCTTCTTGTTCGCCTTCAGCTCAACGGTACCGGAGAGTGGCTCGCTTTTCGCTTTTCTATTGATCCCACCGTCTAGCTTTGTTGCTACATGTGAGATATCTAGTGCGTCGATGAGACCGTTTTTATTTACGTCACCTTTGATGATATAGCCATCGAAGTCTGAGTCACCTTTGCGCAGACCTGTGTAGTTATCGTAGGAGGTGAGGTCATTGTTATCAATTTTCTTATCTTCATTGATGTCACCTGGGATATAGGAGGCGGATCCTGGGACTTTGAAGATAAAGAATTCTGAGCCAGAGCCGAAGTTTCCTTTTGCTTCTGTAACTTCCACACGGAGGTATGCGGCGGTGACGGGGTTCTCAAAGACAAACTCTTTAAGGTCCGCGTTTGGTTCCCAATTGATATCAGTCGCCTTGGTCCATGATTGGCCGTCTAGGCTGTATGAGATGGAGCCTTTAGTGATGGTACCATTGCCTGCGTCATCACGCGGGATGTACTGTAATTTTTCGAGGGTATTGACGGACTGGAAGTCGACCACGAATTCGAACGGCACGGCTTTTTGTCCCCATTTGGTGTGCCAACCAGATTTGAGGTCATGGTCGAAGAGGTTTTGGATTTTCGACTTCCCTTGGTCGGGCACGGTGGATTCGACGAGCACATCTTTTAGTGCATATTGGTATGGGTTGGCCTTAGTCGTGGCGGTGATTTCTTGCCAGCTTGATGAGCCGTCGCGGTTGATAGCCCGCACCTTGAGTGCGTATTGGGTTTTGGGCTGAAGGTCTTCGATGAGGAAAGAATTGGATTGGATCGTTGAGTAGTTCATACCATCGAATTCGATCTCATAGTAATCAGCATTAGCGACTTTCTCCCAGCTAGGGGTAAGTGAGTAAGGCTGGGTGTTTTCCTCAGTGACGGTAGCCTTTGGAGTGGCCAGGGACCCAGAGCTCGCGAGGAGGTGTGATGCTGTATTGAAAGAGAAGCCGTCGACAGTGACCGAGATCTCGGTCTTTGTCGTATCTGCTTTTGCTAGTTTGACATGCAGCACTGGGTTCTTAATCGCCTGAACTTTGGCGAGTTCACTCTCAGGAGTGGCGAATTGGTTTAGATTTGGCGCAGCTTCGTAGAAGTAGACATTATCGCCATTCGTGAAGGCTTGAAGGTCCTTTACTTCTTTGAGCTGGACGTCTTTCGCGTTGAGCTTTGCTGTAACAGTTTTCGGCTTACTTGTTAGGTTGATTTGTAGCTCAGTGGATTTGAGTGGGTCGAAGCCTTTGAATTTACCTTTTGTTGGCTTGATATTGATAGTCGCGAGCTTGCCTTCAAGTTTGGATTGGATGAGCGTGTGGACACCTTCTCCTTTGGTGTAGGCATTGCTGCGGCCGTCATCATCATACTCGGTGAATGAGCTTTCTCCGTGTGGATAGAATTCGTAGATACGTCGGGAGCTATCGAGTTCTGCGACGTTGTTATGTGGATTTGCCTTAGGGATGATGGCACCTAACTTGACGAAGACTGGGAGTTTCCAGAGTGGGCTTTCGAGTTCATTGATGATTCGGCCGCCTTCGTAGACTTGACCAGTGAAGTAATCCGCCCATAGGCCTTGGGGAAGGTAGATGTTGTTACGGATGTCATCACCGTTTTCCTCCATACGAGTGTCCTGATAGATTGGGGCAACAAGGAAGGATGGTCCGTAGAGGAACTGATACTGAGTTGCAGCGCCTAGGGTGTAGCTATTAGGTTCTGCTAGGAACATAGCGCGCACCATGGGGAGTCCATCTACAGCTTCACGAGCAATGCTGTAGCTGTATGGCATAAGTTCAGCTTTTAGTTTGAGGTACCAACGGTTGATTGAGGTAGCGGGTTCACCGAGTGCTTGTGGGTATTTGGGGTTAGCTCCCCAGCCATCCATGTTCAGTTCCATCGACGTGAATGTTTTCCATTGGTAGTCACGGGCATTGATGATGGGATTTTTACCCCCGAAGATGCCATCCATATCTGAGCAGATATTAGACATACCTGAGAGCCCTGCACCGAGGTAGGTTGGGATGTGGAAGCGGATGTATTCCCACTTGCCACCAGTTTGGTCACCAGTCCAGACGCCGCCATAACGTTGGGTGCCAGCCCAGCCATCGAGGGTGATAATGAATGGGCGGGCATCGTCACCTTCTTTTGCGATGATATTAGCAGCATCTGCGATACCGTTAAGGCCGAAGGAATAGCCTGGGCCGACCCAAGCGACGTCGGTTTTCAGAACGCGGACACCCGCGTCACGGACTTCTTTTACAATGTCACGCTGGAGGAGTGGTTCGACGCCCTCTTTTGGGTGGAGGTCAGATTGTGTCCAGAGACCGATCTCAACCCCGCGCTCACGGGCGTAGTCACCAAGTTCGCGGAGGTTTTGAATATTCCCGTCGAGGCTATCGGTTTGGCCGTAGCCAGCGCCATAGCCGTCGTTGGGTAAGAGCCAGCCGAGAGGCATGTCGGCATCATTGTAGCGGTCGATCACGGCGCGTGCAGAGAACTGGTAATTGTCCTTTTCTCCATTGAGAGTTTCTTTGATACCGCCGTTATCTTTTTGGCTTTCTTTGTAGCGTTTGCCATCTTCGAAGAGGATGCCTTTTTCATCTTCTTTCCAGAAGTCACGGTTGTAAGCATTGAGGTGGCCGAGGTAGAAGCCAAATTTAGGAAGCAGGATGGGCTTTCCGGTGAGCTGGAAGTAGCGACCGAGGAGGTCGCTTGGGGATTCACCAGCCATGATGAAGAGGTCGAGGTAATTGGTATCGTGCGTCAGGGCGACTTTCCCTTGATCGGTAGCTCCGAAGTCATAGCGTCCTTTTTTGAAGGTATGCCACATGATACCGTAGCCACGTGTGGACCAGAAGTAGGGATTGGGGGAAGCGACGCCGCCATCCGTCCAGCTATTTTGGTTTTCGATGGCGATGATTTTTCCTTTGTGTGAGAAGCGGCCGTTTTGGACACCCCCGCCGAAGAAGTACTCTTCATTTTGTTCTTCGAGGGTGAGGCTTACCTGTTTATCGCTGAGGGTGAGAGCCTCTAGCTGGTTCATGATGACTTTATTGTCGCTGAGGCGGACGAGCTTCATCAGGCTGGTGGCTCTATCGAGTTCGAGGCGGATGGCGTCAGTGGCGATAGTGACTGTCTCCTCGGTGTTGGTGAGTGTGAGGGAGGTGAGGTCAGCACGTGGGTGGTCGACGAGAATTTGCGCTGGTGGTTTGGCCTCAGGGCTGCGCAAGTCGCCGCCTTGGTCGTCACGGAAGAGTCGAAAGATCTCGTTGCTGTAGAAGTCGACGGAGAGCTTACGGTTTTGTGAGAGTGTGATGTCAACCCGTGTGGGGCTCACTTTGGTGGTGCTGATAATGGAGAGTTGCTGTTGTGTTTCACCTTTTGCGACAGGTGTCGTTGATTCAGCCTGTGCCAGAGTAGGGCATAAGAGGAGGCCTAGAGAGGCAGCCAAAGGCGTCGTTTTATGGAATAGAGTCATAGTTGCAGTCTAGTTTTCTTGGGGCGAAGTATGTCCTTGGCGAGTGGGAAAGCAAGGTGGGTCTTTAGCGAAAGAACTGAGATTTGTACTCTAAATGAGCACATTTTTTTTGATGGTTCATCGAGGAAGAAAGTGGGTGAGGACTTGGAGAAGGGATGGAGCGGAAAATGCGCATTGCAAGCTTGATAGGACAACTGCAGGATGGGAGGCATGCGTGTTGTCTGGGTAATGGTCGCAGTGGGAACAAGTTTTTTAGCTAGCTGCAGTAGCTGGCGGGGCGGGAGTGAGGAAGTGCCTCAGAATGCTGGTCTTGGGGTTTGGGAGTATCGACCTAATACCATCTCTCGACTCGGAATAGACGAATGGAGTGTGATTGAGTCTGGTGAAGTTTGCGCTTCGCGATTTTAGAGTAAATCGGATTATCTTACAGAATGTCATCGTTGTCATTCAGTTGTCCCGCGCGTGCGGGGCTCCTTCACTCCGCCTTGATATTCTGCAAGCTCATTCCGACCATTCGTCCATTCCGTTTCGCTCAATGGTATTACCAGACAACGGTGCGCTTGTATAATGGCGATAGGATGCCTGTGACGCGTTATGAAAAGGTCTGGGTGGGTAAGTGTGAGGTAGTTAGGAAAGGCGATCTCGGAAATCAGAATAAGTAAATTGTCTTACCGTTTCGAGTGTGCCGTCCTCGTGTTTGAGGACGATATCTGGGTGGGGAACGCCGTTGAAAGTGGTTGTTTTGACCATGGTGTAGTGAGCCATGTCATCGAAGGTGAGAGTGTCACCTACTTTTAGGGGGGCATGGAAAGCATAGTCGCCAATGACGTCACCTGCGAGGCAGCTGGGGCCAGCGAGTCGGTAGAGGTGGTCGCCATCCGTATTGGCTGGTGCCCCGTTTGGTCCGAAGACGTCTGGGCGGTAGGGCATTTCAAGGACATCAGGCATATGGCACGTGGCAGAGACATCTAGGATGGCAATTTGGTGACCCGCGTTGTGGACGATATCGACGACGTTCGCCTCGAGGACACCAGAATGAATAGCGATCGCTTCTCCTGGTTCGAGCCAGATTTCTTGAAGTTGGTACCTTTGTTGGGTCGCTTTGATCAGCTCGATGAGGTGTGCTCTGTCGTAGTCTGGTTTAGTGATCCAGTGGCCGCCGCCCATGTTTAGCCAGGTGATTTCTGGGTGCCGAAGGTAGTCTCCAAACTTGTCATCGATGGCTTCAAGCGTGGATGCCAAGTCATGGGTGTACTGTTCACAGAGGGTGTGGAAATGGAAGCCGGTGATTCCGTTGAGGTCGAGGTGTTTAAGTTGTTCGGCAGTGGTCCCGAGGCGTGAGCCTGAGGCGCAGGGGTCATAGATGGGCGTGGATCCTGTTGAGTGCTCTGGGTTGATGCGGATGCCACATTTGAGTTTGCCTGATTGGAAGCGAGGGTGGCTGGTGACGGTTTCGCGGTAGCGCAGCCATTGGCTCGGTGAGTTGAAATCGAGGTGGTGGGAGATTTCTAACAAATCTTTGAGCTCGGAATCTTTATAGGCGGGTGAATAGGTGAGGGTGTGGAGGCCCATTTTGTCGTGGGAGAGTTTAGCCTCCCAGAGTCCACTAGCGCAGCATCCATCAAGGTATTCCGATATCAGTGGGAAGCATTTCCAGAGGGCAAACCCTTTCAGCGCGAGAACAATATGGCATGAGGCCTCTTGTTTTAGGTCACGTAGTAGCTCTAGGTTATGGCGCAAGGCTGCGAGGTTGATGATGTATCGCGGTGATTGCATGATGGCTTGGATTGCGTTGAGCGAGAGAAACGTAGGGTCGGGCTCTTTGTTTATCAATCAGCATTTCTGTTTAGTCATCTCGCGCGTTCGGGACTGCTTGATCGTGCCTTGATTTCTGAGCAAATTGCCCCGTCATTTGACTCTTTTTGAATCACGAAGTGGTAGTTTCGGACGGCGCTCAGCTTTTATTTTCACTAGGTGGGATGAAAAAACGGCAACCAGAGAACTGGTCGCCGTAGTAGAGAATGTGCAAATTCTAAATGCCTTATTTGGCTGTGCCGGCGATGCTCGCTTGAAGGGCGTCGATGACCTTGGTGTCTTCGAGGGTCGTGACGTTGCCGGTAATTTTTCCTGTGGCAACGAGCTCCTTGAGGAGGCGGCGCATGATTTTGCCGGAACGCGTCTTAGGAAGACCTGGGGCGAAGTGGATTTCGTCAGGTTTTGCGATTGCTCCGATGACTTTACCGATGTGGTTACGCAGTTCGGTCTTAAGCTTGTCAGTTTCTTTGACGCCACCTTTGAGAGTGACAAAGCAGACGACTGCCTGGCCTTTGATGTCGTGAGGTTTACCAACGACAGCAGCTTCAGCAACTGCCTTGTGGGCTACCAATGCGGATTCGATTTCTGCGGTACCGAGTCTGTGGCCAGAGACATTGAGAACGTCATCTAAGCGACCGACAATGTAGATATTTCCTTTTTTATCCTTACGGGCACCATCACCAGCGGTGTACATGCCATCGTAGTCACTCCAGTAGGTGTCTCTGTAGCGCTTCTTGTCGCCGTAGATCGTACGCAACATGGATGGCCAAGGTTTGCGGATGACGAGGCGTCCCGGTTGGTCAGCTTTACATTCTTTGCCATCTTCATCAAGGATAGCGACATCGACGCCAAAGAATGGAAGTGTGGCGGTGCCGGGCTTGATAGGGGTGCAGCCTGGGAGTGGTGAAATCATTGCGGCTCCCGTTTCGGTTTGCCACCAGGTGTCTACGATTGGGCAACGGCCTCCACCAATTTTTTCATAGTACCATGCCCAAGCGGCTGGGTTGATGGGTTCACCGACAGTACCGAGTAGGCGTAGCGAGGAGAGGTCGTATTTATCGACAAACTTATCACCTGCTTTGATGAATGCGCGGATGGCAGTCGGGGCGGTGTAGAAGATCGTTACACCGTATTCTTCGATGATGCTCCAGAAGCGGCCCCAATCAGGGTAATTTGGTCCACCTTCGTACATTACCTGAGTGACGCCGTTGAGGAGTGGACCGTAGGTGATGTAGGAATGGCCTGTGATCCAACCGACATCAGCGGTGCACCAGTAGACGTCATCTTCTTTCATGTCGAAGATGTACTTGCAGGTCGTGTATGTGCCGACCATGTAGCCACCAGAAGTATGGAGGATACCTTTTGGCTTACCAGTGGAGCCTGAAGTGTAGAGAATGAAGAGTGGGTGCTCGGCGCTGAAGCCCTTCGCTTTGTGGGTGGCTGGGACTTTGGCAGTTTCTTCATGCCACCAGTAGTCACGGCCTTTCTTCATTTTGATTTCGTTCTCGCAGCGTTTGAGGACGATGACGGACTTGACTGTGTCGTTGCCTTTGAGGGCTTCGTCCATATTTTCTTTGAGTGGCACCACACCACCACGACGCCAAGATCCGTCTGCTGTGATGACGGCGACAGCTTTAGAGTCCTCGAGGCGGTCTTTGATAGATTCGGATGAGAAGCCACCGAAGACAATGGAGTGAACCGCACCGATACGCGCACAAGCGAGCATGGCGATGGTAGCTTCAGGGACCATTGGCATGTAGATGAGGACACGGTCCTTGGATTTGACGCCACGTGCGATGAGGACATTGGCCATGCGGCAGACTTCACGTTGGAGCTGCTGATAGGTAAGGATGCGCTTGTCACCTGGTTCACCTTCCCAGATGATAGCTGCTTTGTTACCGCGCCCTTCTTCGACATGGCGGTCGACAGCATTCTCACAGACATTCAGTTTGGCGCCTTTGAACCATTCTGCGTATGGGGCTTTCCAGTCGAGGACTTTGTCCCACTTCTTTTGCCACTTGAGGTCTTTGGCTTCGCGCGCCCAGAAGATGTGCGGCTTTTCGATAGATTCTTTGTGCATGCGCTTGTACTGCGCCATGCTTGAGACTCGTGCTTGTTTGGAAAATTCTTTGGAGGGTTTGATTTCCGTATTTTCGTCGATTACGAGAGTTTGCTTCTTGCTCATAAGATTGGGCATCACTGGGTGGTTTAGGTAGTGATAGTGGGGCAAAATCTAGCAATGCGATTCAGCTCATGACAATGATGAATTCGAGAAATTTCATACGTCTGTATGGGTGGATGAAACAAATCCGATTGTCATTTAGGAAATGTGATTGGTTGTGGTAGAGGAAAGAAAAAAGCTCACAGGTGAGCTGTGAGCTTTGGTCGTGAGTGGGGGGATTTGGATTCGTGAGGAACGAGCTATGGGCTGGAGTAAATGGATGTTATCCCATCTCTCGACTCGGAATAGACGGATGGAGTGTGGTTAAGTCTTTTGAAACTTGCGCCACGTGTTTTTTGAGCAGATCGGATGATCTTAGATAATATGATCGTTGGGATTCAGTGGTTCCGCGGGTGCGGGACTCCTTCACTCCGCCTTGATATTCTGCAAGCTCATTCTGGCCATGCGTCCATTCTGATTGACGCAATGGTATTAGGATCTGGCCATAAGAGTGTTTAGCGGCGTCGTTTGTAGGATTTACTGGAGCGCTGGGTAGTCTTAGGGGCGCGTTTTTTCGCGGTTTTTTTCTTAGCTAACTTCTTTGTAGCTTTGACATCGGTTCGCGTACGGTATGAGCGGTCAGGCTTGGGGTTGCGCTGAAGCAGTTCGATATCGTGAGCGTCGAGCTCGGAGAATCTTCCAGGTTCGAGGCCGCCACCAGTCACGAGTCCGATACGGATACGGACGAGTTTGACGACATTGAGGTGTGCAGCTTTGCACATCATGCGGATTTGTCGCTTGAGGCCAGTTTCGAGGGTGATGAGGAAACGTCTCGGTGAGAGTCGCTTGACGGCTTTGGCGTATGCTTTGGATTCGCCGGTCCAGATGCCTTTGAGGAATTGGTCGAGGACTTCGTTGCTGAAGGCTTGGTTGACGGTGACGAGGTATTCTTTCTCGATCTTTTTCTTGGGGTGGGAAAGTTCTTGAGCGAGGTCTCCGTCATTGGTCATGATGAGGAGTCCTTCAGAATCGCGGTCAAGTCGGCCAACGTGGTTAAGGTGTCGCAGATTTGGGGGGAGGAGCTCGTAGATAGTTTCACGTTCGAGCTCGTCATCTTTGGTGCAAACGAGACCTTTTGGTTTGTTTAGCAAGATGGTGGTAGTTTCCCGTGGGAGAACGCGAGAGTTTCCAATTTTTACGTAATCATCTTCGGTAACATTGGTGGAGAGGTCGGTGCAGACCTTGCCGTTGACGATGACGCCACCTTTTTTGATAAGTTCGTCGCATTTGCGACGCGATCCGATTCCGCAGGATGCGAGATATTTATTGAGGCGGATGCCGTTCATGAATGTGAAATGGTGATCGCGGAGCTCGCGAATGATTCGAGATAAGGCTGATGGAATGGTGGGGGCTGCGTGGGATAGGAGGGAAGTGATGCTCGTACTTTAGCAAGCAAGTGGAGGTTTAGAAAAGAAAACCCGCACGGCAAGGAATGTGCCGGGCGGGTGTAAAAAGGGTTAAGCCAAGGGTTGTTTATTGAACCTTTGTCTTAGGAAGGCCGATTGGTGATTGGCCTTCTTTCCATTTACCTGACTCTTGGAGAGCCTTAACGCGCTCGAAACGCTTCATTACAGAACGCTTACCTTGTGCGCTGCCTTTTGCTTTGAGACTGGAGTGCTTGGACATAATAAAAATCTTTCTTGGTTGGTGGGGGCGCAAGCTACGGGGAAGTTTGAGATTTTGCAACTGGAAATTTGCTTTTTTTAGGGAGGTGGGCAGATCCTAGCCTATAGCGATGATGGATTATACCATCTCTCGACTCGGAATAGACGAATGGAGTGTGGTTGAGTCTTGTGAAGTTTGCGCTTCGCGATTTTAGAGTAAATCGGATTATCTTGTAGAATGTCATCGTTGTCATTCAGTTGTCCCGCGGGTGCGGGGCTCCTTCACTCCGCCTTGATATTCTGCAAGCTCATTCCGACCATTCGTCCATTCCGTTTCGCTCAATGGTATTAGGTGGCTGGGGCCCATTTTTGGAGGGTGAGAGCAGCAATAAATAAGAGAAGAGTAGCAAAGAATAGGGGCCAACCAAATGCTCCGGCTGAGGTCGCGTCAAGGAGGCTAAAGCCCGCGAGGGACATTGCGACGAAGGAGCCTTTATTTTTATTAATTTGGAGGAAGGCAGCGCCCATCCAGACCCAGTATACCAGCAACGCTGTGATAAAGGATATGGCATGAGGGTATGCGAGGAAAACATCTTGAAGGGTGAGGGATTCGTGGTGGTCTAGAAGTGCAGGTAAGAAGGGGATGAGTGGGAGCATGAGCATGATGGCTATCAGCGCTTTTCGCCAAGTGATGGGGCGGGGACTAGATTCACTGCGGGCTACGCTGGCGAAGCTGATCGTGTAGACGCCGACGACGGCTGCTGTCATCCAAGGCAGCTGGGGAGATGATGTGGAGGCATTGAGAAGTTCATGCATGGGAGAGATTGGGTCAGTATCTGGGGCATGTGCCCAAGCTGCAGCCGCCGCAAAGAGGATGAGGAAAAAGCGGCAGGCTCCGATGAGTGGGAGTCCCGCCCAAGCTGATTTTTTGTGCCAATAGGAATAGGCAACGATGGATGCCGTCAGAGCTAGGGTACAGGCGGTCAGTGTGAATTGAATCGTTCTATCAGTGGTAGTGAACCAAACGGAAGCAATTGGCAGCAGGGTGCCTAGGGATAGCATTGCAAATGCGGCTTGGTAGATGCCGGTACGCTCGAGTACTCCGGTGGGGATTGGTCGCTCTGGTTTGTGAGCGAGGTCGAATTCCAAGTCTACGGCATCACCTAGAAAGCACCCACCTACATAGAGAAGGGAAGCCGTGAGACAGGCAAATAGATAGAGGGGAAGGAGGGAAAGGTCAGGAGGCCCAGCACTGAGTAGGAGAGCGCCACCGTGGACTGAGAGGAAGCCGATGAGAATATTACTCCAGACTGTCGGGAGGTTGGAGATGCGTCCGGTAGCAAGTAGGGCGGAAAGTTTGTTCATCTGGTGTGGCGCTCAGTTTGTTAGAGTAGGTGTCAGCGTTGCACTTGCTGCCAATGGGTGAGAGTCCAGAGGTATTCTTTGCTGAGTTGTTTCTCGATAGGGATTTGAAGCGAGTCAGGTAGCACACCCCAGGTGTAGGTTTCCATTTCTAGGTGGGGACAAAGCTCTGGGTGCTCAGCGAGGTATGTGAGTGCTTCTTCCGCATGTGTGCGGGTAGAACCAAGTGGGGGGGCGGGGTCATCGTAGAGTGGGATGTGAAAGTGAACTCGGCACTCTGCAGGGGATAGAAGGTCTTGTGGGTGCGCTTGAAGTTGAATGAGTGCTAGAGGCAAGTCTTTGAAGCGAGTGATCGCGCCATTGGCATCTTTGAGAATGAGTTGATGTAGGTAGGTCGGTTCATCGAAAGGCAAGAGGGGATCAAGGTCGGCGACGGAATTTATTTTGATAGCCAAGGCGTTGGAGAGGTGGATCTTAGAAATACGGATCTTGGCTTCTGAGAGGCGAGTGAGGGCGTCGGAACAATTCTCGAACTCGAGGGCAAAGTGGCAGGTGTCGTAGTTGAGCCCGAGGTGTTTGGTGAGAATGTCAGTGGGGAGTTGCTGGGATGCAGCCCATTGGTGTAATCGGTTGAAAAAGTCGATAGACTCCTGGGTGTTTTCGAAGTGTCCGAGAGGTTCTGGTTCGAGTCCAAGATGAAGATCTTTCTCGTATTGGTCAGAGAGGAGGGCAATGTGTTGAGCACAGGCGTAGAGGTGCTTGAAGATCAGAGTCTCGTCTGCTTGGAATTCTTTAAATGAACCGGGTAAAGTGGAAACCGACCCACCAATCGATCTGGGGGCTAATTCAGCAATGATGTTAAAGAGATTGAGTGTGTAGGAGAGGCGATCTGAGGTGGTCCAATCTGGAGCATAGACTTGTTCTTTAACACGAGTGTCATGAAACGCTCCGTATGGAAATCCATTGATTGTGTATACGTAACAAGATTCCTGATCGAGCCATTGCTTGAAGTTGTCTAGCCGATCTTCTTCAAGCAGCTGTTCCGCGGCATTTGCTGAGAGGCGCAGGCCAATGGCAAAGGGCTCTGCCTCATGCAGATTGGAGTCAGAGAAGACTGCATCTCTAACCTTCAAGGTGTGTTTTTGAAGTGCAGAAAATGTTTCATCCCAAGTTTCAGCTGGGTGAATGTTAGTGCAGTAGGAGAGGTGAACTTCAGAGGATAGCTTCATAGTTAGAGGCTGATTCAGGGAGAGCTGTGTTGGGAATCCGTACGCTGGAGCTACCAATTGCTTATCAGATCGATTCAGTGAGGGAACGCTTTTCGATATGGCAATAGAAACTCATGGTACTGAGTGATTGAACTGAGACTATTGATATTTGTTAGTATTAATGAATAGCACTTCGCTGACTCTTGTTATGGAATGCGCTATATCTTAATACATCAGGGTTTGTCTTCAGTCTCGATGCTAAAACGCCTCGCCGAGAATTTGAGGCGAGGCGTGGATGCTTATTTAGCGGATGATATTCTAGCTTGTTTCTACTCGGCGAGTGAGGGCACAGCCGTGGCAGGGTCTGTGTCGGCATCGTAGTTGACCCCATCGAGGCCAAACCCGAAGAGTTTGAGGAATTCCGCTTGGTAACCTTCGAAGTCCGCTACTGTTGAGAAGTTTTCGTTAGAGACGGTCTGCCAGATGTTAGCCACTGTGGATTGGATGTCATCGCGCATTTCCCAATCGTCAATGCGGATACGTCCATCGGAGTCGAGTTTGGCGTCATCTGAGTAGAGTCGGTCTGAGAAGAGGCGCTCGATTTGTTCGATACAACCTTCGTGAAGCCCTTTCTCTTTCATCTCCTTGTAGAGAATGGAGATATACAGTGGGACAACAGGGATGGCGGAAGATGCTTGAGTAACGAGAGCTTTGTTGACTGAGACGTAGGCTTCACCGCCGAATTTTTCACTGAGAGTTGCGTTGATTTTTGCGCAGGATTTTTCGAGATCCTTCTTTGCTTGGCCAATGGTTCCATCCGTGTAGATGGGCCAAGTAAGCTCTGGTCCAATGTAGGAATAAGCGACAGTTTTGACTCCATTGTCGAGCACGTCAGCTTCGACTAATGCGTTCATCCAAAACTCCCAATCTTCGCCACCCATGACCTTGATGGTGTGTTCGATCTCTTCCGGAGTAGCGGCTCCGATGGTGACTTCTTCAATCTCGCCTTTGTCGGTATTGAGAGTTTTGTTCGTGTAGTCACCACCGGTGGTTTTGAGGACAGATTTGTAGACTTCTCCAGTGTTAGGGTCGGTGCGACGAGGAGAAGCAAGCGAGTAGACAACGAGGTCGATCTTGCCTCCCATTTCATTTTTTATGATTTCAATGGCTTGCTCTTTGAGTTCGTTTGAGAAGGCATCGCCATTGAGTGACTTAGCAAACAACCCTTGTGCTGTAGCAGCTTTTTCGAAGGCTGCGGAGTTGTACCATCCAGCTGACCCCGGGCGTTTTTCACTACCAGGTTTTTCAAAGAAGATGCCGAGGGTGTTCGCTCCGGACTGGAATGCAGGAACGATTCGAGAAGCGAGGCCGTAGCCAGTGGACGAGCCGATCACGAGTACGTTTTTAGGCCCATTATCAAGGGCTGGCTTGGACTTAACGTAGTCAATTTGTTCTTGGACGTGAGCAGCACAGCCATCTGGGTGTGCCGTAGTACAAATGAAGCCGCGAATTTTTGGTTTAACAATCATGATAGATGAATAGTGAGCGCCTCTATTTATAAGGGCGAGTTTGCTGGGCCGAGGCTAGTGGTTGTGGAGTGAGAGGTCAAGCAGGACTGCGGTCACTGGATGAGGTCGTTACTTTCACGGCCAAATACGTGAGCCAGCTCTAGAAGCAATCGTTGACCCGGTTGGAGCTCAGCTCGCTGAAGGAGTACTTCATGGGCACGAGCAGGAGCATCCGTGATGAGCCCATCTACTCCACGGCTCGTCATTGCGGAGATATCGAGCACGGAATTTACGGTCCAAACGTAGATGTCGATGCCACTATTATGCGCGCGTTGGATGAGTTGGGGAGTGGCGGCTCGGTTGTTAAGGCCAAGGAAGTCTACATCTAATTTGGTGATGTCGCCTAGTGAGACAGTCGACAATAGCCCAACTGTCCAGTCGGGTCGAAGTTCTCTAATTTTCTGAATGCCCTCGTATTTGAGTGACATAATCATGACTTGATCGACCATCTTTGTAGCTTCGACAATTTCGACGACTTTTTTTTCAAGAGCCACGTCGTGGCCGTAGTATTTAAGTTCTATCAGGACACCAGCCTTTCCATTACAGTGGTTGAGAACTTCTCGTAGTGTTGGGGTCGTTTCGTTTGCAAATTGGGGATCGAACCATGATCCGATTTCTATGTCAGGGAGTTGTTGGGACTGAGCGTCCCAGATATTAAGTTTGGTATTTCCGACTCTTTTGAAGTCGGAGTCGTGGAAGACGACCACCTCCCCGTCGGCGGTTTCTTGCACATCTATTTCTATCCAATCCGCTTTGGAATCAATGGCGAGTTGGATTGCAGCCATTGTATTTTCTGGGGCGTCCTCAGATGCTCCACGGTGTGCAATGATCAGGACTTGGTCTTGTTGTTGTAGGCCACTCACCCAGAAGTAACATCCAATTGCAGCAATGATGAGAATGCCTAGAGCGGATGAGAGAACAAACTTCTCACCTTTCGGGAACTTAAATTTCTTTTCACCAAAGTGTCTTGGGACGGTGGTATCGAGGCCACATCTTTCAAACATCTCTATGTTTTGTTTCGCCAGAATACTAATCGCAAAGAAACTCGTTAGGAATGAAATGGTAGTTGTGATCGTTAAGGTGCAGCCGAGAGTGATAGCTAGAAGTGCCAGCTTATCAGAGAACTGAGGTAGCAGAAAATGTGCTGCAGCGTTGAAAGGCGCGTTGAGCAAAGAAATCAGGAGTGGGGTGCCAAATAACCAAAGGGCTAGCCAGCTGGCAATGGTGCGGTGTTCGCCTTTGCTCAGCTCTGTGCTACGTTTTTTAGCTTCTTTCGAACTATGGTTAGCGAAGAGTACGAGGGGGAGCGCGTAGAACCAGCTGATGGCTAGCTTGACTAACAAAACACCCATTGTGATGAGCAATACAGCGGCAATGCTCATTGCATAGAAAAACTCAGGTGGGTGTTTACTGAGATAGTAGTTAATGTCGTTCTCACCAAGAAAATAGAGGTAATCGAGACCTAGTAGAATAAGGAAAGGCAGAGCAATACATAGCACAGCGATAGTGAAACGCAGGGCTAGCTTTAGCAGGTCTGGGCCTTTTGCTAGGATAATTCGGAGAGTATCGGGAAGGTGGGCGCTGGAATTGTGATAGCAGGCGTGGCAGGCGACTAAGAGCCCAGCATAGGTGATGAAGGCGACCATCAGAGTGAATGCTGCAATGCACATTCCAGCGATAGCGCCTGCTGGAGTTAGAAGAAAAGTAGCTATTTCAGTATCACTGAGGGCAGCTTGTCCGGAGAAGGATACGACAGCTTGAATGGTGATGCTGATAACAGGTGTTAGGATGAGGGCTGAAACAAGTGTGAAGGCAATATAGATCACCAGAAGACCTTTCCACTTGTCTTGTTTCAGGTCTTGAAATGAGTGATTAACTTCCGAGACAAGTGATGTGAATGCTTGAGCCATAGGATAAGAAAATGAATTCCTATGGCATAGCGGTTCTTACACAGAAAAGAAAGATCTTTGTTAGTTGATCTCTCTCTGAAAGGTGGGGCTCAATAAAAAATGTGGAAGGAGCAATGCAACCTTCCACATTGGAGTATGAGTAGGGGGTGTAGAGTTACTTGACTAGTCTCTCGGACGCTTCTTTGCGTGTAAGTGAGACGGCAATGTTTCTGATGTGGTTCACTCTGCCTTTCTTTGTCTCTTTTTTGGATACGACCATGGTTTGGTCACAGAGATCGATGGCGTAAGGGATGTTTCCTGAAGACATTGAGAAAGCGCCTTGGAGGCCAAGTTGGGCGAGAGCGTCAATACAGTCTCGAATGCGCTCGCCTGAGAGTTTTGAGAATGCTTCATCGATAGGAACGAGGCCGATACTTGGATCCTTGCCGCGGCGTTCATAGCGGTGGTAGGCACGGAGGTAGCACGCGAGGATCGCAATAAAGTATGGGGATTGGTTTTCCCCACCAGAAAACTTGCCAGATTGTTTATCTACAGAAGTTTCTCGTCCATCTGGATCCCGTGTGTCTAGGACTGACATGTCATAGTCGTAGTAATTACGGTAGTCCAGGAAGTTGAGGGCTTCAGCATTGTTCGGGTCTTCAACGAGCGTGTCGAAGATGCGTTCGACCTCTTCTTTTGTTTCGGCGTCGATGGAGTCAAAGAATAGTGAGTCTTCGTCAGCGAGGGCACTATTGTCGACCAGCTTTTGATAGATTGCGTAATCTGGGTTACGTTTCTTTCTTATCTGATAGAGGTGTACACCAATGGGCTTCTTCAGCTCTTTATTAAGAAGCTTAAGAGTGATATCCACTCTCATGAGGGCGGAACGTAATTTAACGAGGACTTGCTTACGGAAGATCTCTTGCCAGTTACGTTCTTCGCGCTCGGCCTTGCCTTCATAGGCTGGGATGTCACTCTGGGCGATGCGCTCAAGGCGTTCTTCCCATGCGTCATTCTTCTCATCCTCTGGTGCGAATTCATTATAAACTGGGAATTCTCGGGCTAGCTCCTTGCGAGTTTCAATGACTGAAGCCCAGGCGAAGTGGCTTCTGTCGATACAGGCACGCTCAAGTCGGGTAGCCTGAGAGACAGCGAGGTCGAGCGCAGGGAATTCAGATGTTAGGTTCTGATAGAGTTGTTCTCTTCGTTCATCGTGTTCGCCGAGTCCCTCGCATTCAGCTCGGAAACGCGTGAGTTCTGCATCGGCCTTATCGAGTTGTTCTTGGTAGTCTTCGAGGCTGCCTTGTCTACGGCCAAGTTCGAGTTTGAGTTCAGATTTTCTGAGGCTCTTTAGTTCACGTTCATAGCTGGAGAGGGTGTAGTCTAGATTGCCAAGTTCAGCTTCTTTTTCTTCGAAGCCACCATCTTCGATGGTTTTGAGTCTCTCGATATTATCTTGGAGTCGATCTTCGCAGCTTTTGAGTTGTTGAAGGTCCGCGAGTTGAGCGCCAAGGCTGGGGCTGTCGAGACGTTGTTTCCGGTAGTTATTTTCACAGTCAGCAAGTAGCTCAGCGAGAGGCTGAAGGCGCTCTAGTTCTTTACGAACGCGTTCACGTTCGTTTTCTAGTGTGACTTTTTGTTGTTCCAGCCCTCGGCTACCGATGTATGGGATATTATCGTAGTGGGCACGGCGTTCCGCAAATGGCCTTCTGTAGGTGAATCCGTCTGGTAAGATAGATGCGTTATACTTTGTGAGGTCTTTAGCATCTTCTACGCAGATTAGTCGGCCAAAGAGGTGGTTGACGATGGATTGAGCGACAGGGTCATGACATTCGATCAGGTCTGCGAGGCAGTTGGGCTCACAACGCGCATTAAGCTCCAGAGCTTGTTCTGGGTTGATCAATGACTCACCGGGGGCTCCACCTTTCATTTCTCGATAGATCGTCTCCGCGTAGCGGTAGTTTTCTGGCTCGACGACAACTGCGAATTTACGTGTGAAGGCAATTTCAATAGCCGGACGCCATCGTTCATCTTTCACCTCGCAGAGTTCTCGCAAGGCGAAGGCGGCTGGGTCACCGTTTCTACGCCGAGGCAGTGAGGAGTTGACGGAATCTAACAGCGCTGAGCGTTGACTTACTTTACCTCGTTCAAGTGTTTCGAGTCGGGCCGAGAGGCCACGCAATTTGTTCACTTTCTTTTCGACCTCTTCGCGGAGTGGCTTCTCGGCATCTTTAGACGCGTAGTGTAGATTTCTGACTGCGTCTGCTAGGTCTTCGAGTTTTTCAGTGAGTTCGTGGAGTTCACAATTTTCTGTATCTTTGAGAGCTTTCTCAACGGTTTTGACAATGCTGTGGGGGAGTTTGATGCCAGTGCGTTGAAGCGCTTCGACCCAGTTGCGGATCATGCGACAACGGAGCACCCGAGCTTCACTGATTGTTTGTCCAGCTTCTCTGAGTTGGTTGATTTGGCTAACAAGCTTTCGGTTATCTTCTCTTATGTGAAGGAAGAGTCTACCATCCTCGGTTTCGTTGAGGGCGTCTCGAAGGATATCACGTCTTTCGCGACCGTCTTTGAGCAGTTTTTCTAGCTCTGACTCACGGCTATTTTCGGACTCGGCTTGTTGCTCAAGTTCTTTGATTTCTTCCTCGAGTTCTTCGACGACTTCTCGGAGTTCTTCGCACTTAAGGTCTCGAGAGATATCGGCGTAGAGGTCCTTATCGATGATAGACTGCTTGTTCGTTTTGAAGTCTTTACTGATAGATTCAAGTAACTCAAGCTGCCTTCTGAGGGCCGTAAGTTCGCGCCTAAGGGAGAGGAAGGCGTGATAGGAGTCTCTTACTTCTTGAATGCGAACTTCATCTGGTGGAAGAACGTAATTCCTACAGAACTTGTTAAAGTTATCTAGGAATGTGAAGGACATCGCAGCAGGGAGCAGGTAGTCTAAAGTTTCACGATCGTAGTTGAGGTGGCTTGGGAGAGACATTTCACGACGGTATGACTCCATGGTGTCGAAAACTCGTCCTTCACAGTCGGAAACGTAATCTCTGAAGCCAGCCCAATCGAGAGGGAAGTCGAATTGGTCGATCCAGTCAGCTTTGTCCAAGCGTTTGGGGATCATGAAACCATGACGTCGTGAGGGTTGGTTTTGAGCAGCGCTGTCAAATTCTATGCGCAGGCCCCAGGTTTCAACCTTCTCGCTGTTAGGCCAAGTAAATTCGAGGGCGACATAGGTAGTGGCGCCGTCGTTACGCATGTACTGCGGGAGTCCATCAATTTCGTCCTTGGTGTCACCTAGGCAGTAGCTTTTGAGCGTACGTGATGATGCTTTACCAGTGGCTGATTGGTTATACTTCGACTTTTGGTCTCCGATAAGAACGAGCTGAATCAAATCCATGAGAATGGATTTTCCAGACCCAGTCACTCCGGCAATGAGTAGATTGCCGTGGATATCAAAGATGTCTTGGTAACCAAACCAGTTGATGGCGTGGATGCGTGTGAGTTCGATTTTTCGGCTCATAGTTTCAATGATTGTGCGTTCTTATTCCTCTTCGTCATCCAACAGCCCGACTTCTTCGTCTTCCTCATCGTCATCGAGCATTGGTTTTTCTTCTTTTGGCTGTGTGGGGATTTCTTCCAACACCTGATCCTCTCCATTTTCGGTAGCGGTGCTACTGTCTTCAGAAGACTGGATAGGAGTTTCATCGGACTCTGTATCATCTTCGTTGACGTTGGCTTCAGATTCAGAATCTGGATCAGCAGTTTCAGCTTGGAAGGAGCTTGCTGCTTTGACCCATTGCTCGATACCTGGGAATGGGATGGCAAATCGTAAGGTGGGTAGAATTTGAATTACAGAGTCACTAAATTCATCCTCCCAGTCCATTTCAATAAGGTTGAAGCGAGCAAAGCGACGCAAGATTTCTTTCATGCGTGACTGAGAAAGGGGATGCATGCTAGGGAACTTACTTTGGAACTGTTCATTAAATTCTCGTAAGTTGAAGAATACATCATGAGCACCATTTTCCCGTACTTCTACATCGTAATCGTACCACAGGGAGAGGGCTACGAGCGTTTCATCCCTTTTTAGTTTTCTGGTAAGTGAGGGCACTTCAGGGATGGCCATAATAAGGCGTTCATCTCGCTGAATAATAATTTTAAGACCTAACAAAGCAGCCCATTCTTCTAACCATGGTTGGTGTTCGATAGCCCAATCATACAAGGGTCTCTCTGCGGGGCGTCCTCTGAGCAATGAACCGTGAGCTAACAAACGGTGTGCTACATCTTGCAGCATTTGTTTATCACGCTCGCGCATGGTGTTATTGAACAAAGACTGATCCGTATCCGTTTCTATGGTTGTCGGGTTCATAGTGATCTTAGTTAGATTGGTGAAAGGCTTTTTTAGCGCGCTTTAGGGTGAATGGTGAATTGGTCTAGGAGCATGTCTTCGACCTGGTCAGGTTCAGGAAGTATGTCGTGGGTAATGGCGTCACGAGGTGTAGTGATGTCGTATTCGCTCTCTAGGGTGTCGCTGTGAAGAAGGAGACCGATAGTATTCAGAAGCCACTGTTCTACGTCCGTTGGGATGTCCTTAGACTTAAGCCCATCAGAGGTGACATTGAGTTCATGGTAGAAGCGGTTTGCTCGTAGTGTGGTGAGCGAGGAGTTGATGTTGTCACTCATTTCTTCAAGGGCATAGAAGGAGTCATCATCCTCATAGAGATCTTGTAGAGGTGCTTGTTCTCCTTTAGCGCGCACCACACGCGGCGAGAAGAGAGAGTCAATGCCGGATAAGAGGCTTACAGCTGGAATTTTTAGGCCAGGTAGATCGAGGTCTTCAGGTAAGGCGTTGATTTTGCACTCAGCATATTTCTCATTGATCAATTCAAAGAGTTCTCGCACTTCTGCTCTACGTCCACTGGAGACTTCCTGTAGGTAACGGAATCGTGCGAAGGAGCGTCTAGCAAAGTCTGCAGCCCTTCGGTCGACGGCCTCAGCTTGTGGTTCAACACTGTCTAACAACCTTGCTGCATCGTGAAGTGCGTTTTGGACGCGTACTTCAACTTCGTCTTCATTGAGTTCAGGACGACGTTTTTGGAGCTCTAGCTCCATTTTAGCGATGACCGTGGGGTTCGTTTGGATCTGCGCCAGCTGTTCTCTGGCCATTGGCAGGCGCACTGGGATGTCTAAGTCGATGAGTGACTTGTAGGCTCTTTGGCCAATGTTTTCTGAGAAGTCATCGTAAAGAACTTGGAGGTTTTCTTTGATGGAGTCTGAGCGGAGCTGGCGTTGGGTGAGGCGCGCCATGCCTTGTTGGATAGAGCGTAGCTCTTGTAGCCCATAGCGTAGGTTGTCTGTACAAGCTTCGAGGTCCGCAAGTGGGTGTTTTTCAAATGCCTCTTTGTCCATAATGCGGGAGCAAACGAGGTGGAGTTTGTCGGTAAAGGTTACTTGTTCTGGATATGCCATTCTACGAAGGCATTCGAGAAGTAGTTCCGCACGGCTATCAAGGTAGTAGACACGTTGGTAATCTGAGCGTTTCGGTTCTTCGAGCCATTCTGATTGAAGCATTTGACGAATCATTTCAGGGGCTGTGATTCTACTTTGTTCGTCATCGAGGTCTTCCGGTAGCTCAATGTGCTCGATGCCTTCATTGATAATATCTTCACAGACTTCGATTAGTTCAGATCTGGTTAAGCCGACTCCATGTCGATGGCGTTGGATGCTCTCAATTTTGTCCAAAGCATCGATGTAGAGTTTACCGTATCGCCATGTTAGAACGGCGAAGAATCGGCTGGGTGTATCTCTGAAGATTTGTTGGCTCAAGCTCACAATCCAGAGAGACTAGGCAAGAGCTTCTTCCTTGGAAGTGGGAAAAAGAATTTTATGATGGGCGTGTGTGGAGAGAGGTTTTTTTTAGAATCGGCTAGGGAGAGTCATTAAGACATCTTTAGTGAACAAGTTGTGAATAAGTCTCTGGATGCATGCCTCTGTGGGGTTCTTGTCTTCTGTGTGGTGGTTAGGGGTGGGAAAATTTTTTCTCAAAGCTACTTAATAGTTTACATATATTGATTATTTTTGAATCTGAAATGGCTTGCGTCGCATTAGCTTGGTGTGTCGAGGTGATAATGAGGCGTAGAGTTAGGGGATTTGTACATGTTAGGCGGTTTATTGTATAAATGCAGCGATTGATTAAGATCTATGTAGGTGCGGGAAGGGTAGTTGTTGACGAGCAATGAGGGCTTTGGCAGTTTTCGTGCACAAGCCTATGGACATTCAACTAAAAGCAAATATTGAGATCGGGGTATGCCCGACACATGTGAAATTTGTAGGTGGCTTGGTTCCTAACGAGGACAGCCGCCTTCCACGTGATGAGAACGGAGAACTGTTTGCGATTGCTGAGATGCGTCGACTACAAGCAATGTCTCCTGTCAAAATCGATTCTGTGCAGATTTCTCAATTTAATGGAACGCATCCAGAGGATTTGGCGGAGATGTACACGGGCTTGAAAGATTTGGGATTGATCGTGAAGATTATTCTTATGGTAGGAGGGGCGAACCCGATGGATCCCGCTGATGAAGATGCGGTAGTTGCGCAGCTTGTAGAAGGGGTGAACACGGCTAAGAAGTTTGATATTGAAGAGGTGGGATCGACTTCGTTAGAAGAGTGGTTATCTGGAGCGCCGCGCAAGGAGGGTGAGGAGTTTGAAGCTGCAGTGCAACAAGTTATAAAGCTGCATAAGCGAGTATACGACGAGGCTGAGATTGCTGATTCATGCCTTAAAGTTTGGCAACTTGAGTTCCTTAGAGGAACCGAGTTTACCACTTTCACGGACCTCGGGCGGGTGTGGCAGGTTGCTAAGGGACTCAATGACCTTATTGGTGAGAAATTTTTCAAGCTGCTCGTTGATGCTGCTCATTGTGGAGATTCTAACCTCAACATTCCTGAGAATGAGGTATTGATCGATGAAATTGCAAAGTCTGGAGAACTCGGTATGTTTCACGCATCAGCCAAGACGACTCGTGGCTGTTTAAGCACGGATGATGGGTGGATTGGGGCTATGTTAGCCGCATGTGCAAAAACGGGAGAGCTGACTGAAGTTATTGTTGAGCTTTTTCATCATGAAGATGATGCACTTGCGGGCTTACGTGAGGCTGTAGAAGGTCATGGAACCAATACGCTTGATGGACGTTCCTACACTGAAGCTGTGGTGGACGGATTACAGGAGGTTGCAAGACGTATCAACAATCTCGTTGCTCGGGGAATCCTCCCAGCCAAGTAGTAAGAAATCTCAGTTTATAGAAAGAGCCCAGCAAATATTGCTGGGCTCTTTTTTATTGTTGTTGAACTAGGTCGAATGGAGAAGGCAAGAGGGGGAGCACACTCAAGAATAGTTCAGCGCATACGATCTTACTGCCCCAATATCATAGTGAGCGTGAGGATTCTCAGTTAGTTGTCGGCATCGGTGATAGCGAGAGCTCTAGATCGAATGCACTGGTGGTTCAAAAAAGTGGAGGAGTTGAGCTAGGTGTTCCAGATCAACAAACTCATAAAGCACCTCTCCTAATCACCGCGGACGGGAAGGTTAGGCTTCGAGAAGCACAGGGGGGGATATCAATGGGAGTATATGGAGAGTGAGATTATTTCTGAAATAGAATAATTCGTAAATAGATCGAACAGCCATGCTCAACTAGAGATTTGATACTAGGTCTTGTGATCTAGTGAAGTAAATCAGATAGTCTCAGCATGTTACTATCAGCAATTCTCGATAAGACACGTATTCAACTTGAAGGGTCATAGGCCTCACAGTATCTACACATCAGATTGTTTTGATACTTGAGGCTTAAAATCTACTAGACTACGGCTTTTGACAACTTCTCGACCTTTACTATCTTTTGTTGAATAAAAGAATATAAGTTGTCTCTTCTCTGAACGATTCATAAGCATTGTAGAGTAAACGATTTTTGGTTTACCCTCCAGTAAGACGGCTGCTTGGCAATGGACTGCTTTTTTCTTGCCTGAAGTAGCAATTGGCACATTCCTTGACGCTAGGGGTTTTAGTTTGATTCTTTTATTATCAATCTTATACAGGATCTCTTTCTGTGAAAGGTTCACTAATTTATACGAGCCATATTTAAAATCACTAGCGTCTAGATCAAATATTAAGGTTCTTAACTCTTTGTTTATAGTAAGAAATAAGATCAGAGGTGACTTTATGTTCTGAGGAATTTGAATAGACTTGAATAGCTTGTAGGGGGTCTCCGGATCATTTGTCTCAGTGTAGAATTTGATTGGAGCTCCTTTTTGGTAGGGGTATCCACGAGAATAGCTCATTTCCATAGTCTCAATACTGACCATTTCTTCTTTACCCCGTTCATTTTTAGTTTTTAACAGAATTGGGCTAGAGTCCCACTTTTCCCAAGTGGTTACTTTGAATTGAGGCTTTTTGCTTTTAACTGTTTCAGCATTTGCACAAGTATTGAAGAGTAGTGCAGAAATGACGAAAAAGCGTACTAGATGTTTATAGATTGGTTGCATTGTCTTAAATCTCGTTACTTGAAAGCCATTTGAATGAAGTAATTATGAACTTACGGCCGTAGGTTTTATTTGTTGCAGTGGTGCTTGGGTTAGGGACCCATTTGTTAAGAATAGCATCAGTCTCTCCCAAAGTCGGATACGCTGGGTCTGGAATTTTAAAGGGCTCGGAGGAGTTTTCACTCCAATCTGTTGTGCGTTGTATTGTGGCCTCGCACCATGCTTGTGCTACAACCTTACCATTGTCGTCTCGGGCGTCCCCATAGCACCTGACGGTAAAAGTATCTCCACGGGTTCTGATAACACTTCCAATAGTTTGCAAAACATCAGATTGCATTAAATAGCCTGGGCTGCCCACTAATGTACTGAGTGATATGTCTTTGGACCCAGTGTTTATAGACGTGTCTGTGAAGTTGCTGATCGTTATTGGCTCGCTGAATTTTTCATTCAGCCCAGCATCTTCTATGGCCATTTGTAATGCGCCAAGTTTATCTACGTCAACATTGGTGTTGGGCGATGGTAAAGGTCTGAGTCTTCGATTGACGAAATCGCTGACACCCATAAAGGGGCCACGTAATTTGACCTGATCTACGATAGATTCGGCGAGTTTAGTAATTTCATCGTTACTCAGTTCCCTGTATCCAGTCCATGTATTTGTGCTCCTTGCAATATCTTCCTTGGTACCGGCTGGAAGTTGGAATCTTGAAAATGGAACTCCTTCGTTTTTGTCTTCTTTGACTTGTGATATGTTTAGGTATTTAACATTTAAGTTGTTATGAGAACTTAGAATGGCTTTCCAGGCATCAACGGATGTCGAGTTGATGTTAAACCCGCCAGCGATTGCCAAATGTTTGGCTATTTTAGCATAGTCCTTCATGTCATCCTCGATAGAATCACCAAGCTTCTGCGAAGCTTCATAGATGATTCGGGGGTTTTGAAGAGGGCTCTTAGTTTTATCGTTATCGTTAACTAATGCTTGAATTGCTGAGGAATGAGTGAGGTAAGCTTGGACTGGAGCCTGTTCAATCGCTAATCTGTTGTCTCCCCAGTTAATTGAGGAAAAGAAGTATTGATCCCAGAGAGCTTCATTTGAGGCCCATGAGAAGTCAGTCAGGGTTTGAGCTTTAGGGGCTTTATACTGAGTACTGATAGGTCTTCTCGTAGTGAGTTGATTGGACTTCACGAAGCCTGCAGGTTTAAATGAATTTGCAATTTGTGAGGATCCATCCTCGGGAATGATGGATATGTCTGCATGTGTTAGTGCAGCAATCGAGGTGAGAGGAGCTCTGGGAAGGTCATAGAGCACGACATTACTTGTCCCATATGAAGCATTTCTGCCAAGGCCCCAGTAGCCGTGACCTTCAGGGTCTCCGACTAGTTGCAGGTCAGAAACGTCAGAGATGTCTTTTAGCTCAACATTCCAAGCTGGAGAGAGACGGTCTGAACCATCATAATTCCTTAGATCATAAATTTGCCCCCTAGGGTTGAACTGGTGGAAGACTGGTGCTCCTTCCGCTCCATTTTTTAAGGCCAAGTCGAGTGCACCAATATAGAAGCCTGATTCTCCGACTCTGGGTAGACTGCTTTCATTGAAGCTTTTATCAATGGAGAGTTTGTGTTTGTGGGCGTCTGCTTTGCTTACGTCGTCGTAGGTTGAATATGTTATTCTCGTGATGAAGTCTTCATCCCAAATATCCTTATTAGCCTGCATATAAGGTGGACCTATTTCATTTAACTTAACAGTGGTACCATTGTGACTTTTGGTTGATAGCAGAGAGAAATTGAAAGTGTCAAGTTCTCTGTTAGCAAAGCTGTTATGACGACCCGACAATGTTATCCTAACTGATGTGTTCGATTTTGGTTTGATCGTTGGGGGATTCCAATAATGGTAATATCCACCAGGGAACATGAATAAGCCTGTATCCTCACCATACTCGAAGGTGGCTTCGACCATATTATTTCTTTTTACCACCTTATACTCCTGTTCCATCCCCCCCTCAGGGAGTGGTGATAGAACTTTAATTTCACCGGGCTCTAAGATAAACGTTTCCCCAGATTTCGGAAGAATTCTGTATGCTAGCGAACCATTATTCCCAACATTAACTGAGAACATTAAATTTTCTACTTTTTGTGGTGCGCCGTCATTATCAGTCCACTCAAAATTAAAGCGTAAAGGGTTAAATTTTGATGCATACATACCAATAGACTCAAACTCGATTCTTCTGTTGTATGGGTTATGTATTGTCACATAGGGATCAAATGAAAGAGCTAGCCTCCAATCATTAGGAGCAGGTTTTCCTGTATTCTTCTTTCGTACACCAAGCACCATTGTAACTCTAATAATGCTAGGAGCTATCCGTGATGCAGTCTGACGGAGAGTGCCTGCAGCTGGATTGAAAGGGCCATTTGAGATTGGCTCTGCTATATCTTTAAAATTGCCAGAGAAGGAATCATAGAGGCCGCCAGGGCTACTTCTAGAACTGTATTCTCTACCTTGATGAGTTTTACTGTCTCCCGATCCGGTAGCATAGCTGAGAGGGAGGCTGCCTCTGGTGATGAAGTTAACTTCATTCGAGGATGGGATGCTACGGTTCCAGCTGAAGCTGTCCCATTCTTTTTTGTATAGTCTGGCATAGTTCCTGAGGAGATCCCACGTTGGTCCACGGACTACCGCACTATTTGTGCCCACTGAGGATGGAACTTCAAAGAGGTAACCTAGGGGGTGTGAAGATGGATAAAATGCGTCGTCCGTGTACTGAGTGCTGAGATTCGCGTAATTATCGGTATTATTACGCTCGGGAGAGTTATGGAATTCCTCCAGCTCGTTGAATTTTTGTGTGTCTAATTCAAAAGCAGTTGAGAGATCGCTTTTCAATCCACCAAGCCTAGTGTTTGTCAACAGTGATACCGACTTGTTAGTGATATGATGGAAGTACTTTTGAGCTGAAGGGGTAATGAGTTCGGTTGTCTGCAGTGAGGGAGTATTGATTTGCTCAGATTTTGATTTCTCAAAATACTGCTCGAATACAACTTCATCAATTGCATCTAGCGACGAGCGGTATGGGGAGGAGTTCTTGTTAGAATCCGCCCACTTATCATCTTCTTTGATCTGAATACCATAGCTAGCCTTTAAGGATTCATCCGAAACCCAGTAGCCATAGCTTCCTGTGAAATTACCGTCAGTATGAACTGGAATAGTAGCAACTTGTACATAATCAGCCTTGTCCCCCGCCTGGCCTAGAGTGCCCTCACCTAGGAGTGTGATCAGCTCAGAGCCAGAGATGTTGTACGGTGCAACATCTTTTTTGACATCGACTTCTGATGGTATTTTAGGGTTAGAGAAAGGAATTGTTGCTAGCCAAGTAACTAGGTTTTTTGTGTTTGCATCACGAGGGGTCCAATTTTCAGTGTTCCATACTCCACTGATGTATTTCATGGTGGAGCTACTACCTTCCAGTATATCAGCATTTGCTGTGACGCGTTGGTCGGGGCCTGCGTATTTTTGGAGTTGGGCGATAGCAATTTGGAGGGCCATGCGTGCGTTGGCTTGGGCCTCGAGTTGGTAGCGCTGTTGCTTGGACTGTTTCACTTCCGTGCGAGAGAGTGAGAGCATGCCGACGGTAATCATGACGAGGAGGACCATGATTGAGAGGCTTGCAATGAGGGCGAAGCCTTTGGAGTGGGTAGAGGGCTGTGGGCGCAGTTGGGTTAGGGTACGCTTCATCATCAGTGTATTTCGAGTGTATTGATTGTTTGCTTTATGTATTTATATTGTAATCACAAGGTAAATGCAACAAGCAAATGATTGGTGTTAGCCCGGGTTGGGAGCTAAGTTGAGCGAATTCACATGTTTCCTCTAAAAATTCAGTGAATTACACTGTATTTACAATGGTCTGATTGTGATAGCTTGACGATTTGAAATTATGCGGGGTTTGTACTCTAAAGGGGTACAGTTAGATTCAGTGTGTAGATCTCATTAGTATGTGTTGAGTCTTGTTGTAGAGGGATTTAAGGGGGGTGGAGGGCTCTTAAAATGATGGCTCTGAGTGATGGTGTTGTGTCACTCAAGTGGGCGGTTTTGTTTGATAGAGAAATTCGGGCAGAGGAGCGGCTTTTAGGAATTGGTCTCAAGGTAGGTATCTCAAGGTAGGTAGAGTGGTGGTGAGGTTTTTTTGAGAATGGTATTGAGTGTTCAATGCGCGTGACTATTTTTTGAGTGGCTTTATGCAGAACACATTTTACAGCGACTTTGATCGGGAGAGATTGGTGGAAGAAGTACCTCGGGATGAATTTCGTTCTGCTTTTCAGATTGATCGGGACCGGGTATTGCACACGCCTACTTTTCGTCGTTTACAGAGCAAGACACAGGTGTTTTGGAGTGGTGAGTATGACTTTTACCGGACTCGACTGACCCATTCTTTGGAGGTAGCTCAGATTGGGAGATCAATATGTAGTTATTTACAACAGACATCTGATTTACTCAGGGAGGATTACTTTATTGATGCCGATTTGGTGGAAGCCGTGTGTCTGTCTCATGATCTTGGGCACCCTCCCTATGGGCACGCGGGGGAGATGGCGCTAAATGCTTTGATGGCTGAGGATGGAGGTTTTGAAGGGAATGCTCAGACATTGCGTCTGTTGACTGAGCGCATTTTTTCAGCACGTAAATCTGGAATGAATCCAACGCGGGCCTTTCTAGATGGTGTGTTGAAGTACAAAACATTGTGGTCTGAATTGAAGGCTGTTTCGGCAGACCAGGCGCCTAAGAATCATTTCATCTATGACGAGCAGCAGAGCTACTTGGATTGGGTGTTGGAGGGGCGTGATTTTCCTGTGGAGTACATCCCGGGCCGGGTCAGAGATGGGTTTAAGTCGATCGAGTGTCAGATTATGGATTGGGCGGATGATGTGGCCTATTCTCTCAATGATTTGGCGGATAGTGTGCGTGCAGGCTTTTTATCAATTCAGAAGATCGAGCAGTGGGCTGAGGCCAATGGGATGGAGGTGACTCAAGGTTCGGCACTAGGTGATTTGTTAGGAGCGATCAGGACAGGTAAGGTTGAACCGATGTTAGGCAGAAAAATCGGGACCTACATTCAAGCGGTCCAAATAGAAGAAGTTCAGAATTTCATGAGTGCGGTCACAAACCGTTATCACTACAAGCTTCATGTGGATGAAGAGGTAAGAGCCGAATCTAAGGTATACAAGAAGTTGGCTTATGAAGTCGTCTTTATGTCACCTGAGCTGAATCAGCTCGAGTACAAAGGGAACTATATGCTTGGAAGGTTGTGGGATATTCTGAGTAAACGATATGTGCTTGGAGAGGATATTCCCTATCAGCTTCTTTCAGACGATGTGGCTGGTGAGATCGAAGCCGCTGAGGGGGTGGGGGGGAAGCGTCGGCTTTTATGTGATTACATGGCGAGTCTAACAGATGGTTCTACAAGCCGTTTGTATAAGCGGCTGTTTGTGCCGGATGTGGGATCTATTGGGGATTTGGTGGGCTAGATGAGGGTGAGTCATGAGTAGGATTGAAAAGCAGCCATTGGAGGCGTTGAGTGAGTATTTTGGGTTTGATGGCTTTTTAGATGGCCAGCAGGCTGTGGTAGAGAAAATACTTACGGGTGAGGATGGGTTAGTGGTGATGCCTACAGGTGGGGGAAAGTCCCTATGTTATCAATTGCCAGCATTGTGCATGCGAGGTGTTAGTATTGTGGTGAGCCCTCTGATTGCGTTGATGAAGGATCAGGTGGATGCTTTAGTCGATAAGGGCATAGCTGCCACGATGATCAACTCTACTTTGGGGATTGCGGAGCAACGTGAGCGGATTTCGCGGATGCGAGCGGGAGAGTACAAGCTGGTGTATGTGGCTCCGGAACGATTTAAGGTAGAGAGTTTTATTGCTGCATTGTTAGAGGTGGACATAGCATTGTTTGCAGTAGATGAAGCTCACTGTTTGAGCCAATGGGGGCATGACTTTCGACCTGACTATATGCGCTTGGGTAAAGCATTGGAGCGCATAGGAAATCCACAATGTGTGGCACTGACTGCTACAGCGACTCCAGTAGTGCGCGAAGATATACTGAAAGTACTTCAGCTGCGCACTCCTTTTGAGTTGGTGAGTGGGTTCGCACGGCCGAACTTGTCATTGATGGTAACGGCTGTATCAAAGCACGAGCAGAAATATAAGCGTATTCGTGAGGTCGTTAAGCGCTGGAAGACCGGGATTGTTTATTGTGCTACTAGGAAGCGGGTAGATGAGGTTGCGGAGATGCTGCACGATTGGGGGATTAGTTGTATTGCCTACCATGGTGGAATGAGTGATGAGATGCGTGAGAAGACTCAAAACGTGTTTATTCAACGAGAGGCGGATGTGGCGGTGGCAACGAATGCTTTTGGTATGGGGATTGATCGATCGGATGTGCGTTTTGTGATCCACTTTGAGGTGCCTGGAAGTGTAGAGGCATATTACCAAGAGGCTGGACGTGCAGGGCGTGATGGTGAGGCTGCATACTGTGAGTTATTGTTTAATTATGCAGACACGCGGACACAGGAGTTTTTCATAGAGGGAGTGAATCCAAGCTATGCGACGATTTGTAATGTGTATCAGCACCTTCAGAATCAAGCGAACTCAGATTTTGAGGTGTTAGAGACATTGGAGCAAATCAAGATTGGAGCGGATGTAAAGAATGGCATGGCGGTGGGAAGCGCGCTTTCGGCTCTGATGAAGCACGGGTTGGTAGAACGTTTTGATGTCTCTGGCGCGAGGGCTAAGGGAACGCGTTTATTGAAGCCTGAGGTGTTGACCAGCCGTCTAGGAATCGACCGGGCTGTGCTTGAAGAAAAGGAGCAGAGAGACAGGGCCAAGCTTAATGCAATGATCGAGCTATGCTATGCGCGAGTGTGCAGGCAAAAGTGGATCATGGAGTATTTTGGTGAAGGGGATGCGACGGTGTGTGGCAGTTGTGATGTTTGCCGAAGTAAGTTTGGGGATGACGCTAGTGAGGGGAGTGAGGAACAGGTGTTAGATTTGAGGAAAGCTTTGAGTGGTGTTGCACGCATGAGTCGCAAGATTAATGGAAAGTGGGAAGGCCGGTACGGGCGAGGGAGAATTGTTCAAATGTTAGTAGGGAGCAAATCCCAAGAGGTAAAGAAACACAAGTTAGACGGCTTAACTACTTACGGGATTCTGAAGGGCAAGGGTACTGCCTACTTGAATGAACTTTTCCATGCGATGCATGATGCTGGGCTGATCTACACGCAAAAAGGTGAGTTTCCTTTAGTGAGCCTCACACCGAGGGGGGAGCAAGTGATGTTAGATAGGGCTTCATGCTCACTGGTGTGGCCAAACTCATCCAAATCTGAGAGTTTAACGACTGGGGGTGGAGATATAGTGTTAGAGGAGATGGGGTTTGATCCAGAGCTTTTTGAACGGTTGAAGAAGGTACGTTTTGAGATTGCGCAAGCTGAGAATGTGCCCGCCTATGCGATCTTTAACAATAAGACTTTGGAGGCGTTTACGAGGTTGAGGCCGAAGTCGATGCAAGCAGGCAGGCGTATTAGGGGAGTGGGAGAGACCAAAGCCGATAAGTATTTGGCTCAGTTTATTGCAGTTATCAAGACCTATGGTTAGGGGGGATCTGGGATGGCAGATGAGTGGTCTAATTTGTGTTTTTTGAGTATTTTTAAGTAGGTTCCGTCATTACGCATTTCTTGGAATGCTTTATTGAAGTCGTTGATGATTGATTGGTGGTCAGGTATGGATTTGGCCATCATAAGGTGGAGAGCCTGTTGGGATAGCAAGGGTTTGATAAAGACGTGGCTCTGTTCAGGGTGTTGGTCATGCATTTTGCCATCTTCGTAGCGGAAGACTTCAAAGGAGACGGCAATCATATCGACTCTGTCTCGCTGGAGTTTACGAATGTTAAGGATTTGATTTTTCGCGACATCTTTTTGGAGGTAGCCAGCATTATCGAATGCGGGGCTATTGACGAAGTTCTTGCAGACACCAATGCGGTAGGCTGTGAGGTCACGGAGTGAGGAGTACTGAGTGAGTCTAGCTTCACTATTGGCAACGAGGCCAACATTTACCTTTAGCATGGGCTGGCTGTAGTGGTAGTGGCGCGCCCTCTCATGATTGTAATAAGCTCCGAGTACGATGTCGGCTCTTTGTTTTTTGACTTCTTCGAGCGCTCTGGTCCAGGGGAGAAACTCGATACTGGCAGTGTGTCCAGCACGCCGAAAGGCTTCAGTCGCCAATTCTGTAAGTGGGCCACCATCGGGCAATTTCTCACCGTAGAAGGGGGGCCAGTTCAGTGTGACCATTTTGATTTCTCTGGCTTCAGCACAGACAGCCCCCAGGCTGAGGATTGAAAGTAAGAAGTGCTGGAGGGGGGAGGGCATGGTGCTAAGCTAGAGTTTCCTAATGACTAGGATACTTATATCGTCGACTATATCACCGCCACTGGCGTGAGAGATGACCTTGCGGTAGAGCGAGTCTGCGATCTGCTGAGGAGAGAGTTTGAGGTCTTGTCTGACCCAATCGATAATTTCCTTGCGTTCAATCATGACACCGGCAGTGTTCTCGACTTCGACAAGTCCGTCTGAGTAGAGAAAGAGCGTGTCACCTTGATTGAGTGGGATGGAGTGCTCGATGTATGACTTTTTATTCAGTAGCTCTGAGGGGAGGAGACCTAGAGCTGGCCCCCCTTTATCAAAGATCTCAGAGTTGCCATCATGACGGAAGAGGACTGCAGGTTCTCTTGCTGCTTTGACAAAGCGCATAGTATTTTCTTCTGCATTAAGGATGGTATGGAAGGTGCTGGCGAAGCGTCCTTCAGGGAAAAGTTCATGCACGCGAAGGTTGATCTGGTAGAATGCATCTGCAATGGAGGGGGTCTCAATATTAATGCAGTCTTCAAGTTGGGTGTGGAAGATGGATGCAAGGAGTGAGGAGGAGACACCGTGGCCAGACATTTCGGCAAAGGTGATTCCTAGCTTTTGATGATTTGAGCAGGTGTCGAAGTGAATGTAGTCGCCGCCAATCGAAGCACAGGGTTTCGTGATGAAGCCAATTTCAAATCCGGAGAGTTCTGGGGGCGATTTAGGGAGGAATGCTTGGTGGGCACGCTGGGCGATTTGGAGGTCCTTAGCTTGGCTCCTTTTGTAATCATTGAGTGAATTCATGGCCTGAATGGCAGCTGTGACATCGGTTGAAACTCCAATGACTCCGACGATATTTGTTCCCTCACGCATTGGGGAATACCAAGTTTCAAACGAACGCCCTTCGGTGGTGCGGATTTCACTAAAGCTTTCCCCTTTGAGGGCACGGAGGAAATCTCCGACATTGGTGGGCATGTCATTGTGGACTGCTTCGATTGATTTGCCTATAATGTCCATAGGCTTTTCATGCAGTTTATTGAGTCCCATGCCTTCGCAGACGGTAAATTTTCCATGCCGATCGAGTGAGAAGGCGATTACAGGCGAGGCGGAAACGACAGTTTGTAGTCTTTCTCTGTTTTCACTCAAATCATGCTCGAGGTGGATCTGATGTTCTTTATTTGCCTTACCTACGCGAATAAGGGTCATACTGGCAATGATTAGTAAGATCGTCAGTAGGAGGTAAAAGTAGGTATAAATGTTTGTGTTCTCTTTAAGTGTCGTGATATCGCCAATTCTTTTACCTCGATAGAAGATGGCTTGAGTGTTCTCAATATCTCTTATCAAACCCATTGAGCGCAAGAATTCACGGATTTCCCCCTTGTTTTTGGCCTCTCTATAGTTGGCAAACAATGCTCCATCTGAATGGGTGACACTGATAGATTTGAACTCACCCTCAGTGGCGATGATCGCGGTATACTCTTGTGCAGTTTCCTCGTCGATATTCCACAGGTAGGATGAAAGTAGCTCTCCATAGTGTGCTGTGTCACGGACTGCTGCGTAGCGAGTTCTGCTTTCATGCAAGACGATGTATCCACCGAGCAGAATCAAGCTGGCTATGCTCAGCCAGAACAGGAAATTCATGTGGTTTTTAGCTGGTTGGGAGTTCATGAATTCTTGTTAGATAGGGGATATAGAAAGAAAATGGGATGATAGTATAAGGGATGCCAACCGCTAGTGACAGGATTAAATGCTCAAAATGTGATAGATTTTAAATTTTTGGTGGTGAATATGCTTTATATTCAGTGCTTAGTGGAGGGGTGTTGTGCTGGGAGTACAGAGAATATCCCAAAATCAATACAGAGGGAGATAAGATGGACTCACTTTTTGGGGCTACCCCAGAGCATGCTTGGGCGTTCGATATATTTGTATGCGGCTGAGCATACAATGAGGGTAAGAATGGTGAGCGTGGCAAGAGGTAGAAGGTTGGTGGGCCATTGGCCTTTTTCAAGGGTGAAGAGAGGCTGTATCAAGTGGTCATGAAGAATGTAGAGCAAGGCTCCGTGAAAGAGATAGATTGAATAACACATTCCTCCGATCGTAGCGAAGAGTGGACGTGAGAGAAGCCAATTGAGGAGTGAGCCGCGCAAGACACAGATAAAGGCAAGCAATAGTAGAAGAGCCAGCCATTTGTGGGCGCCATTGATTTTGAGAGCGAATGGAATGAAGAGCCAGGTAGCTGCACCTATGCAATCGAGCAAGTAGCAAAAGGGTTTCTGTCGGGGAGTGTTTTTCCAGTAGGAGAGGTAGAGGTCTCCTAAAATGAGGCCGACCAGAAAAAACTGGAGTTGTCCAATGATAGACTTCGACCAGAGGCCTGAGGGAAAGTGTGTGTTGAGGTATGTGGCTGCATATTGAATTGCAAAAATGGCAATGACAAAACTGGCTCTTCTGAACCAGGGAGAAGAGATCATGAAGAGTCGGCAGAGAAGTGGTGCGAGAAGGTAGAACTGAATTTCTATTTCTAGTGTCCATGAGACGTAGAGGATAGGGTTCAATTCTCCAGCATAGAGAAGGCTGTGCGAGTAGAGTAAGCCGGCTAGGTAGTGATGGAGCATCTCGTCCCAAGGCATGCCACATCTTAACATCCAGAGAGCTCCGAGAGTGAGGGCTATAAAGTAAGGGAGACCGATGCGCACTACTCGTCTGGAGTAGTACGTTTTCAAGTCGACTTTTCTTTTGTCAAACAGGTAGTGGTTTGCAAAGGGCAGCGCTAGTACGAAGCCACTGATGACAAAGAAGACTTGGACGCCAAACCAGCCTTGACCGATAGCAAAATTGAGCCAGTCCCAGGATGGTGGGAAGCTGATAGCATTGGGGATGGGGGCTGCAAAGAATAGAATATGGGCGTGGTAGAGCAAAACTGCCATGATGGAGACAAAGCGTAGCCCATCAATCTCAGGCATGTAATTTCCCGAACTCGTGACTCGAGAAAACTGTGAGAGGATTTTTTGCCAGAAGGAGATTGGTTTGGAGTCGCCCATGAATTCGCTGGTGAGCGCAGGATCCTAGCTGGGAATGGTATCTCGTCCAGTGTCGTATGTGAAATTTTTGGCTTCTATGATTTCCTAGTTGTACGCTTCAGGGTAGAGCATGGGGCATGCAGAATGATTCTATAGCAACTGAGGTAGTGGAGGCATGTTTATTAGCAGGTATAAGAGAGTATGTGGTGTGTGCGGGAGCACGCAATTTGTCATTGATTGAATCGCTTGTGAGCAGTGAAGAGGCTGTGGTGTGGTCCCATTTTGAGGAGCGTTCTGCTGGCTTTTTTGCTTTGGGTAGGACGATGGATTCTGGGGAGCCATGTGCGGTGGTCACGACCTCAGGAACTGCCGTTGCTGAGTTATTGCCTGCGTTGGTAGAAGCTCATTATCAAAGGCGGCCACTGGTGATTATTTCTGCTGATCGGCCTCAATGTTATCGCGGTTCTGGTTCGCCTCAGGCCATAGAGCAAGTTGGGATCTTCAGTCACTATGTGGAAGGTGTGGATGACATTGAAGCATTGGGTGGAGAATACTTTCAGGAATGGAGTGGTAGAGGGACATGGCAGCTCAATGTTTGTTTGGAAGAAAATGCGGTATCACGGCCAGTAGGTAAGCTATTGGGTGAGCCTAAGCTATCCAGAGAGAACTTTGAGGTGAGTAGCCTAGTGCATTTTTTCGAGAATTTCTGGCAGGGGATGGTGGTGTGTGTGGGGGCGCTTGAGCCAGAAGACCGTGAGGAGGTGTTTGGTTTTTTGAGTGAAATTCGTGTGCCTGTCATTGCCGATCCGACTTCAGGTTTGAGGGAGCTTTTGGGGCCGTTGTTAGTTGCTGATCCTGAACGTTTATTGAAAGCGTATGCTCCCCGGTTGGTACTACGTATTGGGGAAGTACCAATAGGAAGGTTTTGGCGAGACCTTGAGGATGCTCAAGATGTGGAAGTGATGTCGATTGCCCGCAATGGATTACCGGGCTTAGTGCGACAGAGTAGCGTGATCAGAGGTGAGGTGGGGAGAATTCTTCGTGGACTGGGTGAGGTGGGAGAATTAGGGGATTCACTGGATATGCTGAAGGGATGTCGTAGGCGTTGGGCGCAAATTGATCAACTGCTTGAGATGTACCCAGATAGTGAGCCCGGAATGGTTAGGACTTTGTCGCTATACTCAAGTGTCGCTCAGAGTTTATATCTCGGAAACAGTTTGCCGATTAGAGAGTGGGGGCAATTTGGTCAGCGTGAATACCCTGTGGAAAATATTCGGGCGAATCGAGGAGCCAACGGTATTGATGGACAGCTCTCGACTTGGATTGGATTAACGCATGGTATCGAAGATGCCTGGTGTGTTTTAGGTGACTTGACTACATTGTATGATATGTCCGCTCCCATTTTACTGGAAGAATGTGAGGCACCTGGCCGAGTGCTTGTGGTGATCAACAATGGCGGAGGAGCGATTTTCAGCAGGCTAGACAGAGTGGGGAGAATGTCATCAGTGACACAGTCGGTGGTTACGAATGAGCATTCTTTTTCATTTGAGGCATGGGCAAAGCTATGGGGATGGGATTACCAGTTGCACGATTCAGCGAATGATATCGAAATTGAGGGGCGCGAGAGACCATTAGTGGTTGAGGTGCGTCCAGATAAACAACAGACTGAAGCATTCTGGAAAGCCTACGGCGCACTGGAATTATAGCTTCATACGGGAGAGGGATATGAGAAGTGAATCTAAACAGCTCGCCAGGGCCTTTCTTCATGACCGAAAAGCTCGTCGTCGCATGATGCTTTATTTTACGATGGGACTTATGGCCTTAGTGTTTCTTGGAGCTGTGGTCCTAGACGCTTGGTTGAGCACCCATATTCTCTTATTTACAGGATATTGGGCACTGGTATTTATTGGGGTCTGCTTTCTAGTCTTATTATGTGTTTATGACATGTTAATGGTCAGCCGCGGTAAATAATATGGGGTGCAAAATAGGGTAAAGTGGTGTTCGAGCGTTCTTAATTGCTGAAATTTTGTAAAAAAGGCAAAAAAGTTACGTAATAGTAAAAGTTCCAGAGATTTATCAATTTTACTCTGGCCATATGGCTGTGTTCTGTTCACAAATGCAGTGATGCATAAAGATATCGACATTTCACAAAGTCCCCTTGCACAAACGGGGAGACGTCGATTTCTGGGAGTATTAGGTGGTTTTGTTGCATCATGCATGTGCTCACTTCAGAGTGCTAAAGCGGCCCTATTCTACAGCACAAAACCCGTTCCGGGCATCCCTCAGGCATGGGTCAACGAGAAGGGTAAAGATGTTCTGAGGTACGCAAATTATATTAAGGGTTTGCGATTGAAGAATGTGACTCCCTACATGGTGCTGAAGCCACATTTTAAAACTCGGGGACGGACAAAGAACAGTTTACCTCCGAGGTATATGTGGAGCAGGATTGCACCCACCTTGAGAGTGATTGACGCCATGTCTTCCTCGATGCGTGCTCCAGTTTCTGAGATGCTATCGATCTATCGCAGCCCGAGTTACAACAGGGCAGTTCGTGGACGGAGTCGTTCACAGCATATGGAGAATCGGGCAGTCGATGTTCGCTTCAAAGGGGTATCACCTTATACCGTATCACGAGTGGCGCGCGCGATTCGTTCACGAGGTCATTTTGCGGGAGGTGTTGGGAGGTATTCCAGCTTCACGCATGTTGATACGCGTGGGAACAATGCTGATTGGTAGCAGCTTTGTATTAGCGTTTTTTAACTCGATTGAGTTTTTACCTTTTAGCCCACTTTGCTGAACGGTTAGATGGCATTGATGAGTCTGCTTAAAAAGCCAAGACCAGTGTGTTCTAAAAAGTCTCCTAGTGTACGGTGGAGCGAGCAATAGACGAAAAAGGCAATACCCAAAAGGGTCATGACAAAGGCTTGGAGCCCTTCTTTTGGCGAAAATATCGCGTAGAGTAGGTCGGTAACAATCGGTATGAATATCGCGGGGATAAGCCATCTGGGATCATCTTGATTCATTCTAATTCTAGCGATGATTAGGCCGGTGATGAAGAAGAGGAAAGCGGAGACTGTTAGGATTGATTGCCAGGGGAATGGACTCCATGTGATTGTGGCTAAGGTGAGGCTGGATAGAACGACAGTAGTGACGATCTCGAGTGGAAATGGGAGAGGGTCCTCTTGTTCGATTTTAATTTGTGCGGCTTTTGCTGCTGCCTTTTGTGCACGGATGCGTTGAGAATTGCGCAGGCTAACTTTTTTCTTACGCTTGGGCCTGGGCGGCATGGCCTTAGCTGACTGGAATTCTTCCTTGAACTCGGGTATTTGTACCGCAGGGGTCCACTCACCAATACGATGGTGGTAAATGGGGTCATTAGAGCGGATAAAGCCCTCAGCTATCAATTCACAGACCTTTGCAAAGGGGACTGGGCCTTTGCGAACATCATCGATTGAGAAGTACCAGAGGTCTTGTGGACGAGCTTGGTGCACTCGATCAGCCAATGCGGTCATAGGCTGTTGTTGGATAGCAGAGCTGTTCTTTTTGCTTTTTTCGAATTCCTCTTGTTGTTTCTTTGAGAGTTTGACGCTTGCTTTGGTCAGTGAGGAGAGTGAGTGCAGCATCGTATTATTGAGGCTGCTGTCCTCATAGGCTTCAGCGAAGGTTTCCAAAGGCTTGATGCCTTCTAACTTCAGGAGCTTATTAAGTGAGTCTCTACAAGTTTGAACACGTGCGTCAGGATCATATTTGATATGGTCCGCAATCCAACTTGCTAGAGATTCGGGTATTTCGGGAAGTAACTCTTGAATTGGGGTATAGGCATTTCTCATATGTGACGCCATGATGATGACTGGTGAATCACCATCAAAAGGGTGCTTGCCAGTGAGCATATAATAAAAGAGGCAACCCATGGAATAGATATCACTTTGTTTAGAGGTGATACCTGCTTCCAGCAACTCTGGAGCCATGAAGTAGATTGAGCCAACTAACTTTTGGTTAGTTTTTTTATTATTTGTGCTACCTTCTTTTGAAGGTGAGAGGCCAAAGTCGAGTACTGTGGCCTGATAATTATCATTTTCTAGAGGAACTAACATCACATTGCTGGGCTTCAAGTCGCAGTGGATGATGTTGTGTTCGTGGGCTGTAGCGATTGCACTAAGCAGCTGAGTTGAAACAAAGAGAAATTGTTCTATGGTGAGTGGCTTTTCATTTATGATGGAGTCGAGCGTTTCGCCTTCGATGAGCTCCATGATAATATCACCACCAGTATCAGTCTCAATGACATCAAAAATCGAGACAATATTAGGATGCCTGAGTCCAGCTAGGACTTTAGCTTCAGTGAGTAATTGTTCCTTTAGCTCAAGGTGGTCAGCATAGTTTTCAGCCTTTAATCTTTTGATGGCTACATCACGGTCTAGCTGAGTATCTCGAGCTAAATAGACTGAACCAAAGCCCCCTGCACCTAGTTGTTTGATAATTTGATGACGTTCTTTCATGAGCGCAAACTATGGGTGCTAAACTGGTGGAGTTATTGTCTGGGAGGCAGTAGTGGGGTGATACCTGTACCTGTGGTAGGAGGTGCAATTTCTGTCTCTCTCTCGGAGCGTAGTGGCCTGAAGCTGGCGCTGTGAGTGTCTAGACGAAATTGTATGGCATTGAGTTCACGGTTGAACTCAGATTGCTGGTTAGTAATTAGATTTAGTTGCTCATTGAGGCGGTCAATTTTGGTCTCAAGGGCTTTGACATGAATGCTGTCAGTTGAGCTATTGAGGGATACTTGAGTATCTGAATTGAGCTGATTTGGGGTAGTAGAGCTATGGGGGTCTGCCGAGGTGCCATCTTGCTCAACAAATCCGGGGGAGGGTAGTTGGGAGGGTAGTGAGAGCTTGTGATTGACCGCAATACCGATCGTAGCTCCAGTGATACTTGCGCAGGTAACGGCTAATATGAAGTTCATAGGTGATTGGTCGCTAGAGTCTATATAGAATGAAAGTCATGGACTATTTTGGAAGTGAATCTACCAAAGAAGAGAGATTATTAATACTTTCATTTAAAGTGTCAGCAGCAGCTTTTAAATTTGATGTGGTACTTTGTAGGCGAGCCGAGATGCTATGGATTTGTTGATAGCCACGTTCAGGTTGATAACCAGGCTCTCTTGCTTGAATGACTTTTTCAGAGTCAGATGGAACAAGAACGTAGGGGATAACCTTTAACTGAATCGCTTTTCCTGAAGCTAAAGTCAGAGAGACTGGGTATGCTTTATCTTCCCGAGCTGGACGGTATTGCCAACCACGAGGGGCTCTTTGCATAGGTTTGGGAGCCCAAGGGCTTAGGATTTCGAACTCAGACGAGCTGGAGCTATCTAGTTCTATCTGTTTGGGTAACTCGACTTTGACGACAACTTGTTGGTTTTCCTCTTCCTTAGGTTGCAGGTCTTCTGGTTGTTCAGGAAGCTGATCGACCTCGTTGGGTGAGGCATTTTCATCAGTATCGGTTTCTAGCGCCGCTTCAGCAGAGACCTGATCCGAAGTTTCGTCCCCATCATTGGTTTCTGTAGCATCAGCATTTTTTGTTACTGTGGGGGTATCATTGTCTTCTTCCTCCACGATTACGGCAGTCGAAACCTCTTGGGCGAAAAGAGAACCAGCTGTTAGTAGTGGTAGTATAAGGTACAGGTAATTCATCAGTTCGTAATCTTTATGGTTTGAGAACTATTCTCGGAAAGAATGTTAGGGTGAGATGGGGCATTACTTGGAAGGGAGGGGCTATCAGCTCTTAGTGCATCGATGGGTTGCGCACTCATGAGAAGATTGTTCCAAGCTAGTTGGATGTTTTGGCCGTCTTGATGCAGTTTTTGGATTTGCGATTGATAAATTTTAAGAGCCCTCAGGACTCGTTGAGCCTCTTTTGTTTGCTCTGGAGAAAAGCGTAAACCACGAGTCTTGTATATCACAGGTACTTGAAGAATGATGCGTTCGGAGCTCGAATTACTCTTTGCCGTTAGGACATGTTGAACTTTATGGTTTGTTTCTTCAAATCCAACAAGGCCCTCAGTTGAATCTGTTGTTGCCAATGGAATTGGCGCTCCTTTTTGTGAGGCGTTTGTCTCAGTGGGGGGGAGTTCACTTGGGCCATCGCCAGGTAGGCTAGATTGCTGCAGGTTGACAAAATTACTGGGTTTGGAACTCGTATCCTCTTCGACATTTTCAGAGGTCGAAGGGGCGGGAGTATTTTCGGTAACATTGGAGCTAACAATATGGGTGGGTTTGGTGACGTAGAGCCAGCAGAAAAATACCGCGCTTAAGGTACTGAATGTCAGTAGAAATTTATAGGTAAGAGAGACTTCTCCCTGTGTATGTGTTGGTTTGTCGGACATGTAGATTGTTCAGATATTATTTGATCTTTGGGGAGGGTGAGATGGTGGGTGGCTAACGTATCTAACGATATTCTCAATATTGGCAATTTGATAGTTAGCGGTTGGTGTCCCTTTGGGCAAGGCGTTTCGCGAAGGTTACTACCACAGTATTAGTAATGGGTGGGAACTGGGTGATAGTGAGGTGGTCTTGAGTCAGGCTAATTTGTTTAATGGTATCTTCGCTAATATGTCTGGCCTGTAAGCCTGGCTTGATGGATATGTTGCCGAGTTGATCCTGTTCAGAGATTCCATCTGATCTGTATATTTTATAGCTATGGAATGCTCCTTCACTTGAGGATTGGTAGAGTCTCACTTCAATACCATTCGAATACACTCTATACTGAGTATTTGGTATTGTGATCGTGTGACTTTTACCATTACGGATACGCACCATGGAATCGACCAGATAGGAGCCTACAAAGTCGAAACCCTCGGGAGCCGAGTTGTCTTCAACAACGAGGGCTACTGAGGGAAGCTGCTGAGAGTGTGTCTTTGTACCAGAGAAAGCTAGGAACAAAGCCGAAGAAAGAATGAAGAGCCGATTGTAGGAAGTATTTAAACGTGCCATTTATTTACCTGCGTCCCACAGACTGTCGTCTGGTGTACCTGAAAAATCCGTATCGATGGTTGGGGGGCTGACGTTAACGTTGATCTCATAGTTTGCGCCATCTAAGCCTGTAATCACGGGGATTGCGTCCATATTGTCAGGCAAATATTCAAGCAAGTTGTCTGCGGTGATTGAGTCGACAGTGACGGTGGGGTTGTCAGCTAGGTAGAGTTTTTGAGCTTGGTAGACAGCTTTGATTTGTTCACCGGCATCGAGTCCTTTTTTCCAATCTTGGTAAATATTAAAACCTATTGTGGTTGAGGATGCGAGTAGTATAAGAATGCCGATAACGATGGTCAGTTCTATTAGAGTTACGCCTCGGTTGTGAGTTGAAATGTTGGCTTTCATAATGAAGTTGGGATAGTAATTGATTAGGCGCCAAGAACTTCTTGAATGTGCGATTTAAGTTCAAAATAGAAGTCACTCTGAAGGAATGCCCTTATGCGAACAAATAAGTAAATTGTGAGGCTGGCAATAACCACCCACCAAAATATTCTAAAAGAAAAACTTTTGTGTTTGTTGTTGATTAATGGGTTGTACCAATGTGAGCCCTCAGCGATTTTGGTTTTGAAGGCATTACCCTCTGCCTTCAGCTGCTCGATTAATTTTTCAGCTTTGGTCTTATTCTTGACGGTTAGCAGGTAGTGGTACTGGTTGGATTGTAATTCTGAAACCTTAACTCCTGAAGGAAGTTTCGTAGGTAAGTGCACAACTCGAATGTGATGCTCATAGACAAAATTTTCTTTGAGCCAGCGGTCAAATTTAGTCTGAAACATGGTAGGGATTAATATTAAGTTACATAGCTTGCTGCATCATTTCTGGTCCAGCTAAGAAGATTGGCATAAAGACAGATAAGAATACCAGTGCTACTAGGCTAACAGCACCAAGCATGACGATGAAATTGAGTATGTTAGAAAAGTCTTCCATGTACTGTTCACTGTCCTCCTTATACATTTCCACCAGCATTGATAATTGTTCACCCATAGATGCAGATTTCTCACCGATTGCCATCATATGAACCACTTGGTCATCGGTTGAGGTGTATTTTGTGAATGCGATTGCCAAGGGGACGCCAGATTTCTCGTATTTATCTGCAGCAGTCAGTAGTTCATCGTGAAAAGGTGTGCCTTTCACCGAAGTCGCAGAGGTTCGTATCGCTTTTGCCATATTGATTCCATTGGCATGCAGAAGCTTTATTACGCCTAGGAATGTTACTTGCCTCAGCCCCATAACAAGTTGTCGAAGGATTCGCCATTTCGACATAGCAAGAGTGAGTACTGTTTGTCTCAATTTTGCGGAGATTATAAAGCTAAGAATAACACAGACAAGAATAGTCACAATAAGGGGCCACCAGGTGATTGTCCAATCACTCAGAGTAAAGAACATTTTTACTGGGCCTTTTGGTGTATAGTCACCCACGATGACCATATCTTTAATTTTGGGTATAATCTTTGTTTGAGCGTAGATGAAAGCAATGATGAGTGCGGGAAATACAAAAGCGGGGATAAGAACAATTTTTCTGATTTTTTTTCTGAAATAAGCCTCAGTTTCGGCTCTCTCTGCTAGATCACGAAAAGCGGTATCGAGGCTTCCAGACTCCATACCTGCTTTGATGAGGCCTAGAGTCATATCGTCGAAGCGCTTACTTTTTTTAAATGCTTCGTAGACTGAGATACCGGCATGAATATCGTTGCGAATCTCATTCAAGGCATCAGCCATGATTTTGTTGGGAAGACCATCTGCATAATATTTTAATGCATCAGCAGTATTGATCTGAGCCTTGATCATCGAGGCTACACCTCGGTAGAATTTAATAGATTCTTTTGTGCTGAAAGTTTTTGGCTTATCTGAGTCCAAGAAAGGAATTCTAATTTCCTTTTGCGCGAGGCTTTTCTTTACAGGCTTCGCAGGAGTATCAGATGAAATGGATGGTGATTGGATGTTATTCATCGGAATAGGTCATATCGATAACTTTACTGACAGCGTTGATGTCAGTTTTACCGGCCTCAAGTAGTTTGAGGCCATTTCTACGAAGGTTAGGTAGGATTCCTTCTTCGGCAATTTGGACTTCGAGGTCATAAGGAGATATTTCACCTTTTGAAAGTTGGTCTGAAGTTTTAGGGGTGATCGGAATAATTTCTAGGATGGCAGTACGACCTGCGTATCCTGAGTTGCGACATTCTTGGCAGCCTTCAGGGTTCGCTTCAAAAAGTTTTTTCTTGGACCAACTATCATCAAGGTTATATGTTCTCCGGTCAAGTTCAGAAAGTCCATCCAGCTCGATTTTGCAGTAAGGGCAGAGGACTTTAATAAGTCTCTGAGCGCAAGCTGCTTTGAGTGTTTGGGCGATTTTCCAGCGTTCAATCCCCAATTGCTCAAAACGTTCGATAATTTGCGAGGCTCGTGCTGTGTGGACAGTTGTAAGGACTTTATGGCCTGTTACTGCTGCTTCGATGGCGAGTTCTGCTGATTCGGTGTCACGCACCTCACCCATCAGGATAATATCGGGGTCAGAACGCATGAATGAAGAGATCATGGGTTTGAACTCATCAGCATTTTTGAGGTCACAATGGGTGATGCCCGGAACTTCATCCTCTACGGGATTTTCGAGTGTCAGTATGTTGACCTCAGGTCGATTGAGTTCTCTCAGCATCGCATTCAGGGTTGTCGATTTACCTGAGCCTGTTGGGCCTGACATCACGATAATGCCAGCCGGGACTTTCATCACTTTTCTAACAGCGAAGAGGGTTTCATCATCGAAGGCGAGGGACCCTTTACCAAGAGTAACATTGAGGTGGCCTTTGTCCAAGAGACGCATAGTGGTATGATATCCCCGATAGGTACGGTGTCGTTCGTATCGAATATCAATAGGCCGGTGAAAGTATGAGATCGTGAAACGACCTGAAATGCCGCAAGCTGTGTTACGAATTTCTGTAGGCAAGTTCATGAGGTTCAGAAGGAATGCGTCGATACGGTCCTTCAATTTCATAGGGAGTTCACGCTTTTGTCCTAGGTCGCCATCGACGCGGAAAGAATAGTAGAAGCTATCTTTTTCTACTTTGAAGTGGACGTCTGAGGCTCTTTGCTTCACGGCATCAGCCATGATTGTTGCCGTCAATGCTGCCATCGGCTCCTCATATTCTGTAGAGGTGACATCAAAATCTTTTTTATGTTCTTCAAAATCTTCGACCTCGATGGATTCAAGTTCGGATTTGCTGGGCCCTCCACCTGAGGAGGAAGCTTCAATAGTACGGCTGATTTCTGATTTAATTGTAATAATTTTTACAATTTCATATTCAGGAAATCTTGGAGATAGGTATTCTTCAGGTGAGGGTTTCCATGGGTCAACCACAGCTATGAGCAAGGAGTTGTTATGGACGCATAAAGGGGTGAAGTTGCCCCGGGTGAGAGTCGATGGGTCACATTTTTCGAGGAGAGTACCGTCACAGAATTCGGCAACTTTAGGGAAGAATGCTAAGCCATTGAGTTTGGCCACAGCGGCCATGAAAGTAGTTTTTGTGACGCGGTTTTGAACTTGGTCATGTGTGATCTCAGCAAACTCGTTATCATGCTCGGCGAGGCTTTGCATGATTTGTTTAGAAATGAGTTCATTGAATTGGATGCCATCGAATTCAATCATCTTACAAAGTGCTTATTGGTGAGAGTGTACCAGGATTCGTAGTTGAGACGGACACAGGTGATATAGGGTGAGATTCCCTGAGTATCAGAAATGTAGGCGTGTACAGCCTGAGCAAAAATGGTTGCAGTCACAGGGTTGATGGAGCCTAAGCCTAGGACATCTGCATCCTCGTTAAAGAGAATGGGGCATTGGAGGGATCTAGCGAGCTCATATATGGGCTCATGTTTTTCATAGAAACCATTTGGGGTCATCATTTTGGCCGCGAAGGGAGCGGGCGGCATGATGGGAGTGACAAGTGAGGCAAGCATCGTGCTCCAGCGCTCGATGCTTGCCTCGTATTGACTTTCGTCATCATCCTCGATTGCCGCCAATTTGAAAAGTGGCTCAGCAGCGAGGTTTCTGTTCCATGCATCAAAGCATTGATTAGATATTGTCATAACCTCTTCCTCGCTTGCGATATTTGCCTTTAGGAAGGCTCCAGCACTTTGTTGGAGGGAATAGGTGTGCCACTCGGTGAGATGGGGACTCTCCGCAGTATTTTCTGACATATTATCTTATCTATGAATGATTGTGATGCAAATTGGGGGTATTATTTGCGTACTCTGTATCTTTTGTTAGTGCCAGACGGGCTGGAGTTGAGGCTCTGGCTTCCAACATCTTTTTTGATGTTGTTCCAAGTACGACGGAGATTCGGCTTTTCGAGGTCATAGTTACATGGGTCATCCCAAGTAGAGTCCTTGTCTTGTACTTGAAGGGTGCTTTCCACTCTGTTGTGGGTGCGGTGGTGAGAAGCGTGATTCTCAGGGCTGTAGCTACTTGGTGTTACAACGAAGAGGAGGCTAGACTGCTCTTTAGAAGTTGTCTTGCTCTTGAAGAAGAAGTTCACCACTGGGATATCTCCGAGAAGAGGAACTTTATTTTCGCTCTCGACTTCGGTTTCCTGGAAGAAGCCACCAACAATCAATGAGTGACCATCTGGAATACGTGCAATTGTGGTGAGCGTAGACTCACGCACCTCAGGGTAGAGGTTGCCTGTTTGAGGGCTCTCAATTTGACGTGTGATTGAAGCTGCACGCGGTCTCATGCTCAATCGAATAGTTCCGTCTGGAAGCAATGTTGGGGTGACGAAAATGGTTGTACCGATCTCACGAGTTGTTTCAGGGTCTGTTGAGTCTTCCTCATCGATCTTGTAGCGTACTTCCTCTGTGACAGTCGGGTTGCCGCCAGATGAGTTCTGTGTGCTTTCAGTAGTGATGATAGGCACACGGTCAATCACAGCAATTGATGCTGCTTCATTATCCTCAGTGATGACGACTGGATTATTCTGAAGTTTGATAATGCCGCCATCATTTAATGCCGTGAGAACTGCCGTAATGTTGTTAGGTGAGAATACGAGATCTCCAGCAGAGAGAGGAGTGCTGAGGTCTGATGGGAGTCCCAACAAGTCATTGAGGCCAATCACTGCTCTGGTTGGGACTGGAGCATCACCACCTAGGGATTCAGACCAGTCGACACCGAGTGCTTGACCAACAGATGTGTTGACGCGGTAGATTTTTACCTCAACCACAATTTGTCCTTTTGCTCTGTCAATACGCTCTAGGAGGCTCTTTACGCGTTCGATCTTATAGGGAGTATCGATTACGATGAGGGTGTTTGTTTTTTCCTCATAGTTAACGATACCTGTGTTAGGGCTGAGAAGTGGGCTGACGAGCTCTCTGATATGATCTTTCATATTTGCGGAGCGCAAATACTTAAGCTGGTATGACCATTCCGTTGCTGGGAGTTGGCTTAGCTGATCACTGGTTAAAGCGTAAATTGTATTACCTCTGCGGTGGAGTGTGAGAGCATTGTTGAATGCAAGATCCTCCATTTGTGTAATCGCGTCACCATCACGAAGGTAGCCATTCACTTTAAAGTCATCACCGGCAATGCGGTTGTTGTGGAAGTATGAGAGCCCAGCATCTCTAGCAAGTACCTCGAATACAGTATTGAGGTCAGCGTCATTGAGACGCATACCATCTTCGTATTCTTCTTGAGCTGCAGGAGCAGCTTCACCAGCTGCTTCCTCACCTGGTAATGCTGGCGCAGCGTCTGCAGCAGCAGGTTCAGGAGGAGTGTTGTCGGCTGGTTGTTCAGGGGTAGGAGCTTGATCTGTTTCCGCTGGTGGAGCATCGAAATCGGCGCCAGTATTGGCAGGGGCTTCAGCAGCTGGGCTTGGGGTGTCTTCAGCTGGTGGGGTAGAAGGTGGAGTAGAGGGGGGAGTGGATTCTTGCGCATGTGCTGTCGTTGAGTACAGAGCAAAGGCCGCAAGCGTGCTTGGTAATAGCTTCATGCTAGTTGTGTAGCTTCTCATATTTTTTTTAGTTATGTGGTGGGAGATTGATTATCTTGAACAGAAATATTGTTAGTAAGCAAGGACATTATTGGGAGATTAATTATCTAGATCGATGTCTTTGTTAGGGCCTGTGCCGATATCTGGTCTATCGTCGTTACCCTGGATAGTGGCACCACCGATTCCAAGGTTGAGGGTGAAGACATTGTTATTGGTGAGGTCTTTAAACATGACACGTTTGCTAGAGATCATGAGGATTTTCAGTGGGAATGTTTTTTCTTTGACGATGACATTGATTTCGTCGTTGCGTTGGTAGGTACTATTACCGTGGATGAAGCGTCTTCCTAGGACATTGATGTTTTCGCCTAACTTTGCGATTTCTTTTTCAATGAGGATCTGCTGTTCCTTTTTGGTTGTTTTGGGTGGAGCTTTTTTGACTTCTGAGGTTTTGGGTTTGGGTGCAATTTTGCGATGGGGGTCAATGGGTTTACCAAACGGGTCAAACTCTCTCTTATTGATGGTAAAGACTGAGGTTTTTTCACTGATGAAGTCATCAGTGTTATCCATGTGGAATCGGGCAGATTTTTTGTCATCAGCGTTAGCGGCGGGGAGGGAGAGACCGATGATGAGTGATGAGGTCCAGATTATTGTACATTTTCCCATATCGTATATTTCAGTTCGAGTTCTAGAAGGTTGCCAGAAGATTGGGGTCTAATTGACATTTGATTCACCATGAGATTCGGAAGTGTGCATTCGAGCTCGGTGGCGCAATGTTGCAATTCTTTGAAGGTTCCTTCCAAGACAAAGTTACATGCCGACCTGCCTGAATCTACGGGGAAGTTGGGACGTTGTGCTCTATTTTGCTCGATGAGTTGTAAAGTTTTTGTTGAATTGTGCTTATTGATGGCCTCTCTTAACTCTTTGTTAACGCGAGTGAAGCTGTCACCAACGAGAAGTTTATTCCACTGATCTAGTGTGGCCTTTTTTGATTGGCTGCCTTTGAGTAGTTTATCGAGGACAAGGTTTTGTGATGACTCACTTTCGTATAGTTGTTGTTCTTTTTTGAAGCTGCCTAGCAAGCTGCTACCCGTAAATGATATGACAAGGATACAGAGTGTTGCGGCAAGAACCGGGAGGATGATTGCAAAAACGCAAATCGATTGTATATAATTTCTCTTCATGTGATTTGCGTGAGTCTTATTTTTTTAGTGGGAGAGTTAAGGGGTCTTTATCATCCAGTCTCTGGGTGATAGTCATGGTAAAGGTGAATGGTAGAACCTCCTCGGCAGAGCCTCTGCGTCTGGCGGAGCTGGCCATTTTGGTTTTGATGTTTGCTCGCGGGGGGCGCTTGTCTTCTGCTACGTTGAAGGATTCATCGAAGGTGCCGAGGTAGACATCATTGAAGGCTTTCTTGATTCCGTCAGAGGAGCCTAGTTCGTTGAGGTATTCACGTCCTTTGAAGTCAGTGGAACCAGAGATGGTCCACTCTCTTACTAGAGGGATGCGGTTATTGGTTGCATTAGAGCCATTGACGCTGACTGAATATTCGAAGTCATCGACTTTGGTGTTTTGTTCTACTGGGAAGAGACGAGAGAGGAGTTCGAAATTGCTCCAAGCTCTGGAGCGATCACTGAGGAGGTTGTCGATTCTCTTGTATTCGTTATCTTTCGCCTTGAGTTGCATGATGGTAAACTCAGGGTTTGAGGCCTGATATCCCCACGCTGGATCGTTCATTGCTGATACGAGGTTGATGCTGATCTTGCAGCCAATACCTACAACGATCGCAGCAGCTGCAATTTTGATGTATTTGCTCCACTTGAGTAATTTCATCTCAAGTTGATCAGGGTATTGATTTGTTTCTGCTTCTGAGGGGGGGAGGAAATCTTGGATAGGCCACATTTCTTCGACGAGAGTCTTGAAGGTATGGCTTTCGGCTAGGATTGAGTTGCTAGCGGATGGTGGGTTGGTTGTGGAAACTACTTCAAGTCTTACCTGAGCTAGCATAGCGACAGCTTCCATGTCTTGGAGTTTCCAAGGGCGAGTTACACCAGGGATTGCCGTTTCAGCTTCGGGCGCGGCCGCTTGAGTGGGTTCGGATTCAACGGCAGTTTGTGCTGTGAGGTCAGACCATTTCCATGGGCGAGTGACTCCAAGATCGTTCTGGTTGGAGGCTGCGCTGGGAGCGGTAGGGATGTGGAGTGCTGAGCTTGTGGGGCTTAGTGTGATGACCTGAGAGTTAGGTAGCATACTTGCGAGTGAATCGCTCATTCCCATGGGGGCTGCACCGGCCATAGGAATAATGAAGATATGCGGGTTTTCTAATTCCAGTGAGGCTGAAGTTGTGAGTATGGCGCTGGCTGTTTGGGGGGAAAAGGGGATGTTGCCATGATGTTGCAGTGTTCTAATTAGAATTAGGTCTCCGTGGACGTTAAAGAAACTCAGTACCGTAAAGCGAGGGTAATGGTAGGTTGCAACGAAACCGTTTTCAGGTTTTTGCTCGAGTAGCCAAGGAAGTGCTGAAATGGCGCAGAGTGGGGCACTGATGGCTCTTGTGCGAACGGGTAAGTCCTTTAAATTGCCGTAATCCCTAAACTCTTGCATGAGTTGTTCATGGCGGCGAGTGAATGCGATGGCGGTAGCGAATGGTTGGTCGCTTGCGGCGCCCGGGTATGGGAATAGGCGCCAGGAGTGGGATTGGTTCGATATTGAGCGGTCCTCTAGGATGGAACTTGGATTTTCTTTGATGAGGTGGCGGAGTTCCTCTATTTCAGCTGGATTTTGGTGTTCAGGTCCGAGCTCGGCAGTGGCGAATTCGTCGGCAACGTAAAGGATGACTCCGAGGCCTGGTTTGCTGGTGTCTTCGAGGTATTCTTTAACAATTCCATCTAGTACTGGCTTGAGTAGGGAGGGGTCTTCCTCCATTTCAGGTGAGATGTTAGGGCCTTTAGCCCAGGCACCTGACTCCATGTTTCTGATGTAGGAGATGGCTCCAGTGTCACTGCCAACGAAAATGTGCAATTGGATATTGATCCCTAGGGCGTCTGTGTACCAGTTTGGGTTGTTAGCGCGGCTCGTGGTCTTAAGGATTTCTTTAGCTTGCCCAAAACGTTTGGGGAGGCTGAGGGCGTCAGGTTGGTGCAGTGTCATGGGTGGTCTCTAAATTAATAAATATGGTGTTAGAGGTAACAAAAATCCCCACCTCATTGTTAGGGGAGGTGGGGATGAAGTCTAGTGATCTAGAAATTGAATAATTTACCAGCCGGCTGTGGTTGCTGGTACGTGGTCAGCGCTAAAAGTAGCGCTGCCGCATGTTGCGCCGGGGGTGCCGGTTGCTGTAACAGTGGCTGAAATGTTGTATGCTGAGCCGTCACCAGGGCAGGTCGGAACAGCTGGGATTGGAGTGTTACCTCCTGTGAAGGTGACAGCATCTCCAACAGCGAGGCTGCTGACGTTTTGGACAGAACGCATTGCCTTGTGTAGGTTTGAGATGTTGACTACGCAAGCTGCTTTGTCTGCGTTGGTTTTGTAGTATGTAGCTCCGACAAAGAGTACGGAGATGAGTACAAGGATAATGGCAATAACCACTGTGAGCTCAATAAGGGTGACACCCTTTGGAGCGTGCTTGATGTTTTTGTTCATTTTCATGGTATGTATTTGTTTGTTTTGTTTATGTATGGGGGATTTGAGAATGCGTGGATTAGTCATCAGATTTGGCTAATTTAGCATTTTCAAAAGCGTCTTTTGATATGAGTCCTTGTTGATAAAGTCTCAGGAGGTTGTTGTCCCACTGGACGTTTCCTGATCTACGGATGGCGTCTTCAAGTGAGCTGGCACCGCGGTCGTATGCTGCAATGGCTGCACCGACGGAATCATCGTTGTTGTTAAGAAATTCGTAGGTGAGTACTCTGCCGTGCACACCGGTGAGGAGGCCTTGGGAGTGGATGAATATCATGATTTCACCCAGTCGGTTGAGGATGGAGGCGTGTTTATCCTTAGGGTACATTTCAAGTATACGGCCCATGGTCTTAACAGCGCCAGTGGTATGCAGTGTTGAAAGAACTAGGTGTCCTGTTTGGGCTGCTTCTAAGCATGTGTCCATGGCTTCCCTGTCACGGATCTCACCAAGTAGAATGATGTGAGGTGCTTTACGAAGAACGTCCTTGAGTCCTTGGCGGTAGGAGGATACATCTCGGCCGACTTCTTGTTGCGTGACAATGGATGGGGCGAGAGTTTTCATGCCAGGGACATCCGGGTCATCCATGTCGTGAGGATACTGGTATTCGACTGGATCCTCGATTGTGACAATATGTTTAGGGTGATGTCTACGAGCCCAATCAATGAGTGAGGCTAGTGTGGTAGATTTACCTGAGCCTGTAGGGCCTGTGACAAGGCAAAGTCCTGCGCGCTTGAGGACAGCTTGTCTGAGGGCTTGGATGGTGTCAGGCAGAATGCCTAGTGATTCGAGTTCGGGGATGGAGTCGTTGAGGATACGACAGGTGATGCCGAGGCCTGGGGCGCTCAAGTGGGTTTGAATACGGAGGCGGCCTGAGATTTCGCCGTGGTCTCCATATTGAATGCCGCTGCATGAGAAGTCGTCGACGCGTTTTTCTTGGAATGCGTGGACGGCTTTTTTGATGTGGTCGGTTTGACCGTCATCATCGCCAAAGCCGTGAGAGTCGTCCTCTTTGTTGTTGAGGAGGGCCTCATAAATTTTTAGCATGGAGTCGGCACTTAGTGTGCCGAGGTGGGGTAGGGCCTCCATGCCGTGATGCGTTTCGATATACATTGGGCGATTTGCCCTTAGTTGAATATCAGATACGCCTTTCTGTTGACAGGTCTGAAAGATGACCTTCAGAAGCTCTTCACCTGACATGGTTTCACTAAATGCTTGTGAACCGTGTTCGGTAGGGAGTGGTGGAGGGCTGGGTATGTTGATTGCAGCTTCCATTGGGTTTAAGGAAAAGTGCGTTGGGGGCTCGCGGTATTATGTACTATGATGGATTGTTGGGTTGTTGTGAAGTAAAAAAAGTGCTAAGTGTGGATTCTAACACCATGCAATTGCATGGTTGAGGATTGCATCACTAGTTAAGTGGATATCGGTGATGTGAGCATATGGCAATACTAAAATTGAATATTCTTGCTGTTGTTGAGGTTGGCGCATCACCTGTTTTTTTGAGTGAAATGAGGCTTGTCATTTCGTCTAGAGTGAATATCAGTTTTCTGTATGGATAGTACTTGTAGTATATTGATCCCCTCGAATGTTAAGATTGGATATGGGAGGTCGGTGATTGCTGAAGTTGCTGAAGGAATAAAGTTGGGTGAAGGGACGCATTATTTATTGGCACGGAATGGCAGGGGGAAGACAACCTTGTTGAGGTCTCTGGCAAGGGTACTTAAGTTACAAGCAGGCGAATTTACCGTTTCTGGACGAGTGCAGTTTGTGCCAGAGGATATTGAATACAATTCACATCTGCCAGCCAGGGTGATACTTGGTTCCCTGGTGGAAAGAGAGAGGCTTGAGGAATGCTACAGATTTGCTGATCGAATTGAGCTCGATTTAAAAAAGCCCTACCGTAGTTTATCAACTGGCAATAAGCGAAAGATTAGCTGGCTGATGGCTGAGTTTTCGTGCGATCCTGATAGTGGGGATGTTTTATTGTTAGATGAGCCGTTTACTGGTGTGGATTCATATGTACGAGAAGCTTTTATGGAATATTGGGAGAGTTGTGATTCAGGGGTCTGTAGGTTGGTTAGTTGTCATCCAGACTTCGATAGTATGTCAATTCGCAGTGCTGTATTGATATCAGAGGGGCGCATAACGGCTATGGATTCGAGTGAGGGCTACAGATGGGGAGATCTGAAGGGAGGGTTGTTATAATGAAGAAGGTTTTTAAATTATCACTGATTACGGTGGTGTATGAAAAGGTTGTTTTTTTGGTGCTCATATTGGCTGCGCTTGTGCCATTTGTAATGGCGGAAATGACGAATCACCAAATTAGCAATATTGTTATTGAGCCTGCTAGGGCTCAAGCTGCATGGCAGTTTGCGTGGATATCGAGCTTTTTTTGGTTGTTGTATCAATCTGCAAAGATTGGAGGGGATCACAGTAAAAGTGGTTTAGGTCTCTATTTCAGTAGCAAGGGGGTTAGTAAGGGAGCTCAACTACTTGGTTTGTGGCTGAGCGTATTTCTTGTAGTGTTGTTAGTGGTGCTAATATCTGCATTGGTTTGTGTTCTAGCGGCAAGGCCTCAAGATGCTTTAGAGGGGCGACATTGGTTAGTCTTGAGCATGCAGCATTCATGTCTTATGGTACTGGTTTTAGGGCCTTTAAGCATGTTTGCGATTGCTTTGGCTAGCCGTTTGGGGACGACAGTTGGTTATGTGTTTTCGTTGGGGTGGGGCTTAGTGGGGGTTTATGGTGTGATTGTCTTAGAAAAGGTTGTCGTGGCCAAAGACTTCATCATGCTTGACATTATATATGTGATGCTACCTCATTATTACTTAGCTGACTTGACCCATAGGTTTGTGCATAAGCAAGGGGCTTTAAATAATGCTGAGTTTTTCGCAGTATTTGAATATATGAGTGGTTGGGCTATTCTTATTTCAACTACCAGTTTAGTGTTGTTTTCAAGTAAGCAGAAGTGATGAAACGTTGTTTAGTGGTATTGTTTTTTGTTTTGGCTGCTATTGTTTTGATAGTGAGGGGGTACAAGGGGGCGGCTCACATTGTTGGTGCTACAGAGTTAAATCCATTGGGGTTGAAGAATAGCCCTTATGGTGCGATTGTAGGGCTAGCTTTACAAGATCCGGTGGATCAGATCCATCATGGAGGTAGAGATCACAGTCACATGGATGGGCATCATCATGATGAACATGGGAATCACATTTCTCCGCCTCACGGTTCCACTGGTCACTCAGATGGTATGCATACAGGCGGGCTGGAAGAGGCTCAACCATGGCCCATGAGGGCCAAGCGCTATATGGTTGGAATGGAGTCAAAGATAAGACAAGATAATAATCCATATGGGAGGGGTAGAGCTGTGTTAGATTACGAGGATAAGAAAGTACGTGATCTCACGCTCTTGGCCTACGAGATGGATCCAACAAACTATGCGAACTATAATAACTTAACCTACTTTTACCTGACTTCACCGATGATAGCAGGGGATCGTAAGGAGGCAATGTACGCGCTGGCTGAGAGAACCATACATGAATGTTCAAAAGACTACACCAATCCTGAGAAAGCTTTAACAGCTGCCTCGGCTGCAGAAAATGTTATGATCTGGAAGAGTGAGGGGATTGAGCTGTCAAAATTTAATGAAATTCGAACATATTATGATCGGTTTGAATCCCTTGTGAAAGTTTTTGAAAAGAGTTGGGATGTTGCCTACAAAGAGGGAAGGCTCAGTGGAATGACTGAAGAGCGGGCCTATGAAATAGAAGGACGCTATAAGTTGTTTAGTTATAATTTAAAAGAATACAAAAAAAAGATAGTCGCAGCGGAGGCTAACAATTTGTAATAATTTCGCATTCTTTTCGATTGTAACTCTACCGTTATACAAATTGTAAAAAATGACTCCTCATCAAAGGTGGACAACTTGCTTCTAGCGGTCGATTTACAAGTTCTTTAGGTTCATAGGGGGGGGGCGAGGCCCTTAAGGGGGAGGTATGGAAAGGGGGGAGGAGGGGGAGGTATGGAAAGGGGGGAGGTATGGAAAGTGCATAAAACGCGCGGTGTTAGACTCGCGCGTTTTTTTGTAGATTTGCTTTAGAAGGAGAAGATTTCACCTTCATTGAAGAAGCGCTTGAGCTCAGCTGCAGCGGTTTCGGTGCTGTCTGAGGCGTGGCAGACGTTGATCATCATCGTTTCGCCGAAGTCGCCACGGAGTGTGCCAGCTGGAGCTTCCTGAGAATTGGTGGGGCCGAGAAGGTCGCGTACGCGAGAAATCGCGTTATCGCCTTCGAGGGCGAGAGCGATGACGGGAGTTTTTTGCATGAATGCGACGATTTCGGGGAAGAAGGGCTTGTCTGCAACGTGCGCGTAGTGTTCAGCGAGGAGTTCGTCACTGAGCGTCATCATTTTGATGCCACGAATGGTGAGGTTTTCCGCGAGGAAGCGCTGGAGGACGGTGCCGGAGAGGTTCTTTTCAATGGTATCTGGTTTGAAAAGGATGAGAGTGGTTTCAGTTGCCATGGGCTTGGATTAATGGACTGGTAGGAGTCTGACAAGAGAATTGTCACTGGGTTGGTTAGAGGGGGGAATCAGGAGATGTGTTGGCTAGTTTACTGAAAATGCTTGCTTTATAGTGGATACAGGCTTAAGTGTCCGCGTCCCGAGTAGGGAGGTCTGGTTCATGAAGGACTGGTCCTGAACACATTAATTCAAAATGAGCGATATTACTATCAACCCGAAAGACTACCAACTTCACGAAGGTGACACCGGTAGTGCCGATTATCAGATTGCACTTCTTACTGTACGTATTCTTCACCTCACGGATCACATGAATGCGAACAAGAAGGACATTTCCAGCCGTCGCGGTCTTCTCCGTTTGGTGGCTCGCCGTCGTAAGCTTCTTGATTATCTTAAGGCAAACTCAGAAGAGCGTTACCAGAAGGCTATTAAAGGTCTTGGTCTTCGCCGCTAAGTTACTTTTGAAAGGTCACGGCTCACTCCGTGGCCTTTCTTATTTATACCCACACCACGCATCACACCAATCTCACGAATGTTTGCAAAGCAAGTGGCGTGAGTATCATTATTATCAAAAAGATGAGTGTCATTCGTGAGCTTTGTGGTTAAGTGCGAATCAGTTAATTTTGGGAGGAATGATGGAACGTCATCTGACTTCCTTCCTGAGCTGAGCGGAAGGTCCGCTGAGTTCGAAGACAAAAAAGCGCAGCGCTTCAGAAAAGGTGCTGCGTGTGACGAAAAGAAGAAAAATGAATACACATAAAGTAACGAGCCAGGTCGGCTCAAACCCTATCAGTTTTGAAACTGGTAAAATGGCTAAACTCGCAGATGGCGCAGTGGTAGTCACATCAGGTGAAACAACAGTACTTGTGACTGCATGTTCCCTCACAAAAATCAAGCCGGGTCAGTCCTGGTTCCCGCTCTCTGTTGAGTACAAAGAGCGCGCATTCGCCGCTGGTGTTTTCCCAGGTGGCTACTTCAAGCGTGAAGGTCGTCCAACTGAGAAGGAAATTCTCACATGCCGCATGACTGACCGCCCGCTTCGCCCACTTTTCCCGAAAGGTTACCTCTACGAGACTCAGATCGTAGCGCTCATGCTTTCTGCTGACGGCATCAACGATGCTGACATCCTTTCCATGAACGGTGCTTCCGCAGCACTCGTGGTTTCTGACATTCCATTCGCACGTCCAGTCGGTGCAGTGCGTGTGGGACGTATCGATGGTGAGTTCGTGGTGAATCCAACATTCGAGCAGCGTGAAGAGTCTGACCTCGACCTTGTTTACGTTGGCGACAAAGAAAACGTGATCATGATCGAAGGTGGTGCTGACCAGATTCCTGAAGAGGAATTCATCAAGGCGCTTCGCTTTGCTCAGGAAAACGTGCAGAAGCTTGTTGAAGCTCAGGAAGAGCTCAAGGCTGTGGCTGGTAAGCCAACACGTGAGTACGAAGTTTCTGTAGCTAAGCAGGACCTTCTCGACATTGCTTACGAAGTAGCTGGTGACCGTATCGAAGGTGCTATCTATGCTGACTCCAAGGTTGAGCGTGCTAAGAAAGTTGGCGCACTTCGCGACGAAGTTGAAGCAACCATTCTTGAGCGTTTCCCTGAAACTACTGAGTTCGAAATCGAGCAAGCATTCGAATTCCTTCAGAAGAAGGCATTCCGCATCTCCATTCTCGACAAAGGTCAGCGTGCTGACGGTCGTACTCCAGCAGATCTCCGCCCACTTTTCGCGGAAGAAGGTCTCCTTCCACGCGTTCACGGTTCTGCACTTTTCGCGCGTGGTGAAACACAAGCTCTCGCGGTTTCCACACTGGCTCCAGCAGATGAGCGCCAGTACTTCGACAACTACGCAGGTGGCGAAGACAGCAAACGCTTCATCCTTCACTACAGCTTCCCTCCATTCTCTGTGGGTGAAGCAGGCCGCTTCGGTGGTCTCAACCGTCGTGAAATCGGTCACGGTAACCTCGCTGAGCGTTCCATCGCACCAGTGATTCCTGACGAAGACGACTTCCCATACGCAGTGCGTACTGTTTCTGAGGTTCTTGAATCTAATGGTTCCTCCTCCATGGCGACAGTTTGTGCGGGCACCATGTCCCTTCTCGGTGCAGGTGTTCCACTTAAGGCTCCTGTTTCCGGTATCTCTGTTGGTCTCGTGACTGACTTCGACGAAGACGGGAACATGGTTCGCTACGAGCGTCTCCTCGACATCATCGGTTCTGAGGATTTCTACGGTGACATGGACTTCAAACTCTGTGGAACTCCAGACGGTGTGACATCCTACCAGCTTGACCTCAAGCTTCCGGGCATCCCACTTAGCATCCTCGAAGAAGCTATTTACCAAGCGAAGGACGGCCGTGCGCTCGTTCTCGACAAGATGCTTTCCGTAATCGCTGAAACGAAGTCTATCTCTGAGCACGCTCCACGTATCGAGTCCGTCAAGATTGACCCAGACAAGATCGGTATGCTCATTGGCCCTGGTGGTAAGAACATCAAGGCGATCCAGGCTGAGTCTGGTGCTGAGCTCAACATCGAAGATGACGGCACAGTTCACATCTACGCATCTAAGGGCGAGGCTCTCAACCGTGCGAAGGAAATGGTTGAAATGATGTTCGCTGAAGTTGAGCAGGGTAAGACTTACACAGGTAAGATCGTTTCCTGCACAAAGTTCGGAGCTTTCATGGAAGTACTTCCAGGTAAGGACGGGCTCATCCACATCTCCGAGCTTGCAGAAGGCCGCGTAGAGAAGACTGAAGACGTTGTATCTGTTGGTGACGAAGTCACCGCGAAGTGCATCGGAATCGACGACAAAGGACGCGTGAAGATGTCTCTCCGTGCAGCAGCACGTGATGCGAAGAAGGCTGCAGAAGGTTCAGAGGAGTCTGAAGCGGTAGAAGCGTAATTCTTACGTTTTACCTCGCGACAGCAGCCAAAGACTCAAATCAATGGGCCACTGAGGAGTTTTCTCAGTGGCCCATTTTTGTGGGTGAATTTGTTAAAGAAGAGGTTTATTCAGCGTTTTGTTCTGAAGTAGTTGGTTCCTCTAGGACTTTAGTGTCGGCGCTGACAAAGAAAATGGTACCCAATGATAGGCCTAAACCTGCCAAAATGAACACGGCAATTAGAATAAAGAGGCAAGATTTCATGTCGGGAACGTTAGTGGGCGTGGTTCTCCACGTCGAGAATCTTTGTGAGAGAAAAAATGCATTTATTGGAAGTGATTGTTGCTAGATTACTTGAGGGTGTTAGTAGGAAAAATGTGTCAAAAAATGCTTGCGTGGTTCTGGGGATTGTGTAGAAAACCGCCGCCGCAGGCGACAAAGCGGGTGTAGCTCAGTGGTAGAGCGCGACCTTGCCAAGGTCGATGTCGTGAGTTCGAATCTCATCACCCGCTCCATTTTCTCAAGAAGGTGGTTCGCCAGCAGCAAAACAACAATCTGATAATGCGGGTGTAGCTCAGTGGTAGAGCGCGACCTTGCCAAGGTCGATGTCGTGAGTTCGAATCTCATCACCCGCTCCATCAGATAGGTAGAGATAGCGAGCCAAGTGGCTCGTTTTTTTGTTTGTGAGGGCTGCATTTGAGTTGCATCGCACGGATATAGCGGCTGAAATGGAGCTTCATTCTAACTGCTATCAGACTTTGAATACACCAGAATCCCAGAACTCCCAGCTCCATTCGACAATTGAAGAAATAAGCCATGAATTTGCCATTGCGGGAGATTTTGTGGAGGGGCATGAAATCAATTCAGGTCATATTAATACGACGTACTTAGCGACTTATCGTCGCGAGAGTGGCGAGATCCGTCGCTATATTTTGCAGCGAATTAATGAGCAGGTTTTCAAGGATCCTCTTGCTGTGATGCACAATGTTGAATGTGTGACGCGACACATCAATTGGAAGGTGTTGAGAGTGAAACGCGATTTAGGTGGGCAGACGTTAAACTTATATCCGGCTCGTGGGGGACGATTTTATGCGCGAGGAGAAGGCGGGGGTATCTGGCGTTGCTATAATTTTATTGAGGGCTGTCAGACGTATGACATTGTGGAGAATACGCGTCAGGCCTACCAGGCTGCACGCGCCTTTGGGTCTTTTCAGGATTTGGTGGAGGACATCCCGGCTGAGGATATCATAGAGACAATTCCTGACTTTCATCATACGCCGAAACGCTATGCGAGGCTGATGGAGGTGGTTGAGAATGACCCGATGGGGCGTAGAGCTGGAGTTGAGAAAGAGATCGCATTTGTAAGAGAGCGTGCGGAACTGTGTGCGACATTGGTGGATTTGCTGAAAGAAGGGAAGTTACCGGCTAGAATCACGCACAATGACACGAAATTGAACAATGTGATGATGGATGCGGAGACTGACGAGGCGGTGTGTGTGATTGATTTAGACACAGTGATGCCAGGGCTCTCACTCTATGATTTTGGTGACCTCGTGCGTACAGCAACTAGTCCAGCAGCCGAAGATGAGACTGATCTGAGCAAGGTGGAAATGAGGATGCCTATGTTTGAGGCATTAGCTGAAGGCTATTTAGATGGTTGTGACTGCCTTACACCGCTTGAGATTGAGCATCTCGTAACGGGGGGGAAAGTCATTACCCTCGAGACTGGCATACGCTTCCTTACGGATTATTTGGAGGGGGATGTGTACTTTAAGACGCATTACGGCGAGCACAACTTAGACCGTTGCCGGACTCAGCTCAGGCTTGTTGAGTGTATCGAGCAGAATGAGCCAGAAATGCGCGATTTTGTGAAGCGGGTATCACGCGCGATAAACTAATAGGTCTGATTTAATCATGGGCTTACCAAGCAGCTCCATTCTCGGGAGTGTGATCCAAAGTGGGATCAACTGAGCCTTGTGATCTATCGTATTCAGCGCAAAATGCAAATGGCACACCAGAGGCTGGTACTTCCCACAAGTAGGTGTATTCACCTCCGTCGGAAGGACATTGAAGGGCTTGTTCAAAGGGGGTGTCTGGGCCAATGAAGTCTGCCTCTTCTATGATATCACCAGTAGTGAGGTTATTGAGGTTTTGGTATGAGCGCACCGCTTTTTGTATCTGTGAAATTTGAGCAATGCATGCAGATCGATCGGAAGCTTCTCTGTAGTATTTAGCGCTGACGAATAAGGCTGAGATCAGGCTGATGATCATGGAGATAACGACGGTGAGCTCAATGAGCGTCACGCCACGACGCGGTGTGCGGGGGAAATGGGGGGACATGCTTACTGGGGGGGTTGGCCACTTATAGCCTAAAAAGTGGCGTTGTTCAACGATAAACGTTTGTTTTGTATTTGGTGCTCAGTGGATTGTGGCTAGGAACTGTACCCTTTGGGGTTTTGAGACTGCCATTGCCAGGCTGATTCGACCATGGAGGAGAGGTCGAGTTGGGCTTTCCAGCCGAGTTCAGCTTCAGCTTTTGATGGGTCGCCAGTGACTTCAGCGATATCGCCTGGGCGTCTGGGGCCGACTGCATAGGGGACGGAATGACCGCAAGCAGCTTCGAAGGCTGTGATCATCTCGAGGACTGAGTAGCCACGGCCTGTTCCAATATTGTAGATGTGAACCCCTGGGGAGTGGGCGAGTTTTTCGATGGATTTAACGTGTGCTTGGGCAAGGTCGACGACGTGGATGTAGTCGCGGACTCCGGTACCGTCTGGGGTTGGCCAGTCGTTACCGAAGACGGTCACTTTTTCACGAATGCCCGCAGCAACTTGGCTGACAAAGGGGAGGAGGTTGTTGGGGTAGCTAGGGTCTTCACCAATGCGGCCGGAGTGGTGGGCTCCGACTGGGTTAAAGTAGCGTAGAATAGCGACGTCCCAGTTTTCAGCCTGAGCAGTATCAAGGAGGATTTGTTCCATCATAGCTTTGGTGTGACCGTAGGGGTTCGTGGCACGAATGGCGGCGGTCTCGTTTACGGGGATGGAATCTGGGTCACCGTAGACGGTGGCTGATGAGCTGAAGACTATTTTACTGACTCCATGTTTTTTCATCATTTGATAGAGATTGAGGGAGCCAGTGATGTTGTTGCTATAGTAATCGAGTGGTTTTTCGACGGATTCTCCCACTGCTTTAAGAGCGGCAAAGTGGATGACGGAATCGATATCTGGTTCTTGGGTGAAGACTTGATCGAGGGCGTCTTGGTCCATGAGGTCGACCTGATAGAAGGTGACTGTGCGGCCACTAATTTCTTCAACTCGACGGATGGCTTCGTGGCAGGAATTACAATAATTGTCGATGAGGACGAGTTCGTAGTCACCTTTTAGGAGTTCGACATTTGTGTGAGAGGCAATGTAGCCCGCGCCGCCAGTGAGAAGAATTTTTTTCATAATGAGAGTGAGTGATGCTGGGCATCTGGAACAGGCATGCCTTCTTGGATGGGAAATGTATAGTGAAAAGCTCAGCCAAATCTGACTGAGCTTTAACTATTTTGTGCCTGATCTTTATCCTGTGCTGGATTGAAAGAGCGCGCTTATCTCTGAGTGCGCACTTTGGTCGATTCCAATGGAGGCTATAGATATGTAAGGATTTCCTTTGGATCGTTGCTGACAGCGTGTGCGACTTTCGGCAATGAGGAGAGGCAAGCAAGGCGTTCAGGCACCTCTACGGGTCCTGAGCCGAGCTCTTGTTCCATAGTGGGCAGGAATTTTGATGGGTGGGCAGTTTCTAGAACGATGCAGATATCTTCAGGTGAGGCCTGCAGCCAGGCTTCAGCAGCGAGTACTCCGACCGCACCGTGTGGATCGATGGTGTAGGAAGTTTGGTCTTTGACGGCACGGATTGCTTGTCGCGTCTCATCATCGTCGAATGCGAGCCCAGAGATATTTTCGCGCATGGATTCCCAGTCATTTTCGAAGAGGTTTTTCATACGCGCGAAGTTGGAAGGAGCGCCTACGTCCATCGCATTTGAAATGGTAGGAGTGGAAGCTAGAGGGGCGTAGTTGCCGTCAGCAAGGTAACGCGGAACTGTGTCGTTTATGTTCGTGGCTGCGACCCAATGGCGTACAGGGAGACCCAGTTTTTGGGCGAACAGGCCAGCAGTGAGGTTGCCGAAGTTACCACTTGGGATGACGAAGACGGGCTCAGTTCCTTCTGGGAGTTGGCGCGCGGCATGGAAGTAGTAAAATGCCTGAGGGATCAGGCGAGAGATATTGATGGAATTGGCACTCGTGAGGTTGTGTTCTTCCATGAGTTGCCTATCGAGAAAGTTCGCTTTTACCATGGCTTGGCAATCATCGAATGAGCCGTCGACTTCTAGGGCGGTGATATTGCCACCCAGAGTCGTGAGTTGTTTCTCTTGAAGGTCTGAGACTCCTCCTTTGGGGTAGAGGATGATGACGCGCGTCCCTTCGACATTATGAAATGCGGAAGCGACAGCTCCCCCGGTGTCACCAGATGTTGCTACGAGGACGGTGAGCTCTTTGTCATCGTCTTTGGTGAGGTAGGCCATAGTGCGTGCCATAAAGCGCGCACCGAAGTCTTTAAAGGCTAGGGTTGGACCATGGAATAGCTCTAAAATTTGCAGCTGAGGAGAGAGGGGGACGAGTGGGGCATCAAAGGTGATGGCTTCATCGACAATTTGTTTGAGAGCATCGGCTGGGATACTATCACCGAGGATTTGTTTGGCCACATGGAAGCCAAGCTCATTGAGTGGCATATCGCGCCAAGTTTCCCAGAATGTCTCGGGGAGTGGCGTTATGGTTTCGGGCATGTAGAGGCCATTATCGGCGGGGAGTGACCGGACTACCGCTTCTTTGAGATCGACGCGAAGGTCTTTATTGTTGGTTGAGTAAAATTGCATGAACAGAAATGGTTAGATGGGAGTCGTCTAGATGACGTGGACGCCTTGTTCATTGATGGGGGAGACATAGGGCTGGTTGGTGAGCCCTATGTCAGTGAACACCTTTGAGACAGCGGCGGCGACTTTTTTAGCAGTATCTTGTCCTTCACAGAGAGCGAAGACTGAGGGGCCGGCACCTGAGATGGAGAAGCCCAGGGCTCCATTTGCGATTGCGGCACGTTTTGCTGCATAAAACTCGGGGATGAGTTTTTGGCGACGAGGTTCCGCGATCACATCATGGATGGAGCGCGAGATCATGCCGTAGTCTTCCTGGATTAGGCCGCAAATGAGGCCGCCGAGGTTACCAATTTGTTGGGTAGCATTGTCGAGTGGGATGTCTTTGGGGAGGATTTCTCGAGCGACTTTGGTAAGAATTTCGATATCTGGGTGAACGACTGCCGCATAGAGGTTCTTCGGGACGGGGATTTGGGCGATATCTAATTCCTGATTGGAGCGAATGAAAACGATACCGCCGAGTAGCGAGGGCCCCACGTTATCAGCGTGATAAGCACCATCCGCACTCGCTTCTCCAGCCATAGCGAAGGGGAGGAGTTGTTTTTTTGATAGTGGTTCACCAATCAGTTTATTCACAGCATATGCTCCAGCAACAGCGGAAGCTGCTGAGGAACCGAGGCCGGAGCCGAAGGGCATCTTTTTATGGATTTCCATTTCAATGCCGCGGTCGGTCATGCCGAGATGGCGAAGGAGGTCGAGAGCTGCGACACCTGCCGTGTTGCCTTCTACTGTTTTGGGGAGTTTCCCATTGTCTCCCGTAATCTTGGTAATTCGAAGGCCAGGCTTATCAGAATGTCTTACTACGACTTCGTCACCAGGGGCGTTGATGGCGAAACCAAGGACGTCATAGCCACAGGCAACGTTTGCAACAGTTGCTGGGGCGAATACGCGGACTTCTTTTGGTTCTTCTTTTACCATAGTGCCGCAGCTCTTAGCAGAGATAGGCTAGGTGTCCTAGTGCTATTTAAGTCATGCAATGAGGAAAATGTGCTATCTCTTTTTTAGGGGGAAGCTGCGATAGGGCTTAGTTTTTCCTTTCGTTGGGTAAAGTCTGTTATCGCTGGAGTGCTTGTTGATTGGAGGGAAGAGAGAGATTGGTAGGAGACTCTTTGCAGGCGAGATGCGCTTCTAGCAGTTAGGGTGGCTATGGCTCATTGAGATCGATGCAAATCGGGGAGTGGAGATGCATGTTCAAATATGGAATGGGCTCAGGGGGGGAGGCGGCTACATCCACACCACACTAGAAGATGAGAAAGCGCTTTTTGCGTTTGGCTTTTCGTTTGTATTTGCCGTCGCCGACGGAGAGGACTTCGACTTTGACTTGAGTGAGCCCTTTGTGATGGAAGTCGAGTTTTTTGGCGGCGCGAGGTGTGACGTCGATGACGCGGCCGGGGATGAATGGACCCCGATCGTTGAGTCGCATTTTCACTGATTTACCATTTTCGAGGTTAGTGACTTTGACTTCGCAGGGCAGTGGGAGTGTTTTATGGGCTCCGGAGACGTGCCAAGGTTGTACTTTTTCACCAAGTGATGTGTTGCCCCTTTTGAAGCCTAGCCAGCTTGATTCATCGTACCAAGAGGCGATGCCGACTTCGCTGTGGTTAAGGGCTTGGTTGACAGACATTGGTTGATAGTGGGTGCCGCGAATCGTGTAGGAACGAGTCATGTAGCCTTGGTAGCCAGATGAGCAAGAGATTGTAAAAATAGGTAAGGCTAACAGGAAAGTGAGAGTCAGCAATCTACGCATGACGGGAGTGTAGGTAGAAGTAGGGGGTGGTGTCACATAGAAAGTGCATTTTCTGTTGCGTTTTACAGAAGCTGTCTAATGATGTGTTAGGTTGATGAATCGAATAGTCGAGCCAGAGATATTGGACACTTTGTCGCCGGATGATCCGGCGGCTATGCGAAGCCGCGCCGACTTAAGGTTTGTGAATGTGATGATGGGGGGGGAACGATGGATTGTGAATGAGATAGCTGGGTTTGAGGATGTCGAATGTGTTATTGAGTTAGGTGCTGGTGAAGGGAAGTTAAGTAGTCGAATTAAAGAGGCCTATCCTCAGTTAGAAGTTTTAGCGATGGATTTACAGGGGCGGCCAAGGGGGGTGCATGGTGGAGTGAAGTGGAAGCAAGGAGATGTTTTGGGGGCTGGATTAGCGGCTGGTAAGGAGACTTTGGTAGTGACGAATATGTTCTTGCACCATTTGGATGAAGGGCAGTTGAGGAAGTTAGATGAGATGTTTAGTGATGTGGGGGGGTGGATTTGTCATGAGCCAGTGCGTTCTTCATCGGCTTTATTTTGGGGGAAATTGATCCGGCCATTGATGGGGAGAGTGACGCGTCACGACATGATTGTGAGTATAAAAGCTGGGTTTGTTCCGGGCGAGCTTGGTGAGAGTTTGGCACTACAGGGGAGTTGGCATGAGGAAGTTGGAATGTTTGGCAGCTTGCGTAGTAAGGTGGTTTGCGAGTGAGTGATGTGAAGATTGTGGGAGGTGGGCTCGCGGGGCTTTCACTGGGGATAAGTTTACGAAAGCAGGGGGTTGCTGTAGAAGTTTCTGAGGCTGGAAGGTACCCGCAGCACAAGGTTTGTGGTGAATTTATCTGTGGGGTTGAGGATGAAGTTTTGAAGGACTTGGGGGTTTTAAATTTACTAGATGATGCTCTGGTACACAGGCGAATGCTGTGGTGGGTGGACGATGAGTGTGTTTTAGAGCGTGCCTTACCGAGTCCAGCTAGGGGGATATCTCGTTATGTGTTAGATGAACGTTTGGCCGGCGAGTTTGAGAAGCTGGGTGGGGATTTACGTGTTGGGGAACGCGCAGGGGGGGCAGATGGTGAGGGGATTGTATGGGCTGCTGGGAAATCCAAGAAAGGTGGGAAGCGATGGATTGGTTTGAAAGCGCATTTTCTGATGGAGGGGCTCGATGGGCTTGAAATGCATGTAGGGAATGGTGGTTATATGGGTTTATGTGAGGTGAGTGCAGGAGTGGTTAATGCTTGTGGTTTATTTTTGATTGATGGGGAGGGGAAAGGCCGGGGTAAGGAGCTAATTCTTGCTTACCTGAGAGCCAATGGAATGCATAGTTTAGCTGAGAGGTTAGATGGGGCGAGTATGGATGAGGCATCTTTCTCCGCGACAGCGGGCTTTGAGCTAGGTCAGCAGCAAAGAAGGGGGCGAGTGTGTATAGGAGATAGCCTTAATTTGATTCCACCCTATTCGGGAAATGGTATGAGTATGGCATTAGAGTCGAGCCACTTGTTATCACCGTTGTTAGTTAACTACGCAGGAGGTGCACTCTCTTGGACTGATTTAAGTGCGCGCTACGAGCGAGAGACCCAGCAGATGTTTAAGCGGCGCATGCGTACGGCCCAGTTTTTTCACCCACTCTTTTTTCACCCACTGGGAAGGGAGGCTTTAGGACGGTTAAGCCGTTGGAGGCTTCTTCCTATTACCCAATTATTTTCACGACTCAGAAGACCATGATATTGCAATCGATAGCTAGTTCATTTCCAGAATCATCTTATAGTCAAAGTGCCTGCTTAGAGGGGATGGAGCAGGCTGATTTTTGGCCCTGCCTTGATGGTAGGTCACGGGTTTTATTAAGCAAAGTGTTAGGTGGGGACAGTGGGATAGATAAGCGTCACTTTGCATTGGATCGTCTAGAGGATGCTTGGAGTCGAGATGCTCAGGAGCTTAATGAGGCGTATGAGAAGGATGCTCCACGCGTTGCTTCTGGAGCAGTGAGGAAGGCATTAGAGAAGGCGGGTGTGAAGGTTGAGGAGGTTGATGCTTTGTTTGTCTGCAGCTGTACGGGTTTTTTATGCCCTGGAGTGAGTTCTCATTTAGCGGAGCAATTAGGTATGAGGGCTGATGTTCTGTTACAGGATATGACTGGGTTAGGGTGTGGTGCAGCAGTGCCTATGCTGCGTGTGGCATCCGGATTCCTAGCTCAAAACCCAGATGCGATAGTGGTGACGGTGGCTGTAGAGATCTGTTCGGCGGCATTTTATGTGGAAGATGATTTTGGGGTATTGATCAGTACGTGTTTGTTTGGAGACGGAGCTTCAGCTGGAGTTTGGAAAGGTGTTGGGGCGGGGCTTTCAGTAGGGGCCTTTGAGTCCATCCATATGCCCGAGGAAAGGGAGATGATTCGTTTTACTAATGCTCAAGGAAAATTGCGTAATCAGTTAGATAGAAAAGTTCCAGAGTTAGCAGGGAAAGCAGTGGAAGCGTTGTACCAGAAAAGAGAGCTGCTAGAGCCTACCCATTGGGTAACTCACGGAGGAGGGAGAGATGTTATTGAACAGCTAGAGGAAGTTTTACCCATTAAAGAGAATACCTTGGCACGGCGTGTTATGAGAGAGTATGGCAATTTAAGTAGTCCGTCGGTTTTGGTGGCTTTAGAGATTTTGTTAGATGAGGATCCCGAAGCGGATAGGATATGGATGTGTAGTTTTGGGGCGGGTTTTTCGGCACACAGTTGTGAATTAATCCGGGTTTCTTGAGTATTTGGAGTTGCAGGAATGGAGATGGGGATTATTTTGGAGGCCACTTAGCGCAATGAGATGCTCCCGTGTTGAATCCCGAATAGACACAGCGGCTCAGCTTACCAGTGACCATGGTAGTTTAGCCACGGCTTGTGTGACGAGGGGAGTAAACAAACGTTTTTGTTTCATGTGGCGGCGCGTTGCTATTGGTTGTTTAATATTAGTGTTAGTGGGGTGTGCGGCAAAGCCACCGGCGTCTCAGATGCTGAAGGTTGAGGAGATGGCGCCTGACAGCTGGACAGCGAGTAAGGAAGGGAAGGCTGGTGTGGATCGGCAGTGGGTTCAGAGCTTTGGGGATGAGAGTTTGAATAAGTTAGTGGCTGAGGCCGTGTCGCGGAATCCGGACATGCGGGCTGCTGCTGAGCGTGTGGTTCAGGCAAAGAAGGCGGCTTATTTGGCTGGGGCTTCAGCTAGACCGACCTTGGCTGCTGAGGTGAAGGCGGACAGGAGCAAGCGACAATTCATTGGTTTGCCATTTGGTGGTTCCTCGGTTGAGAATGGGAGTTTTGCGGATCTGACGGTGAATTGGGAGATTGATTTATGGGGGCGTATTCGCATGGGGCAAGTGGCAGCGATATCGGATGCTCAGGCGGCTGAGTTAGATGCAAAGGCTGCGGAGGCGGCATTGGCTGCGGAGGTTTGTAAGGCGTGGTTTGCATTGGGTGAGGCCAATGAGCAGCTGCGTTTATCAAAGGAGGTGACTGAGATTCGGGCCTCTTCTGTTGAATCGATTCGTGAGAGGTTTGAGCAAAATTTAGGTGGGGACGGAGGTTCTGCGAGTCAATTACGGCTGGCTCAGACGGATTTGGCCAATTCAGAAGCGACGGTTTCTCAGCGTGAGAGTGAAGTGCGGTTAGCGCAGCGGCGTTTGGAGTTATTGTGTGGAAGGTATCCAGCGGCTAAGCTGAAGGGGGCGGGGAATCTCACTCGCATGCCGAAGAGGCCGCCGGGTGGGGTGCCATCGAGTTTATTACAGAGGCGTCCAGATGTGATTGCTGCGGAGCGCAGGTATGCAGCATCGGTGGCGCGTGTAGAGGAAGCCAAGCGGGCATTATTTCCGATTATCAGCCTGACAGGTTCTGCTGGGACGGCGAGTGATGCTTTAGAGCAGATTGTAAATAACAACTTTAGTACATGGTCCTTAGGGACGACGATCACGCAAAATATTTTGACTGGTGGTCGCGTGAAGGGGGAAAAGGCAAGTAGGGAGTCTAAGGAGCGCGAGGAGATGGCAAATCTAGAAGGGGTGGTTTTAGGAGCCTTTGGAGAAGTTGAGAATGCTTTAATGTTAGAAGGGTGGCTGAAGAAGCGCGTTGCTGGGGTCAAGAAGGCATCTGACTTGGCGAGTGATGCAGCAGTGGCGGCTAACAATGACTATCTTGAGGGGAATGGAGACATTCTGACCTTATTATCTGCACAGAGTAGGGCTGTTGAATTGTCTTCACAGTTATTGACCCTGCGAAGGATTCAGTTGGATAACCGGGTTGATTTACATTTGGCGCTCGGAGGAGAATTTAGATTAAAGAAGTAGTAAGCCATGAGTGAGCAACATAGAGTGATTCGGCCCCTTGTGAAATTCATAGCGATGGTTGTGGTCTTAGGGCTTGGTTTTTTGGTGATGGGGTATTTTGTGAACAACCCGAAGAAGGCGCAGCAGAATGAGAGAGAGGAGATTGTGCCTCGGGTTGAGTGGCACATGCTTAAGCAAGAGGCATATGAGGTGGAGTTAAGTGCGCAGGGGCAGGTGGAGGCTGTGACTCAGACTGTATTGGTCAGTGAAGTGGGGGGGGCTGTGGAGTTTTTGTCATCGAAGTTAAAAACGGGAGGAAGATTTGAGAAGGGTGAGTTGATGCTACGGGTGAGTGCCGCTGATTATAAGGCTCAGTTAGAGCAGGCGAGAGCGAATGTGGCTGATGCGGAGTTACAGTTAGCACAGGAAGAAGCGAGGGCGGTTCAGGCATTGCGTGACTGGAAAAAGTTGGGCAGGGGCGGTGAGCCGAGTAGTTTGATTTTGAGAGAGCCTCAGCTCAAAAGTGCGAAGGCAAGGGTTGTGGCTGCGGAGGCGAGTGTGGTGCAAGCGCAGCGCGACCTGAAGCGAACTGAGGTGAAGGCACCATATGCTTGCATGGTGGCCAACGCGTATGTCGACGCTGGCGGGTACTTAGTGAGGACTGGTCGTATTGCGGAGATTTACGAAGCAGATAAAGTGCAGGTTCGTATGCCTATGAGTTTGGTAGACGTGACTTATTTTCCTGAAACCTTGGTGGGATCTGATGTGAGGGTGCGTGCTGAGGTGGGGCGTGCGGTGAAGGATTGGAAAGGGAAGGTGGTGCGAACTGAGGGTATGATAGACCGCTCGACACACACGATGATGGTTGTTGTAGAAATGTTAGAATCTGATGGTGTGGGTATGTTTAAGCTTCCTCCTATTGGGTTGTTTGTGAAGGGGACATTTGGCGGTGTAGAGTTTGATAAGGCTGCACGTCTACCTCGGAAGGCGCTGAGGTCTGGAGATAGTGTGTGGGTAGTGAGCAAGGAGAGCAAACTTGAGGTGAGAAGTGTGAGAGTTGAGAGGCGCGAGCGCGAGTATGTGGTGCTGACGGATGGATTTGTGGATGGGGACAAGGTGATCACGAGTCCGATTGAGCTGCCAATAGAAGGGATGCGGGTTGACCCTGCGGTTGAGTGATGGAAGGGATGATCAAATGGTTTAGCCGCAATCATGTGGCTGGCAATTTCTTGATGTTAGTGATTTTGATCGCTGGTATCACGACGTGGTTTAAGCTGAAGAAGGAAGTATTTCCTGAGACGAGTTTAGATGCGGTGACGGTGAGTGTGCCGTTTCCGAATGCGACCCCTGAGGAGGTTGAGGATGGGATTCTCTTACCCTTAGAGGATGCTGTGGCGGATGTGGATGGTGTGAAGCGTTATACTTCGACAGCCACTGAGGGCTTGGGAGCACTCACAGTGGAGGTTGAGAATGGCTATGACGTGCGCAATGTGATGGATGATGTGAAGGGGCGGGTAGATGCGATTAGCATTTTCCCGGAGCAGGCTGAGAAGCCCATCGTGGAAGAGCTTTTATTGTCCTATCAGGTGATGAGTGTGGCGGTGAGTGCGGATGTGGATGAGATGTCGTTAAGACGGATGGCTGAGCAGGTTCGAGACGGGTTATTAAATTACAGGGCACCTGAGCCGGATAGTTTTTTTGAGCGTTTGGATCAGGCATTGAGGGGGAAGCCGGATATTACGAAGGCTTCCTTAGCGAATGTACGTCCCTATGAGATCTCTATTGAAATTCCCGAAGAGACATTGAGGCGACATGGTTTGACTTTAAACCAGGTGGCGAATGCTTTGAGGGCTGCCTCATTAGACTTACCGGCGGGAAGTGTTAGGGAGAAAAGTGGTGAGGTTGTAGTGAGGGTAAAGGGGAAGGTGAAGGTGGCGGCGGATTTTGCAGAAGTCGTTGTTGTGAGCAGTGAGACTGGCGAGCAGCTGGTGTTGGGGGAAATCGCTAAGATTGTGGATGGATTTGAGGATGTTGATTTGAAAGCGCGTTTTGATGGACGCAATGCTGCTTTGGTCAACGTTTACCGGACGGGTGAGCAGGACACGATGCTCTTGGCCAAGGGGGTGAGAGATTACATTGAGCGCGTGGCTCCAGGGGAGCTTCCTCCGGGAGTGAGTTTGGAGTTATGGAATGATCAGAGTAAGATGTTAGGAGGGCGACTTTCGTTGTTAGGGAGGAATGGAGGATGGGGGTTAGTTTTGGTATTTATCGTTTTGGCATTATTTTTGAGGCCGTCATTAGCTGCATTAGTGGCTATTGGGATACCGGTATCGTTTGCAGGTGGGGTGTGGTTGATGCCTCAATTTGGGGTGAGTGTGAACATGATTTCGCTTTTTGCCTTTATTTTAGTGTTAGGGATTGTGGTGGATGATGCGATTGTTGTGGGGGAGAATGTTTACAGTAGGATTAGGAGGGGTGAGTCTCCTAAGAAAGCGTCGTGGAAGGGGACCCATGAAGTTGGGGTAGTGGTGACATTTGGAATTCTGACGACGATGGCGGCTTTCACACCGATGTTAGGATTGAGTGGGGTGAGTGGGAAGATTTGGCCGAACATTCCATTGGTAGTGATCCCTGTGCTTTTTTTCTCATTGTTGCAATCGAAGTTGGTACTTCCTGCGCACTTAGCATTGCTGAAGAGTCGTGATGCAAACAAGGCAAACCATGGGCCATTGACGCGATTACAGCATTGGATTGCAGATGGATTGGAGTGGTTTATCGAGCATTGTTATCGTCCAGTACTGAGGAGGGTGTTGCATGCTCGTTGGGTGGTTTGGTCAGCGTTTGTCGCTGTGCTTATGATAACGATGGGCTTGGTTGCGAGTAGTCGCGTGCCTTTTGAGTTCATGCCGAAAGTGGAGGGGGACGTAGTATCGGCCAAGTTGGTAATGCCTGTAGGGGTGAGCTTTGAGACGACGGATGCAGCGATTGAGAGGATTGAGGCAGCAGCGCGCAAGGTGGGTGAGGAATATCAAGGCTATGATGGGCAAAGTGTGATTGCGCACTATTTGGCGAGTGCTGGGACGCAGCCATTTCAGACTGGTTTCACACCTGGGAGTGACATGGTGAGCAGCCACCTGGGGGAAATAACTTTAGAATTGATTCCTGCGGCTGACCGGGAGTGGTCAGGTGGAGAGGTCATTTCAGCATGGCGCAGGGAGATCGGGCAAATTCCTGGTGTGGTGGAGTTGTCCTTTAAGCAGGAGACGAATAGTGGTGGGAATGCCATTGATATTGAGATTACAGGAAAAGATTTAGCAGAGCTGAAAGCAGCTGCGGACTATATCACTGATGGGCTTGGTGAGATGACAGGGGTGACTGACATCAGCACCAATTGGAGAATGGGGAAACGGGAGATCGTGTTTCACCGTGATGATTTAACAGATGCGGGGCGCGCACTGGGGTTTACGGTGGCGAGTGTGTCGCAGCAGCTGAGGAGTTCTTTCTTTGGTGATGAAGTGCAGCGGATTCAACGTGGCCGGGATGAGGTGAAGGTGATGGTGCGCTACCCTGAGTATGAGCGTAAGGCATTAGATACCTTGGAGGATGTGCGATTGGTGACACCGAGTGGTGATGAGGTGCCGATTCGTCAGGTCATTCGTGGTGAGGCATACCGTGGGCTTTCGACGATCAACCGAGTAGATGGCAGGCGCTCTATCAGCATAGCCGCTGACATTGATAAGAGTTCAGGAGCCAATGCGAACACGGTGGTTGCAACATTTAATGAATCGGTACTTGGGCCGTTGAGTGACAAATTTCCGGGAGTTACTTGGGGATACCGAGGGGAGCAAGAGGATCAGAATACGAGTGTGAAAGAGATGGGGCAGAAGTTTCTCTTTGCTTTGTTGATGATCTATATTTTGATGGCGATTCCTTTGAAGAGTTACTTGCAGCCATTTATTGTGATGTCAGTGATTCCCTTCGGTTTTGTTGGTGCAGTGGCTGGTCACATATTGTTAGGGATGGATTTGAGCATTATGTCTTTATGTGGCTTGGTTGCTTTGGCGGGTGTGGTTGTGAACGATTCTCTCGTTTTAGTTGAGTATGTGAATCGTCACCGCAAGGATGAGGGTGGCTTGCTGGAAGCGGTTTGGAATGCGGGGGCACGTCGCTTTCGTCCGATTATATTGACCTCCTTGACAACTTTTGCGGGCTTGATGCCGATGTTAACTGAGACTGATATGCAGGCGAAATTTTTGATTCCGATGGCAGTGTCGCTGGGTTTTGGGATTTTATTTGCGACGGCGATCACGCTGATTTTGGTGCCGAGCGTTTACTTGATGCTTGAGGATGTGAAACGATTCACGGGGAGGCTCGTTTTCAAGCGGCAAAGCTAGGGGAGCTTATATCTTCTCTCAGACGCATGGAGTGTGGTTAAGCCCTGTGAGTTAAATCGGATTATCTTACGATTATACCATCGTTGTCATTCAGATGTCCCAGGCGTGTGGGGCTCCTTCACTCCGCCTTGATATTCTGCAATCTCATTCCGACCCTTCGTCCATTTCGTTTCGCTCAATGGTATTAGAGGCTGGGAAGTGGGGGGAGGATGGAGCGCTTAACGTATTGCCAGGGTTCAAGCTCGGCGCAGCACCGATAGCGGACGGGCCCTTTGTTGCTCTCAAGGCTGACGTGGTAGTGGCCGAAAGCAACTGTGCGGGCTTGGCTCGCAGTGACGATGGAGGAAATGAGTTCGCGTTCTGATTTCACATCTTCAGCGAGTTTCGGGTCAACCTGTGAGTAATAATTGAAACTGGTTTCATCGCGTGCGAGTGGAGGTTCAGCTTCGATGGGGCCGGCGTGGGTGATAAGTATGTCAGCTCGGCCGTATGCTTCGACCATGAGTTCGACTTGACGGGGGGCGGCGGAGTCAACGGCTTCGTCCTTCCACCAATTATGGTTATCGATACGCTCTGGGTGGCTGCGGTCAAGCGAGGTAGCGCCGCCGACCATGATGACGTGGACGTTCTCGATTTTCATGCGATGGATGTCAGCGGGTATGCGGACATTAGTGAGGGCTGCATTCCAGTCTGAACGTTCTTCGTGCCAGATCTTTGGGTCATCGTGGTTGCCGCGCATGAGCCAGACGGTATGTCCTTTTTGGGCGGCCATTACATCGACTTCTGCGAGGCATGAAGGTTCTCTGGAGTCGATAAATCCGAGTCCGATGTCACCGACACAGACAATCTGGGCACCCGAGGGGAGATTCGCGAGAACTTGAGTGAGTTCTGTGAATTTGCCATGGATGTCGCCGATACAATAGAGAGCCATTCGGATGTACGTCAGTGGGTGGTTGTTTAGGGGGCAGCACCATGACTCCTGAAATAGTCAAGAGAGAGACCTCGGCACACTTCTCTAAGATGGTAGCTCATTGGTCGCAGGAAGCGGCTCCGAGCCTCAACTGTAGAGGAGGGAACTTTGGTGAAGGTGCTGGATGTGGCATGAACTAAATAGAGAATTTGCGCAACTAGAGATTGGTATGATTTTGAACATTTTTCCGCACTTGTTAGGTAAGTGGTAGGAATTGGGTGAGTGAGGGTGACGGAAGTGTCACACTGTAGCGGAATATCCAAGCGATGGGGAAGTAAAATGCGCCAGTCTGGTGGGACTGGCGCAGAGAGCAGCTGGGGGGATCAGTGAGGCTTATACCAACTCACAAAATTTTCTGGTAGTATTTATGATTGTTAGGTTATGGATTGGGCTACGCCATCGTTTAGGAGTTTCGGCTGCTTTTGCCGTTTCTCTGTGTCATTCGTCAGGCATGGTGGACGCACCACTTCTTTCTCATTCCTTGAGAAACGGCAAAATCAGCTCGAAAATACTACCAGGAACTTTTGCTCATTGCTATTAGATGCGCGCTTTGATCATTTCCTCGAGCTTGACGATGTCAGCGGAGAACAAGCGGATTCCCTCTGCTGTCTTTTCGGTGGCCATGGCATCTTCGTTGAAGAGGAAGCGGAAGGTTTTTTCGTCGAGATGGATTTTCTCGATGGTGGCATCTTGTGCGGCGGATGCACTGAGTTTTTGGCTGATAGGCGTGTTGTTATTTTGGAGTTGCTCGAGCAAGCCTGGGCTGATGGTGAGGAGGTCACATCCGGCGAGTTCGATGATTTGGCTGGTATTACGGAATGAGGCACCCATGACCTCGGTGGAGTAGCCAAACTTTTTATAGTACTGGAAAATTTGGGTGACTGACTGGACACCTGGGTCGTCTGCGCCGGTGTAGTCGGTATTATTTTTTGCCTTATACCAATCGTAGATACGTCCGACGAATGGAGAGATGAGTTGGACATTGGCTTCGGCGCAGGCGACGGCTTGTGCCATAGAGAAGAGGAGGGTGAGGTTACAGCGGATACCTTCTTTTTCGAGGGCTTCGGCGGCTTTGATTCCCTCCCATGTTGAGGCAATTTTGATGAGTACGCGATCGCGTTTGATGCCTTCTGCTTCATAGGCCGCGATGAGCTCTTTTGCTTTGGCGATGGTGCCTTCAGTATCGAAGGAGAGTCTGGCGTCGACCTCCGTGGAAACTCTGCCTGGAACGACCTTGAGGATTTCGAGACCGAAGAGGATGAGGAGGCGGTCGATGATGCTCTCTAGGCGTTGGGGGTCATTGGCATCACTTTGGTCGATGGCTTGTTGGATGAGATAGTCGTAGGTGCTTTGTTGGCTCGCTTTGAGGATAAGTGAGGGGTTGGTTGTGGCGTCCTGAGGTTGGAATTCGCTGATAGATTGGAAATCACCCGTATCTGCAACGACGGTTGTGTATTGTTTTAGTGTATCGAGTTGATTGGACATAACAGCATTGTCGTATTGATAGAGGGGGGCTGCACAGTCAAATTAGCGACATTTACGTCATCCGTACGCGACATTTCAGATCTGGTCAAAAAAGAAGCGGCAGTCCACTGGTGTGGAGTGCCGCTGTATCGGGAAGGGGGGAGATTGGTTAGTCGTTTACATGGAGGGCGCTCAAAGCCTCTTCAATGTGTGGGTTGACACTTTGTTCGACGGTTTCCATGCCTACGCGGATGGCGTTTTGCATGGCGAGGGCGGAAGAACCACCGTGGGCGATAATGCAGACACCATTGACGCCAAGGAGTGGGCTACCACCGTAGGATTCATATGAAGAACGCTGTTTGACGGCCTTGAAGACGCCGCGGGACATGGCTGCACCAAGCACGCGGAATGGTGTCCGTTTGAATTCGATTTTCAGCCATTTGGACATGGCCTTTGCCGTGGCTTCACAGGATTTGAGAATGATATTGCCAGTGAAGCCGTCGCAGAGTGCGACATCGAGTTTTGTTTCAAAGAGGTCGTGGCCTTCGACGTTGCCTTTGAAGACGAAGGGGCATTTACCGGTGGATTCGAGCTCTTTTAGCATGGCGAAGGTTTCTTTCGTGAGGGTGTTCCCTTTTTCATCTTCTTCACCATTGGACATGAGGCCGACGACGGGCTGCTGAACTCCCATGACGTGATTGGAGTAGATGGCTCCCATGACGGCGTAGGTGACGAGGTGTTTGGCGGTTGCCTCTGGGTTGGCACCTGCATCGAGAAGGTTACAGACGCCATGTTCGTTAGGGATGGGGGAGGCAATGCCGGCGCGTTCGACTCCTTTGAGTGTGCGAAGTTTGAGTGTGGCGGTGGCCACGGCCGCGCCTGTGTTTCCAGCGCTGACGACTGCATCTGCAGTTCCTGACTTTACGAGGTCAGTGGCGACGGCGATCGACGATTTTTTCTTGGAGCGTAGGGTTTTGGCACCGGATTCGTGCATTTCGACGACATCAGGTGCGTGGACAATTTCGACACGTGGGTCATTAAGCAGGTGTTTTGAGCATTCAGCTTTGAGGGTGGACTCATCACCTACGAGGTAGAGTTTTTCGATTTTGGAATAGAGGGCGAGGGCGTCCTTTGCCCCGACGATATTGACGAGGGGGGCATTGTCTCCGCCCATTGCGTCTAATGCGATTTTCATGAAAGGTGGTGATCGTTGCTTGCCTTGGGTTTGAACACGAAAAAAAACGCGCGGTAAAGGATATTACCGCGGCGTTTTGGAAAAGTCGTATTGGCTGCGTGCGATGAGCACGCGCTCGAGATTAGAGAGCGTCAACTTCGAGAACCTGACGGCCTCCGTAGTTGCCACAGGATGGGCAAGCAATGTGGCCAGGAACGCGGCTACCGCACTCGGAGCAGGTCTGGAGTTTAGGTGCACGCCAACGGTTTGCGCCGCGACGCATTTTCTGCTTCATTTTGGATGTTCTACGCTTTGGTACTGCCATAATCTTGTGTCTTTAGGAGACGGTTAGTGGTTAGTCTTTAAATTGGTCAAGCTGGTCGAGTGCGTCCCATCGGTCATCACTCGTGCTTTGGGGCGCTTCGTCTACACCATCATTGGGGTCTTTGTCTACTGCTAAATAGCGTTCATCGATTTTACATTCGAGTGGTTCGTCTGCTTCATCGCATCTTGGGTAGGCTGGGAAGGCCATCAAAACCTCTTCCCGTAAGGCTTCGGTGAGGTCGACATTGCCGGAGTCGATCTCGAATGAGTTGGCAAATTCTTCGATAGAAATTGTTTTGATAAATTCTTTATTGGTGCGCACACAGACAAATTCGAAGGCGCTGGAGAGGAATCCGCGTACGAGTAATTCATTTTCAAAGCGCTGAACATGGAGGTCGTAATAGAGTGGACCGGCTGGTTTAGCGTCTCTTTTTGGGAGGTCATAGAGTGCGGGGTCGAGCTCCCCTTCGAAGGATTTGCCTTCCTCTGGGAGGTTGGCTAATTCGATTACGAGTGCTGTTTTCATGGCTCACTAGTGGGGGGGGAAATGGGGATTTTCAATGAAAAACTCGTTTTGGGTAGGGAATCAGGGTTTTTCGGTGATACTGCGGTATTGTTCGATGTGCTGGGTGGTTCCATCAGGGTGTGAGTAGACGTATGGTTCTTCGTGGAGGATGCGCAGTTCGTAGGCGCGGCCTGGGCTGAGGCGTTTTTCGGAGAGTAGGAAGATTTTTGGGGAAAGTTTGTGGTCAGGGAAGATGCGTTTTTTGCCGACGACGATTGTTTTTTTGCCACCGAGGGTGGTGGTGACTTGCTTGGTGACATCGACAAGGACAGGATGGACGGCTTGGCAGATGTAGCCCTTTTCATGTTTTTTGAGGACAGTGACTTTGGCTTCTTTCGAGTATTCCCATTCTTGTTGGGCGACGAGCTTTGCGATCATAGCGCGTTGCTTTTTGCGGGCAGCGAGCTCGTGGGCTTGGCGTTGTTTTTCTGCGAGATGTTTTTGGGTCTGGCTACGTTGAGCGCGGAGTGTTTGCGCGGCTTCATTATCACTGATGCCGAGTTGCTTTTGGATGTTTGGTGGGAGGTCTTCGACGAGAATTCTGCAGCCTCCGTCACGATGCATGATAGTGATGCCGTCAGCCTCTAGCTTGAGGATTTTGACACTCTGGAATATTTTTCCGGCGCGGGTGGTGAGGGAATCGAATTCTTGGGCGCAGAGACTGAGTGTGCAGCAGAGGATGACCGTGAGTAGGAGGAGGGGTCGAGAATGGAGCTGCGTCGGCATAAGGTCTGGGTCTATTTGTTCTTATGGGCAGGATCGTAGAAAATCTTGATGTCTGCCTTCTTGGTACCGAGGAGTTCTTGGGCGCGGATGAGGGCATCGCGGGTTGAGAGGTTGGGGTTACTCGGTGAATAGATGAAGACATTGGTTTCACCTTCAGAACGATCGCATCCATCTTGAATGGTATCAAGGGCGCCAGAGAGCTTGAGTACCTTGTATACTTCACGTGTGGCGCCGGAGATGAGGACGAATCTTCCTTGCTCACGCATGTGGCGTACGAGGCTTTCTAGGGCGATCACGCTGGTAGCATCGAGGTGTCGGGCATTTTTGAGCCTGAGGATGATGACTTTGAGGTTAGGGTCGGCAGCGGTGCGTTGGACTTGGGTACGGAACAGGTCCGCAGCTCCGAAGAAGAGGTCACCTTCGACGTGTACGATGGAGATGGCGGGGTTCGGGCGGCCTTTTTTAGCATCTAGCTCACGGAGGTCGCCTTCGTCACTGACTTCGTATTCGATGAGGTGTGGTTTGGATGCTTTTCTGAGGAAGAGGGTGATGGAGAGTGCCACGCCGGTGAAGATGGCGTAGTCGAGGCGGGTGATGAGAGTGGCGCCGAAGGTGGTGAGCACGACGAGCGCGTCGTCGTGGGTCGTTCTCAGACAGATGCGGATGTTATGCCATTTGATGAGTGAGCATGCGATGCCAATGACGAGACCTGAGAGGGCGGCTTTTGGAATATTTTCGACGATGGGGAGTTGGATGAGGGCCCAGAAGCCGACGAGACAGAGTAGGGCATTGTAAATGGATGCGAAGCGGGACTTGGCACCGGACTCGAAGTTGAGGGCGGAGCGCGTGAGGGAGCCAGAGGCTGGCATGGGGGCGAGGAGTGAGGAGCCGAGGTTCGCCATGCCGACGGCGAGCATGTCTTGGTTGACGTCGGGGCGTTCACCACTGCGAGAGCCGAGCGATTTGCCCATGACGGTGTTTTCCAGCGATGCTAGGAACGCGATGGCGAAGGCAACCCCAAAGAGTGAGGAGATGAGGTCGAAATCGAGAGTCGGGACACTGGGGCTTAAGTCAAAGGATTGGAAGCTCGTGAAGGTGGTGATGGGGGCCATCTGCTCGGGCAAGAAATAACGGAGCAGGGTAGAGACGATGGTCACGAGGGTGAGGCAGATGGCGAAATTGGGAAGTACGGGAAGTTTGCGTTGGAGAACCAAGTAGAGGATGAGGGTACCTACGCCCATGAGAAAGGGTTCCCACTGATAGAGGTGGTTGAGGTTGGCTGTGGCTTGGACGATGCTGAAGAAGGTTTTGGCGCCGACTTCTGACATTGGCTCGGCGATTCCGAGAAGGTGTTTTAATTGATTGGTAACAATCAGGATGGCAGCACCGGTGATGTAGCCGACTAGGACACTACGGCTCACATACTGAAGGAGGTCAGCCACTTTGAAGAAGGCACCCGCGACGGAGAGAGCTCCTACCATGAAAACTAGCAGGGGCATCATGAGCATCTTACTCTCGAGGTTTATCTCGGGGTGCGAGACAAAGAAGGAAAAGACCATGAAGGCTGTGGCATTCGTAGGGCCAAGGATGGTGAAGCGAGAACTCGCAAAGATTGGGGCGATGAATGCCGCGATAATGGAGCAAACGATTCCGTAGAAAATGGGAAGTTCCGCAATGGCGGCGTAGGCCATGCCCTGAGGGAGACTCAGGAGGGCGACGTTGAGGGCGGCCTTGGCGTCAGCTGCAATGCCCTTGGGTTTGAGGTCCCCGAGGCAATGGCGGATGGGGAATGGGTCGAGCGCGTTCTCATGGAAGAATTTTGAGACGTTGCGCCAGAGGTTCCTGATGGGGTGCTTATGTTTTGCCATGGTGTGGCGGGGAAATCTAATTATCTACGGCGTGCGCGACGGAACAGGTAAATGCCTATCATGAGTGCTAAGGCGTTAGGCAGCCAGTATAAAATGGTAGCGAGTTGGGCTGAATCGGCATCACTTTGGTTGGCGAATATGAAGAAGAGGAAATAGCCAAGACCGATAGCGAGGGAGAGGGCGAAGCCGCTGGAGGATTCTTTCCGTCGTGCTGTCATGCCGAGCGGAACCCCAATGAGGGCAAATGCGAGACAGGCGAGTGAGTAGGATTTTCGGTGGGTGAGTTGGCGTTTAAAGTCGGCGACGCGCTCTGCTTCCAGGTCTGGGTTTTCGGCAAGGTATTGTTCGATTTCTTTATTGGTCATCGAGGAAGCTTTGATGCTTTTTCTACTTTCGGTATTGAAGTCGAAGATGACGGGGTTGACGGCTTCGATACTGATGGGGGTGTGGATGCCGTCGTTGCTGATGGTTTCGACGGTGGCATTCTCGAGTCGGAGCTGGAGTTGGCCTTTATCGAGGTCGATAGCGAGGTGTGCTTTTTCTGCGTAGGTGTAGAGTTTTTCACCGTATTGGGTGCTTTCGTCGCCGATATCGTGGATATGGACGCCATAGAGCATATCGCCTTCGCGCGCTTTGACGTAGATGCGTTTATCGTCGAGTTGGGTTTGGACAACTCCGGGGTCGAGGAACTTATTGGGGTCTTCTTGGACAGCTTCGATGAGGAGGCTTTTGACATGGCCTTTTGCTTGAGGGGCAATTTGGACGTTGAGCCAGAAGCAGAAGGCGGAGAGAGAGGCCGCGATTAGAAAGACAGGAAGGGCGATCCGTGGGAGGCCGCGACCGGCCATGCGCATGGCGACGATTTCGTTATCAGCCGAGAGGCGCCCGAAAACGAGCATGACAGCAGCGAGGAAGCTGAATGGGATAGTGAACATCAGTGAGAAGGGTAAGACACTGACGATGAATTCGAAGACTAGGTAGGGGGAAGGGTGAGTTCCGACGAAGAGTGGGCGCGCTTCCTTGAAGATATTTCCAAGCAGGAAAACACCACTAAGAATGAGCACGGCGAACAGGGTCGTGGTGAAGATTTGTTTTCCTATGTAGCGGTCAGCTGTTAGCATGGATGTCTCGGTATATTCAGCATAAGCTGTGATGAAGTCGAGTGTTGGTTTGGACAAATTTTGGGAGCGATCAGGTGATGGGATGCGATGAACTTGCAATTTTTAGCGAGCGGCATAGGATGGATGTTAGTGAATCTCATACCGCCGCAGATATTACTAGGAGCGTACAGCGAAGGGGTCTTTCCGATGGCTGAGGAAGGAGAGATCAATTGGTATTCACCGATGATGCGTGGGGTGATTCCTCTAGATGAGCGGTTTCACATACCGAGGGGATTGCGCAAAGCAATGCGCAAAGAGCCCTTCGAGGTTAAAATGGACACAGCCTTTGTGGAAGTGATGAAGGGATGTGCGGAGCGCGACGAGACATGGATCGATGCGAACATTATTGAGAGTTACCACGAATTGTTTAAGCTAGGGTTTGCGCACTCAGTCGAGTGTTGGGATGAGGAGGGTTTACAGGGGGGCTTGTATGGGGTGCGTTACTATGGGGCCTTTTTTGGTGAGAGCATGTTTAGTCGCAAGACTGACGCGAGTAAGATAGCGTTGGTTCACTTGGTGGAGTGGCTGCGTGAGGAGGGGGTGGTGTTATTGGATACGCAATGGATGACCGAGCATCTCAAGCAATTTGGAGGGGAGGAAGTTCCGCGTAAGCACTATCTGGGAATGCTGGCACAGGCAATGCGAGTGCGTGCTTGAGCTTGAAAGCTAATGGTGATTGGAAAAATTCCCAAGATTTCAGTAGAAATTGCTTTACAAGGCAGGGGAGATCCGTATTTTGCGCAGCCCAAACAGCAATCTTTTCAAGACATGAAAGTTTTATCATCACTCGCCTCCATGAAGCGCCGCCACGAAGACTGTCAGGTGGTTAAGCGTAAGGGCACACTTTACGTTATCTGCAAGACAAACCCTAAGTTTAAAGCTCGTCAGGGCACTACGCGTGCTACGAAGCTCTCCAAAAAGGGCGTTAAGTAATTTACTTTTACTCAGCAAATCGCTGAAGACTTTAGCTTTCTTCCAAGTATGGGAGAAAGCTTTTTTGTGTTGTGGGGACTGGGCTTTTGGTGCTCGGGGGACTGTGATAGGGCAAGGTGATTGAGCTCAGATATGGCTCATTATGGTGAGCGGGGAGCCAGAGGGCCTAGGATTGGCGGGTTGCAGGAAACACCATTGCTACAGGGAGGCAGAGGGGGGGCGAATGCTCATTTGAGCATCCAGAGCTTGGGGGGAGTGCGAGGCTGTGGATTAGAGTGGTGTACTCACCAAGGCTTCAAGTGGTGCAGGGTAGACGCCGAGGACCAAGAGAGCGAGGGTGAGGACAATGAGTGCAGCCTTTGTAATGATAGGAATACTCATGGCTTCAGTTTTGGATGGTTCGTACCAGTAGATCGCTTTGATGATCTTGAAGTAGTAGTAGAAGCCGGCTGCTGCGCCTAGGAAAGCGATGGCGATGACGAACCAACTGACGGTGTCGACATTGTCGATTGCGGCGGCGAACATGTAGAGTTTACCGATGAAGCCCGCTGTGAGTGGGACACCTGCCATAGCGGCCATGATGACGGTAAGGGCGAGGGCTAGGAGAGGGTTGCGCTTGTACAGGCCGTTGAGAGCAGAGATTTCGTCAGAATCGTCTTCACAGCGGATGAGGCCGAGTACGTAGAAAGCGGCAAAGGTCATCAGAAGGTAGATGGCCAAGTAGACTAAGACGCTGCTGAAGTTTCCTGTGGCAAGTCCGAGGAGAAGGAATCCGGCGTGGGCGATGGAGGAGTATGCGAGGAGTCGCTTAAAGTTGCTCTGAGCAAGTGCGGCGAGATTTCCGTAGAGTAGGGTGGCCGCGGCCATGACCACGAGGATGAGTGCGACATTCGATTGGGTGGACTCGGAGGTAAGGAAGGGGCGCAATATGGTGATTGCGACACCAAAGCCGGCTGCCTTAGACGCGACTGAGAGGAATGCTGTGATGGGCGTGGGTGCTCCTTGGTAGACATCAGGAATCCAGAGTTGCATTGGGGCTGCACCGACTTTGAAGCCCAGAGCCACGATGATGAGAGCCAGACCGAAGAGTAATCCTGTAGAGGACTCAGGTGTGCCCATGGAAGCGATATTAGTTGTTCCTGTGGTGCCGTAGAGCCATGCGATTCCGTAGACGAGGAAGCCAGTAGAGAGCGCCCCCAGGATGAGGTATTTGACGCCAGCTTCGAGTGAACCAACATTGCGTCTCATGAAGGCGACCATGACATAGAAAGCGATGGTGACGAGTTCGAGTGACACGAAGATGGATACGAGGTCAGTGGCGGAGGCCATCCACATGAGGCCAGCACAGGCGAAGATGGGGAGGCAGTAGAATTCCCCAGCATTGGCATCAGAACCATCTGGGCTGGTGTACTTATTGATGATTTGTTGGAAGTCGAAGCTCATCAAGAGGACCAGAATTGTGCTGAGGAGAGCAAAACCTTTGAAGAAGAGGGCGTATCCCTCATTGCTGTAGAAGCGAGCCATCCACGAGGGAACCTCAGCATTACAGGTGGAGCATGAGGTGAAGAGCAGGGCGATGAAGGCCGCCGTAAGGCCAGCTGCACCAACGAGTGCGAGGGTGGCTTTCTTTTTTGGCGAGGCAAATGCTTCCCAGAGGAGAAGGACCAAGCCGAGGCCAGCGACGAAAAATTCTAAATAGTATTGCATGGTGTAGAGTAGTTTTTCTAACCGCAGATTTCGCAGATTAGACAGATTTATAATTTTTTAAAAACTCGCTGATGTTCTAGTGAGGCGTTTTTGAAATTGATTAATAAAGCGACCTCAAGATCCGTAATGTTGAGGTATCCTAGCATTTGTGATATGTGAGCTGAGCAGAACTCGCTGACGACTTTTGCATCTACAATGATTTTATCGTCTACAATTAAATCAGGAATGAGAGTTCCTATTGCCGTGCCTTTGTAGTTTACGGGAAATTGCTTTTGCTGGGCTGCGTGTAGTCCTCTTTTGTTTAGTTCAATGATTAAAGCTCTCTCATAAAGCTTTTCATCTAGTCCAGGTTTCAGAGTTCGATGAACTTCCATTGAGGCTCCAATGATCTCATAGCTGAGTTCTTTATGAGGGAATGCTTCCATGAAAATAATCTGTCTAATTTGCGAAATCTGCGGTTAGAATCTATCGAAGGAGGTTGAGAAGTAGGTTTGGATAGAGGCCAACAGCGAGGAGTACGATGCTGAGCAATATTGCTGGGGCTTTTTCGAGAAGTGTGAGGTCAGAGACGTTTTCACAGCGTTCCTCTAGTGGGCCTTGGAAGGTGTTACGGAAGGCGCGCAGCATGTAGACGGCACTGATGACGACTCCCCAGATCGCGATGATAGTGGCAATCTGGACGGGGCCGAGAGCTTGATCACTCGTCCAAGCTTCGAAGCCTGAGAAGAAGACCATGATCTCGCCCGCGAAGTTTGCGAGGCCCGGGAGACCGATAGAGGCCATGGCGACCAGGCCGAAGAGGAAGCAAAGCTTGGGAGCGGTCTTAGCGAGTCCACCGAGTTTATTCATCTCGAGGGTGCCAGTTTTTGATTCGATGTCGGAGGCTAGTGAGAATGAGAGTGCGATAGAAATTCCGTGGGCGAACATGAGGAGAACGGCGGCGGAGGCAGCGAGAGTCATCGCCCCGTTAGAATCCAGAATTTCTCCACCTGAGGAGATGGCTGCACCGATCGCAAGGAAGATATAGCCCATGTGCATGACTGAGGAATTTCCGAGCATGGAGTCGAGACGCTTCTGGTTGATCGTGACGAGTCCGACCCAGATGATATTACAGAGCAGGAGAACTAATAAGAGGTTGAGCCAGTGGGCCATGCCTTCTGGAGCGACAGCGAGACCCACACGGAGTAGTCCGTAGAGGCCAAACTTTTTGAGCACACCTGCGTGGAGCATGGCTACAGGGGCGGGTGCTGAGGCATAAGCTGGAGCCGCCCAAGAATGGAATGGGAAGAGTGAGACGAGAGTGCCAAAACCAATGATGAGAAGCAATGCGATGGCATTTTGGTGTTCGGAGACTGGTTTGAGGTCCGCAAATGCGAGGCTATCGAGTTGGCTTGCTGCGAGCAAGAGTCCACCGAGCAAGACAATGGAGCCAAATGCGAGGTAGATGGTGGTTTTCCAGGCAATTTCTTTTCTTTCATGGCCCCCACGTCCGAGGATGCCGATCATGAGGAATGTGGGGATGAGTGCGAGTTCATGGAAGGCGTAGAAGAAGAAGAGGTCGGTGGAAATGAAGGCACCGATTGCACCAGCTGAGATGAGCAGGATGCTGGAGTACCAGAGTTTTTCTCTACCTTCTGGGCATTTACCACTGAGTGCGGCGGCCATCGTTACGATGACTGAGAGAGCCAAGAGGACGGCGCTCATACCATCGAGGCCTAGGCTGAAGTGAATGGATGGGTTTTGCAGCACGGGGAAGCTGAGTGTGCTCACACAAGATGCACAGCTTGCTGCGAATAGTCCCAAGATTAAATTGATGGCAGCGGCACCGAGGGTGGTGAGTCGCGCTGGAGCTCCAGCTAGCAGCGCAACAGTTGCTAGAATGGGAATGAGGATAAGAAAGGCGAGTAGCATGGTGATAGAATGTGCTAGGGATTGGTGTTGCTATGTGATTAGAGGAAAGTAACGAGATAGATAACAATGATCACTCCAGCACCGAGCAGAAACGCGTAGTTCTGAAGACTGCCGGATTGGAGTTTGGTGTTGAAGAACTTCCCTGCACCTTGGGCTAGGCGAGTGCATCCCCCCACGATGAGGCCATTGATGACAAATTCATCGAGGAAGTGGACAATAGCTGCGACGAGGTCTTGGAAGATTTTTACGAGAGCGTCGTAGATTTCATCGATATAGAACTTATTCCGGAAGACCTTCATGAGGCTGTTATTGGCAATTGGGTCGTTAGATTTCCCTTTATAGAGGGCGAAAGCGAGTGCGAGGCCAATGATGAATGCTCCGATGGAGAGGCCGGTGGTGAGGTTCATGTGGAATCCTGTCTCAGGTGTGAATTGTGCTGAGGAGGGGATAAGTTTGGCGAGGAAGGGAGAAAGGAGAGACATGAGGCCAAGAATCACGAGTGGAACAGCCATGATGAGAGGTACTTCTTTTGCATGTGACGCATGTTCGTCTTTGGCGTCACCGAAGAAGGCGATGAAAATGAGGCGGAACATGTAGAAAGTCGTGAGGGTCGCTACGAAGAGAGCGAGGTAGTAGAAGAAGGGCTTGTCGTGAGCGGCATGAAGGATGGCTTCTTTTGAGAAGAATCCAGAAGTCATCGGGAATGCGGTCAAGCAGAGGGTGCCGACGAGGAAAGTGATGCCGGTGATCGGCATTTTTTTGAAGAGTCCGCCCATTTTCCAGATATTTTGTTCATGGTGGCAGGCGTAGATGACTGCACCAGACCCAAGGAAGAGGAGGGCCTTGAACCAGGCGTGGGTGTAGAGGTGGAACATTCCAGCATCGGGGTTAACGAGGCCAACAGCCATGACCATGTAACCAAGCTGTGAGAGGGTAGAGTAGGCTAAGATTTTCTTGATGTCATCTTGTTGGGTTGCCATCAAGGCTGCAGCGAGGGAGGTGAAGGCACCTATGTAGGCAATGGTGTCGGCGGAACATCCTGGTATGGCCTCGAAGCCGATGGAGAAGAAGAAGCGAGCCATCATGTAGACACCTGCCGCTACCATGGTTGCGGCGTGAATTAATGCGGAGACAGGAGTGGGGCCTTCCATGGCATCGGGAAGCCAGACGTGGAGTGGGAGTTGGGCGGATTTACCAATGGCACCACAGAAAACGAGCAAGATGGCAGCTCCAATAAATGGGGTGCCAGCAGCGATGCTCATAGAGTCGAAGCTGATAGATCCGGCAAGCCCCCAGATCATAAGGATGCCGATAATGAATCCGAAATCGCCAACACGGTTAGAGAGGAAGGCTTTTTTAGCGGCGTCAGCGGCGCTGTCTTTTTGGTACCAATGGCCGATGAGGAGGTAGGAGGAGAGACCCACGAGCTCCCAGAAGATAAACATCATGACGAAGTTTGTCGCCAGGACGATACCTGTCATGGAGAACATGAAGAGCGAAAGGTTTCCGAAGTAGCGAGCTTTGGCGCCATCGTCTTTCATGTATCCGAGCGAGAAGAGGTGGACGAGGAGTCCGATTCCCGTCACCACGATCATCATGCCCGTGGAGAGTTTATCGAGCTGGAGGCCGATATCTAACTGGAAGGTTCCAATCTGCGCCCAGGTGAAGAGGTCTACAGTGTTATTTGCGCCTAAAAGGCTCACAGAAATAGCGAAAGTGAGCGCTGTGGCGATGGAGCCGAGTACGGCAGCGACATTGGCCAGTTTTTGCTGCAGCAGGAAGTGGATAACCACAGCTGAGAGCAAAGGCAGGATGAGGAGTAGAATGGGTAAATTCATGAAAGTGCTGGGTAAATGGAGTTATCCCTGGAGTGAGGTGAGGTCCTCAGTATTGATGGTCTGGCGAGCGCGATAGAGAGCAACGATGATGGCGAGACCGACGGCAACTTCGGCGGCAGCCACGGTGATAATGAAGAAGACTAACATCTGGCCGTCGTAATCTGGGAGCCCGCCTTGGAGGTTGGCTCTGGAGAACGCGACTAGGGTGAGTGATGCGGCCGCTAACATGAGCTCGAGGCACATAAAGATGACAATGATGTTACGACGAATGATCACACCTGCGAGCCCAATGGAGAAGAGCAGGCCAGACATGAAAAGGTATTCTGTGAGTGATGCGGTTGGCATGGAAGAAAGTGGTGAGGTTCCTAAAGTGGAAGAGGGTTAGGATTTGGCTTTAAGTTTCTTAGAGAGAGACACACAGCCAATGGTGGCAACCAGCAGGAGGACGCCGATCACTTGGAGAGGGAAGTTGTATTCGGTGAAGAGTTTTTGGCCGATTAGATTCACGTCAGGAAGAGTGCGGTCTTCTGGGGCTGGCGCGTTGAGTGACTTATGGATTGTGCTCTCTTTTGACACTCCTTGGAAGTGTTGGTCGAGAGTCTCGGAGCTTTGAGCGAGGGAATCTGGGGTGATTGGGGTGAAGTCTTTGATCTGGCTAGTTTGAAAGACGGCGATGAGTTGCAGTACAAGAAGGCCGGGGATGATGACACCCGCTGCTAGGGCTGGCATTTTGGTTTCACGACCTTCCTCTTTTTTCAGGTCAAGAAGCATGATGATGAAGAGGAAGAGGACCATGACGGCACCTGCATAGACAAGAATTTGTAGGATCCCAACAAAGTAGGCATTGAGGCCCACGAAGAGAGCAGCCAAGCCGATGAAAGAGACGATCATCGATAGGGCGCTGGCGACTGGGTTTTTGAGAGCAACGACCCCGACGCCACCGGCGAGCATGATTGTTGCGAATAGGTAAAAGAGAACGATTGGCATTGGAGATGTGTGGGTAAGAGGATTACTTAAGCTCAATGGAGAAGTGGCAATTACTTCAGTTCATTCCATTTGTTAACAAGGCCGACGCGTTTGCCTCCGATTTCGTAGAGCTTTTGTTTATTGTGCACCATTTCTTCACGGGAGGTGCCCGTGATAGCGTAGTCTTTACGTAGGTAGATGGCTTGCTCTGGGCAGACCTCTTCGCACATGCCGCAGTAGATGCAGCGGATCATGTCGATATCAAACTCTTTGGGGCGCTTTTCGACTTTTGCCCATGGATCGTCTTGAGGAATTTCGCCGGGAGTGATTTTGATGGCCTTCGGTGGGCAGATGAATTCGCACAATTGGCAGGAGACGCAACGTTCGCGATCTTGTTCGTCAGTGACGAGGGCAGGAGCACCGCGGTAGTGTTCGGGCAATTGGTCATCCCATTTTTGTTCGGGGTACTGCATGGTGATTCCGAGGCCTGAGGAATTGAGGCTGTCGGCACCACGCGCTTTGCCAGTCACAGATTTAAATGCGTGCTTCAGAGTCACCATGGCACCTTTAGCGAGTGCGAGGAGGTAAAGCTTTTCACCCGTATCGAGTTCAGGGCGCTTGAGTTTTTTGACTTCGGCCATTGTATAAAAGTTAGAAGTTAGAAATCGGAGTGAGGTGCTATGCGGAAGTTTTCTTATCTAGAGACTTAGCAATGACAAACATGAGGGCTGAGAAGGCGACAACAGCGACAGTGAGGAGGCTGAGTCCGAGGAATTCGCCGCGTTCCACCATTGATGGTGCAGCCATGATGAGCATAGCCACGAGGATATTGATGAGTGCGAGTTCAAAGAAGACGACCCATCCAAGTTTCATGAGTTGGTCGTATCGGAAGCGGGGGACTGTCCAGCGCACGAGAATAAAGAAGAGGATGAAGGCGACGACTTTAGTGAGGAAGGCACCGAGGTGGATGAGTCCGACCCAAGGGCCAAAGGTATCGAAGGCCCAGGCATCGAGTCCGAAGCCTAGTGACCAACCGCCGAAGAAGAGGGTGACGATAAGAGCGGAGCCCACGATCATTGCAGCGTATTCGCCTAGGAAGAAGAGGGCGAATTTCATGGATGAATATTCGGTGTGGTACCCGCCGACGAGTTCGGTCTCACATTCGGGAAGGTCGAAGGGCATACGGTTTGTTTCCGCGAAGATGGAGACGGTGAAGATGAAAAAGGAGAGGTAGAGCGGCAGGAGGAGGAACCAACCAAGAGGACCGCCGAACTGGCTGAGACCGACTTCGAAGCCATTATCAAAGGTGACGGGTATAAGTAGCCAACCATGTTCGGCTTGCCATTCTACAATCTTGGTGAGGTTGAGTTCTCCGAAGATCATCAGTACGGGAATCACTGATAGACCGAGAGCAATCTCGTAGGAGATCATCTGCGCACAGGAGCGCACGCCACCGAAGAAGGAGTATTTATTATTGGATGCCCAGCCAGCAAATGTGATGCCATATACTGAGAGTGAGGCGATTGCAAAAATGAAGAGAGGTCCGACTGAAACGTCTGCAATGACGAGCTTTTCACCGAATAGAGTAGAACCGAAGGGGATGACTCCTAAGGTGAGCAGGGCTGGCACCATTGTGAGAGCGGGAGCGATCCAGAAGAAAAACTTGTTAACGTGTGAGGGAGTAAAGTCTTCCTTTAGGATAAATTTAAGTCCATCGGCGAGTGGCTGGAGAAGCCCTTGAAGAGGAATATCTTTCTTGCCCCCAAACAAGGTGAGAGGGATACCCGTACGGTTAGGCCCAACGCGGTCTTGGATGACGGCTGAGAAACGGCGTTCAGCGTAGACCGAGTAGGCGATGATGGGCAATGTGAGGACAAAGGTGAAACCGATGATCTTCACAAAGGTGATGAGGGTGAGTGTGAGAATGTCCATGGTGTGATGGGTAAAATTCGGAATGGTGATTAGCCGACAATTTCACGGTTTTCGACTCGCTGTCTTTCCTTTACTAACAAGGGGATTGTTTCACCTGTTTCTATGAGTGGGAGTCCGAGCTCACCGACCTTCGAGAGGGTGATTCCTTCAAAAGCTGGCACAGCTTGGGAGAGGACCTTGAGGATATCTTCGAGGACGAACATGTCATTTTTCTCCCCGGTGTAGGAGAGGATGAGGTCGCGGATGATCTCCCAGTCGTCCATGGCATTTCCAGGAGTTTGTACGGCCTGGTTAAGGCGTTGTAGGCGTCCAGTGACATTGATCATGGTGCCTCGTTTTTCAGCAAAGGATGCGGATGGTAAGACGATGTCACTGGCCTGGGCAGTTGGGTTAGCTTTGATGTGGGAACTAATGATGAGTTCTGCATGTGCAAGCTCGTCGTGAGAGAAGCCTGCAGCTTCGAGAAGGTCTTCTTGGAGGACAATGAGGGCTTTGATTGAGCCAGCTTTGAGCCCGTCCTTGATGGTAGCGAGTGAGGCCGCTGGAGACTCCGAAGCAAAGATGAGCTTGGCACCATTGGTGTTTGGGTTGCGGTCAGCTGCGATCAATTTGCCGTCGGCTTGACCATCACGAGAGACGACACTGAGGTGTGCGGCACCGATGACATCTGAGAGTGTTTTGGTCAGGAAGAGTTCCTCGTTGGTCATGCGCGCTGAGCCGATGATAGCAATTTCATTTGGCTCAAATTCTTTGAGAGCTTCGGTAGCGGCACTGATAGCGGTGGGCCAAGTCGTGACTTCGTGCGTGCCATCGGCTTTGATCATTGGGTCAGTGAGGCGGTCATCGCCTTGGACTTCGTGGAATGATAGACGGTGTGAATCTGGCATCCACTCAGAGTTGACGTCATTGTTTAGGCGGGGGGTGACGCGGTAGATTTCGTTGCCTCGAGTCCAGATAGTGGTGTTGCAGCCAGTGGCGCAGTTAACATCGATGGACTTTGTTTCCTTGAGGAACCAGACGCGCATTTGGAAGCGGAAGTCCTTGGAGGTGAGGGCGCCAACTGGGCAGAGGTCGATGGTGTTCATGCCGTAGTTAGAATCTAACTTACGGTCTGGGTGGCAGGTGAGAGTGGTATGGGTGCCGCGTTCGGTGAAGCCCAGTACGGCGTCATCCGCGACCTCATCCATGAAGCGGATACAACGGGAACACATGATGCAGCGTTCATCGTCGAGGTTGATTCTAGGGCCGATGTCCACATTTTTGGGCTTCTTGATTTTATCTTCAAGGAAGCGGGACTGACCACGACCGTGCTCTACGGAGAATTCTTGGAGAGTGCATTCACCAGCTTGGTCACAGATTGGGCAATCGAGTGGGTGGTTAATGAGGAGGAACTCCATGACACCCTCGCGCGTTTTTTCGACGAGCTCACCTTGGGTGCGAATGCCCATATTTTCGGCGACGGTATTGGCGCAGGCGATGACGGGGCGAGGCATCCAACCAATTTCTTGGAACCCTTGGTCATTGTACTCTGGGTCTTGGCCGGGAGCGAGACGTGGGGGCATGCCCATTTGGACGAGGCACATCCGGCAGTTACCAGGTGAGGAAAGCTTTGGGTGATAGCAATAGTGAGGGACTTGGGCCTCTGCCATCTTACAAGCTTCGATCATGCGTGTTCCTCGAGGTACCTGAATCCAGTGACCATCAATTTGAACATTGACCATGCCTTTTTCAGCGGCGAGGTCTTTAGGGAGTTGTTTGGTGTCTGAGTCGGACATATTTGAAAGTGGCTAGTAGCTTGTGGCGAGTGGCTAGTAGGTTATTTAGCGTCCTTCGGACGGATGGATTTAATGAAGGCTGCTAGTAGGCGTTTAGTTTCTTCAGCTATAGATAAGGCGTTTCGAGTATTTGCGAACTTTAATTCGCTAGCTAGATAAAGCTGGTAGTCTGCTTCGTGGAGAGACGATTCTGCTATATTGTAAAAGCGAAGTTTCTCAGAGTTACTCCATCTGCCGAATCCTTCAACAATGTTTGATGGAACAGATACGGCTGCACGGCGAAGTTGGGATGTTAGCCCGAATTGTTCTTCTTTTGGAAAACTCTGAGTAACAGAATAAACCTCCATAACAAAGCGATGAGCGCTTTGCCAAACTAGAAGGTCTTTATATGTTTTTGCTGGAGTCATGATCTACTTGCTACTAGCCACCTGGTACTCGCTACTTGGATAAATACATTTCTCTTTGAAGCTGTTCTTTACTGAGGTGTTGGTTGTCTTCTGATGTCTCAGCGGTGAGTTCGTCACGGAATTTTGCGATGATGGCTTCGACGGGCCAGGATGAGGCTTCGCCGAAGGCGCAGACGGTCTTGCCATCGATTTGATAGGCAACGTCTTCGAGTGTTTGGATATCTTCTGGTGCGGCTTCGCCATTGACGATGCGGTCGGAGATTTTTTTCATCCAGCCATTTCCTTCGCGGCATGGGGTACATTGGCCACAGGATTCATGGGCATAGAAGTGGTTGATGTTGTTGAGGACCCAAGACATTTTGCGTGAATCGTCTAACACAATCACCCCACCTGAGCCGGCCATGGAGCCGCAGGCAGCAAGGGTGTCAAAGTCTAACTGGATATCCCAAAAGCTTATTTCTTTGGCATCTTCACCTCGGCCAATTTTAAAGGTTTCGTCGCAGCGCAAGATCTTGGAGGATGACCCTCCGGGGATGACTGCCTTGAAGTTACGGCCATCTTTGGGGCCGCCGCAGATATCGTTGAGCAACTCGCCCATGGTGAGTTTTCCTACTTCGACTTCGTAGTAGCCGGGGTTTCTGACATCACCGGAGACGCAGAGGATACGAGTGCCAGTATTTCGTTCGACTCCGAGTTTAGCGTATGACTCACCACCCATTTCGATGATGTGTTTGACATGGCAAAGGGACTCGACGTTGTTGACGATAGTTGGGGCCATGTAGAGGCCGAGAGCTGCAGGGAAGTAAGGAGGCTTGATGCGTGGGTAGGGGCGCTTGCCTTCGAGGGATTCGATGAGACCGGTTTCTTCACCGCAAATATACGCAGCGGCACCACGGTGGACCCAGATTTCGAGATCGAAGCCGGAGCCTAGGATATTTTTCCCAACAAAGCCTTTGGCACGCGCTTCTTCGATGGCTTTTTCCATGGTGAGTGCGGCCTCTGGGAATTCTTCACGCATGTAGAGGTAGGCTGTATGCGCACCGACAGCGAAGGCGGAGATGACCATTCCTTCGATGAGTTGGTGAGGGTCTTGGTGGACGATGTAGCGGTCTTTGAAGGTTCCGGGCTCGGACTCGTCACAATTACAAATGAGATAGACTGGTTTGGTGTTGTTAGGGGGGATGAAGCCCCATTTGACACCAGTGGGGAAACCCGCGCCCCCACGGCCTCGGAGGCCAGATTTCTTGACCTCGTCGGTAATTGCAGAAGGCTCCATGGTGAAAGCCTTTTTGAGTTGTTGGTAGCCACCATCAGCGATGTAGGTATCGATGGAGGTGTCCCAGCCTTGGCGATCGATATTTTTGAAAATCAAGCGGTGCTCGGCTGGATGGGGCTCTTTGCCTGGAAGGTATTGGATATCTGACATGGTTTTGTGCAGAGGAAAGTTGAGTCAGGGCGCTTTAGGCGGGATATTGGTCGATCAAGCTTTGTGCTTTATCTGGGGTGATGTTGTCGTGGAAATCGTCATTTACCAGGCATGCAGGAGCTGAGCCACAAGAGGCGAGGCACTCAGCAAACTCGACCGAATAGTTTCCGCATGGGGAGACAACGATTGGGTTGTGGTGGGAAAGTTGGGTGCGGTCGATGTTAGTGATTTCGCAGATCTTATCCATAAGCTCGTGAGAGCCCGCCATGGCGCAGGAGAGTGTGCGGCAGATTCTGTAGTGGAATTTCCCAGGGGCACTTTGGCGGAAGCCTGGGTAGAATGTCACCACTGAGAGCACTTTGATGGGTTCAATCTCTAATTTATTGGCCACCCAAGTGATAGCTTCTTTGGAGATGAATCCAAAGTGGTGTTGGACGATATGCAGAAGCGGGAGGACTGCGGAGAGCTTACTCACTGGGTAGTGGGTGATGCGCTCGTCGGCCAGGGTTTCGATTTCTGCGGTTGCTTCGAATTTTGGGAAGTGCTTTTCACCAGGGCTAGGGTGTGAAGCAACAGCATTTTCTAATATGTCTTGGGACATGGAAGTAGGTTTTAGAGTGGTAAAATGAAAAGGGTTAGCGGTCGCATTCGCCCATGACGAAGTCGAGAGAACCTAAGATGGCTGGGACGTCAGAAACCATGGTGCCTTCCAACAATTCTGAGCAGATCGAGAGGTTGATGAAGGAAGGGGAGCGGATCTTGAGGCGGTGCGGTACGCCTCCTCCTTTTGAGTGAATATAGAATCCGAGTTCGCCTTTCGGGTTTTCGTGACCAAAATAGACTTCGCCTTCTGGGGCGTCAATGCCTTGGGTGGTGACGATAAAGTGGTGGATGAGTTCTTCCATGGACATGAGGACGCGCTCTTTTTCTGGAAGTGTGCTCTTAGGGTCGACAATGTTGACGGGGCCCTCGGGGAGGGAGTCGAGCACTTGACGGATAATGCGGATAGACTGGCGCATTTCCTCCATACGGACTTGGTAGCGTGCGTAGCAATCTCCTTCTTCCGCGATGGGTACATCAAAATCATATTTCTCATATCCCAAGTAGGGGTTATCTTTTCTGAGATCTCGTGGGACGCCGGACGCTCTGAGGTTAGGTCCTGTTAGTCCGTATGCGATGGCATCTTCCTTAGAGATGGTGCCGACGTCACACATCCGCTTCATGAAGATTTTATTTTTATCGAGCAGGGTAGCAATTTCGTCAATTTGCTCGGAGCATTCATCGAGGAAGTTGAGGACGCGTTCTTCGAACCCTTGTGGGAGGTCGCGGAGTTGGCCGCCGACACGCGTGTAGGAGGTGGTGAAGCGTGCACCTGTGAGTTGTTCACAGAGGTTGTAGATTTTTTCGCGTTCGTTAAAGGTGTAGAGGAAGACGGTCATGGCACCGACGTCCATGGCGCAGACTCCGACTCCGAGCATGTGTGCCGAGATGCGAGCGAGTTCACAAGCGAGGACGCGGACCGCTTGACCGCGTGGAGGAAGTTCCCATCCCATGAGTTTTTCAACAGCACAGGCGTAGGCAACATTGTTGGCAAGAGGTGCTAGATAGTCCAGGCGGTCCGTGTAGGGGATGAACTGATTGTATTGCATGTTTTCTGCAATTTTTTCATCGCCTCGGTGGAGGAAGCCGACATCAGGGGTAGCTTTGGTAATCACCTCGCCATCGAGTTCTAGGATAAGACGTAAGACACCGTGGGTAGCGGGGTGTGAGGGCCCCATATTTAAGACCATTTTCTCGCCCATGAGGTCATCCGCTTCTGCGTGATAGTCCGCGACAGCTTGTGCTGTTTTGGCTGCATTGTCCGGGGCTTGGTAGTCGGTGGTTTTTAGTTTGCTCATCTCAATAGGTGGATCGAATCGCCACAGACTAAAAAGAAGGAAAAAGAGCCCTCTATCAAGTCAGATTGTGAAAAATTTCACAAGCTCAGTTGATTTCGGTTCATGCTTGGAAAATTGGGTGGCTGATATGGGAGGTGGAGTGGTATAAAAAAAGAGCTCCGAGGGAGCTCTTTTTGAGAATCTGTTACGATTTTTTGTCTAGGTGGGTTGCGGGTTACGCAAGGTCTTGTTCCGCTTTTGACCAGTCGAGTTCAGGGGAGCCTGGTTGGCCTGATTTAAGGCGATCGAGGTAGTTGAAGTAGGCGGCCTGTTGAATTGCTTCGCGAGTGGGTGCCACTTTGGCTACGAGTTCGAGTTCGACGGTTTCGGCTTTTTTCGCAGATTTCTTGGCCACTTTTTTGGTGGTCTTTTTAGCTGCGACTTTTTTGGTAGCCTTTTTTGCTGCTTTCTTTGCGGATTTTACAGCTGTTTTGGCAGCTTTTTTCGCTGTTTTCTTTGTAGCTTTTTTAGCCATAGAGGGTGTGTTCTTGTTGCTGATCGCTTGTTAGGTTAGCAAGCGCAATTCAGTACTAGCAGAGAAAGTGCCAAATCGTGTAATAGTCAACAAATTGTATGTGAATTCTGTGTCAAAAAGCTACTTTTCTAACAATTATCAGAAAAATCTGTTAGTTTGATGTGATATGATGAATAGGATTCAACAAAAAGCCCAATACTTTTCAGCATTGGGCTTGTGTTGAGAGTGGTTTTGGGAACGCGAGTGATTATGGTTCGATTACTGCATAGTCACCATCTGATCGTCTGTAGACGATTTGGAGGACATCACGTCTTGCGTTGGTGTAGACCAAGAAGGGTTTGTCTGAGAGTTCGAGTTCCATGATCGCTTCTTCTTTGAAGAGTTTTTTAAGTTTCACACCTTCGCGGTGGATGATCATTGGTTCAGGATCTGCGGCAGCTTCTTCTGGGTGGGTATCGAGGATGTCTTGTGCGAAGACTTTTTCATCGAGGTGTTTGATGGTGTCCTCTGGCTTGGTACGATACTTTTTGAGCAAGCGCGTTTTATGTTTGCGCATACGGCGCGCGATTTTGGCGATGGTTTCATCGATTGCGGCGTACATATCTGGGCCTTCGGTTGAGGCGTCGATAGTGATATGGTTAGCGCAGAAGAGGATGATCTCGGCCACATGACGGTTTTTCTTCACATCAAGAACCGCTCGGGCTTCGATGATGCGAGGGTAATCGAGATGCAGGGTACCAATCTTTTTCTTAACGAATTCGCGGATTGCATCCGTGACTGTTTCGTGGCGTACGACGATATTGATTGGTGGGTCAACGTTCTTTGTTTGCATCTTTGTTTGGTTCCTTTCGTTTGGGTTTGGGTTAAAGGTTTAGAAAGGTGGGGTGTGAGCCCCGGCGGTTTGTTACAGGGTGAAGTCTTCACCGAGGTAGTGCTTTCTCGCTAAGGGGTCGTTGGCGATTTGATCAGCAGTGCCTTCGATGATGGCTTTACCATCGTCCATCACGTATGCGTGATCGACGATTTTGAGAGTTTCTCTAACGTGGTGGTCGGTGATGAGGATGGAGAGTCCATCTTTATCTCTGAGTTCACGTACGATGGTGTGGATAGCTTCCACGGCCTTTGGGTCGACTCCGGCGAAGGGCTCGTCTAACATCAGGAGTTTGGGGTCGGTGCAGAGGCAGCGAGCGATGGTGAGGCGGCGTTTTTCGCCACCAGAGAGAGTGAGGGCGAGCGATTTGCGGAGTTTGGTGATGCGGAAGCGCTCCATGAGTTCTTCGGCACGTTCTTGGCGTTGTTTTTTGGAAAGTTGTTTTCGGGTTTCCAGGACGGCGAGGAGGTTATCCTCGACGGTCATTTTTCGGAAGATGGATTCTTCTTGTGGGAGGTAGCCCATGCCGATGCGGGCGCGTTTGTGCATGGGGAGTTCGGTAATGTCTTGGCCGGAGAAGGTGACGAGTCCGGCATTGGGTGGGACGAGTCCGGCGATCATGTAGAAGGTTGTGGTTTTTCCGGCGCCGTTGGGGCCGAGGAGTCCGACAATTTCTCCGTCACCGACAGTCATGCTGACACCGTCTACGACAGCGCGTCCACCGTACACTTTTTTGAGGTCTTTGGCGCAGAGGAGGAGCTTGCGACCAGTACGCTGGCTTAGGTGGTCACATCCAGCTTTAGAGTTTGTTTGATTAATGGTTGCGCTAGGCATTTGGAAAGGTGTGTCTGCTACTTATTTTGTAGCTCGTTGAGATTTGCTTTGATCTCGTGGCGGCCCTCGATTCGGACGCTCATGTTAGGGAGTATTTTAATATAGCCGGTATCTGATAGAACGCGAGCAATAGTGTTACCTTGTTGGACAGTGGGTCTGCCACCTCTGAGGATCATGACGCCGGTATCTCCATCGTAGGTTGCGATTTCGGAGTGTGTGATGATGAGTTTGCCTTCTGAATCTTTGGCTTTGATAACGACATTACCTGTGGCGATGGCTTTATCGAGTCCAGTGAAGCGTGAGAGGTTAGAGGTTTGTGGTGTGACTGTCTCACCGGGGGTGACTTGAGCTTCTTTGGCTTCTGGCACCTTAGGGTCAGCTTTGAGGAGTACCTTGAGTTCGTCATCACAGGTGAGGTGGTACTGTGGGTGGGTAACTACGACATTGCTCTGATAGACTACGGTGCCAGTGATGGCGTCGAAGTACATGCCATTGTCGCAATTGACACTGACTGGGACGGCCTTGGCATCTTTTTGTTTGATGGGGACGGCGTCGAGAGTCGGGGTGGTATTTTCTGCGATAGCACCGACGAGTTGGGTGTGGAGAGATTGTTTTGTTTCGCTCACCTCATTTGCGAGGGAATCTAACTCGTTAATCTCTTTTTGAGCTTGTTGGTCGACGGTGGCGATGGCCTGAGTGGAGGGTTGAGCGAGGGTGTCGATTTCCTTAAGCTCTTCTGCGCTGAGGAGGGCTGGGATGGTAGTCGCGGCAACGGCCATGGCTTTGGTCTTTTGGGACAGTGGACGTGCGGCGAGTGACTTTTTATTCTGAGGCGTACTAACAGTAGAAGTCATCTTTTTATCTATATCAGAGTAGAACAGAGTTTCTGTTTTTCCTAGTAAAAAACCTGTGCGATTTTTCCATTTAAGAATAAGTCCTTGTGCGGCAATATCAAAGGCGTCTCCGCTGATCGTAATATTTTCGACCGAGTGGATAATTCCGTTGAGGTCATTGTAGAAAGCGGTTTTGAGGTGGGTGGTTGCCTGGGGGGAATTTTCTTTGAAGAGGGTGATGTCGACACTGGAGCCTTTCATTTTGTGTTCGGCGAGGATGTCGATGCGTTTGGCGTGGAGGACGGAGGTTGTTTCGTATTGTTTATTGAAACGGGGGATTTTTAGGTTGTGCAAGCTGCTGCCAACTGGGAGGACCTTCATAGCGGGAAGGGTCCGAGGGGCTGGCTCCTGAGCGCCAATGAGAGTGGAGGCGCTAAGGAGGGTGATGGGGAGGGCGATGCTATGAAGGCGCGGGAGCATTAGCAATGGGCAGCTTTGTGAACTGCAATAAGACGGGTGAGGACTTCTTCGATTTCGCTGAGAGGGATTTGGTTAGGGCCGTCTGAGAGTGCTTCAGATGGGTTTGAGTGCACTTCCATGAAGACGCCGTCGACACCGGTGGCTACTGCAGCGCGAGCGAGGACGGGGGCGAGAACGCCATCTCCTCCAGTGGATCCACCGAGGCCGCCTGGTCGTTGGACTGAGTGGGTGGCATCAAAAATAACGCGGATACCTTCTTCTTTCATCCAGTAGAGTGAGCGCATATCAGCGACGAGGTTATTGTATCCGAAGGAGACGCCACGTTCGGTGAGGTAGAAGTCGTCGCAGCCATAGGATTGGAGTTTCTTGGCGATGTTGACGGTATCCCAAGGGGCGAGGAACTGGCCTTTCTTGACGTTGACGGTACGGCCTGTTTTGGCGCAGGCTTCGATGAGGTCAGTTTGGCGGCAGAGGAAGGCGGGGATTTGGAGTAAATCGATATTTTCAGCGGCAATTTCAGCTTCTGCTGGGTTGTGGATATCGGTGGTGACTGGGACGCCGAGTTCCTTAGAGATTTCACCGAGGATGCGGGTGCCTTCATGGACTCCTGGGCCGCGGAACGCATCACCAGAGGTGCGGTTTGCTTTGTCGTAGGAGGCTTTAAAGTACCACTGGATGCCGAGTTTATCGGCAATAGGTTTGAGGGAGCGCGCCATTTCCCAGGCGAAGTCCTCGCTTTCGAGGCCGCATGGTCCGAGGATGAAGAATGGTTGTGTCATGGAGAAGTGAAAATTTAGGATTGCTTGGGTGGGTGCTTAGCCGAGGTCTTTGGCGTTTTGGTAGAGTGCGCGGATATTGGTGAGTGCTTTATTGAGGAGTTCGAGTTCTTCGCCCGACAGATTACCTTTGGATTTTTCGGTGAGCATTTCAAGGGAATCGAGGACAGATTTTGCGGCTTTGAGGTTGATAGATTTTTCACCACTTGAAGGGTGAGGCAGCTGGCCGAGGAAAAGTCCTGCATTTTGGGCTTGGAGGAGCACAAAGTCGTAGAAACGAGGATCGATGTTAGGTGTGTCTGACATAGCAATGTGGAAACGTGTGGATGCGTCAGGCTCGATAAAGCCCTTTGGATGCACTAATTAAATTGTTGTGAGGCAAGAGGCTAGGCTGGTGTGGAGCCTTGGAGGCGGTCTTGTTCACGCTTGAGCCAAGGCTCGATAAAAAATGGGACGATGGGCACCAAAGAGGTGAGGAAGATAAGACCTGCGCGCTTGACGGACCACGAGGCGACTTCCATGGCTTGGAAGAGGAAGAGGCAATAGACGCAGAAGAGACCACCGTGGATCATGCCGGGAATGCGGATTGCGGAGTCATCGCCGAGCATACGCTTGAGGTAGATGGAGCAATAGAGCAGGTAGATGAATGAGAGGGCTTCGAGAATGCTAATGAGGCGGAAGCGGCCCAATGGGCTAGAGAGTTGGAACATGATGGTATGCGAGTTGGTGAGATGGAAGGGTGATGCGGACGGAGCCTGAAACATTGGTGTTACTGATGAAGTAGTTCCGCTCGTTTAGGCGGAAACGCAAGAGGCTTTCTGTATTTTCTGGGGTGAGCATGAGCGTCTTGAGAAGCTTGCCTTCTCTGTCGCGCACTTCGTAGGTGTCGTAGCAGCCTGCTTGTTTTTCCAGATGTCCAGGTTCGACGACTGTGGAGTGCACGCGAGCGAGGTCGAAATCGTTGTATCGGGCAATGACGTTCCCTTCGAGGACGTAGGTTTTGCCGTACTTAGCGGGAATCACAACGGCATTTTGGTCGACCTCATAGTGGAGTTCTTTTACGGCACCGAGGTCTGGTGCGGGTTGCCAGACGCCGCATGCCGTGAGGTTGAGGAAGATGAGTGAGAGGAGGCTGAAGGTGATGGTTTTTGGCATGGGAATCTGGGGTTAGAGGATTTCTTCGATGGGTATTTTGCCGTTGGTGGCGACGATACTCCAGACGTCGGGTTCCCCTTCGACGGGTTTGAGTTCGGTTTTTCCACCAGCGGCTTCGAGTAATAGCTGGCCGGCGGCAATATCCCAGAGAGAAATGCGAGTTTCGACGTAGGCGTCGAGTCTGCCGGTAGCGATGTAGGCCATACCGAGGGCGGCGGAGCCCATCATGCGCATTTTGCGTGCGCGCAGGGAAGCGCGTTTGAAGCGGGCGAGACCAGTTTCGAGTGCTTCCTCTGTCTTGCCACAGCCGACGAAGAGGATGGATTCTTCGAGTTTTGTGCGCGGAGACACGGAGATTTCTTTGCCATTGAGGAGGGCTGGGCCGCCTTTTTCTACTGTCCAGAGGTCATCGAGGGCTGGGTCTAGAATGACCCCGAGAATGAGTTCCTCTTTGTGGCGCAGAGCTATGGAAATGCAGAAGTGGGGGATGCCGTAGAAATAGTTGACGGTGCCATCGATGGGATCGACGATCCATTGGTAATCTGATTCCTGATTCCCAGCGAGCCCCTCTTCACCGTAGATCGCGTGGTCAGGAAATTGCTTGAGCAAGATGCTGGTGATGAGGTCTTGAGACTCGCGGTCAAGGGCAAGCTTGATATCGTGGTGCAGGGCTTCATCGACATTGAGATCTTTGCCGAAGTTCTCCATGAGTAACTCACCTGAGGCGTGTGCTGCTTCGATCGCTGTTTTGAGGAAAGTGCTTGGGGTGGGTGTGCTCATGTCAAACGATGGGTTATTCAGGGTTTTCTAACTGGATGCGTGGGAAGACTGGCTTTGGCTTAGCGACTTCGTGGCCGACTGGGATGAGTCCCCACTGGACTTGATCCAGGGTTAGTTGGCTGAGGTGCTCGGCTTTGAGTTGAGTTTGGATGCGGGCGCAGGCTTCTGGGATGAATGGTTTGAGTAGGACAGAAGCGATGGCGACGACTTCGACCATGTGGTTGAGGACGGCATTGACTTCTTCTGTTTTGGATTCGTCTTTGGCAATTTCCCAGGGCTTGTGCTGTTCGGCATAGACGTTGGCACTGGTGATGAAGCTGATAATGGCTTCGAGCGCGTGTGAGGGCGCATGTTGGTCCATGTGCTCGGAGTATTTTGCGAGAGTGTAGCTCAGGGAATCGCGCAGTTCTTTGCTGGAGGGGTCATCGAAGCTAGAAGCTGTGATGGTGCCGCCGCAATAGCGCTTGGTCATGTTCAGGGCACGGTTACAGAGGTTGCCGAGGTTGTTGGCTAGTTCTGTATTAAAGAGCATGACGAGTCGCTCGATATCGTAGTCCGAATCACGGCCGGTGTGGATGTCACGTACGAGGTAGTAGCGGACAGCATCTTGGCCGAATTGCTCGACGAGGTTGACTGGGTCAACGACATTGCCGAGAGATTTGGACATTTTTTCTGAACCTTCGCCGGATTTGATATTCCACCAGCCGTGCACGAGAAGGGTGGGCATTTCGGTATCTGAGAAGCCCATGGCGCGCAGCATGCATGGCCAATAGATGGAGTGGGACGGCACGAGGATGTCTTTGCCAATGATGTGGAGGTTGGCTGGCCATAGTTGGTCGAAGTCTGGGAGGTCGGAGCCTTCCGCTTTGTTATAGCCGGCAAAGGAGATGTAGTTGATGAGAGCATCGAACCAGACGAAGGTGACGAATTCTGTATCGAAGGGGAGTTCGATGCCCCAGCGGAGTCGTTCTTTTGGACGTGAGATACAGAGGTCGTTGCCTTCTGCGCGCTCGATGGCATTGAGGACATCAGCTCTACGGAAGGATGGGATGACGAAACCTTCGTTGGTGTTGACGAAATCGCGAAGCCAATCGACGTGGTCTGAGAGGCGGAAGTAGTAATTTTCTTCATCGCGTTCTTCGACTTGTCCCCATTCGGGGCCGAACTCACCATTTTCGTCGCGTTCTTTGTCGGTGAGGAATTGTTCCTGACGGATGGAGTAGAACCCTTTGTATTGTTTTTTGTAGATGGCGCCCTCGTCGTAGAGTTTTTGGAGGATTTGTTGGACGCAGGTTTTGTGGAGTGGGTTGATGGTTTCCGCCCAGCCATCGTAGTCGAGTCCGAGTTTTTCCCACGCTGAGGTGAAGCCTTTGGTGACGCGCTTTACGTAGGTGTTGGGGTTGACGCCTTCTTTTTCTGCAGTCTGTTGGACTTTTTGGCCGTGTTGATCCACGCCGGTGAGGAAATAGGACGCTTCGCCTTTTTGTTTGCGGTATCGGTTAAGCACATCGGCGAGTACTTTCTCGTAGGCGTGGCCGATGTGTGGCGAGCCGTTGGTGTAGTCGATAGCGGTGGTGATGTAGTAAGACATTGGAAAGTTAGAAGTTAGATCTGAGAAGTTAGAAGTAAGTAAAAAGTTTACTATGGGTTACCCTTAGCGGTATTGAGCGAAGTTGTGAAAATGGCGGTAAGTTCAGAAGCTTCTTGTTGGAGTGGAGCGACTTTTTCTTGAGGGAGAAGGTTGGTGTCGATTATGAGAGTGAGCCAGAAGTGTGATTCATCGGCTTCTTCCAGCACAATGCCGAGTTTTGCAATAAAGTCTTTTTTTGATTTTCCTCTTCTTGATGCGCGGTAGTTAGCGGCTACTGATGTAGCTGATCTGAATAGTTGGTTAGCTATATGATTGGTCTCACGATCATTCGGAAGAGCCTTGGTAAGCTTAATTACTCGCAGAGCAAACTCATACGTTCTGTCTTCTAGCTTTTTCATTCTCACTTACCTCTAACTTCTCAGATCTAACTTTTCACTTTTGAATTTTGCCGCCTATGCCGAGGATGGTGGCATTTTGTTTTGCGTGTTCGGCTTCTGCGATTTGGCCATCTTGGACGTACATTTGTGAGAGTGCGGTCCAGGCGAGGAGGTCATTGGGTTTAAGGATGGTGGCTTGGATGCCGCAGCCGATGGCTTCTTTGAGCTCTCCGGTTTTCATGAGGGCCATGCCGAGTGCTTGCCAGCCGTCGAAGAATTCTGGGTCGAGTTCGACGCATTTGCGGTAGCCTACGATGGCGTTTTCGAAGTCGCCGATAGCGAGGTCGCCATTGGCGTCGTCGAAGATATCTTGGAGTGATTCAGACATGGTGAGTGAGCGCAAGTCAGCCCGCTGGAGTGGCGGGCTGAACGGTATAGGGAAGTGGCTTAGGTGGTGGGCTTATTGAGCGAGTGGGAGTTTGAGTTCCGCATTGTCTTTAAGTCCAAGGATCCAGGCGTTGAAAGCCACGTATTTGAGTTGGTTGGCAGCTTGATCGACGAGCTGGGTTTCCTTGAGTGCCTCGTCGCCCTCGATGGTGAGTGTGCGGCTTGAGACGTAGATGATGGATGTGGAGTCAGCTGAGCTTGAGAGGTCTTCGGCGACTGTCTTAGGAGCGGTGGTTTGTGCGATGCGGAAGAAGTCAGCAGCATTCGCTTGGTCAGCCGGCGGTGTGGCAGTGGTGAATGGTGCGATGTTTGTGGCGGTGAGGGAAGCTTCGGTAGCTGCCTCAGTGAAGGATTTGCCGGCGGCAACCGCTTCTGTGAGCTTGGATTTTGCGTCTTCGGCGGCTTTGGTCATGGCCTCGGTAGCGAGTTTCGTGATGAGGTCGGCTTTAGCGTCCTCTTTAGCGGCTTCGAATTCTTTAACCTTTGGTTGGATGTCTTCATCGAGGCGGATGGCGATATGGCCATCGCGACCGACGCCAAAGTTTTGGATATTGTAGATGAGTTCGGAGCTCATTTTCATTCCGAAGATTGCTTGGGAGATGCTGGTGCCGGGCTGTGCATTTTTGATGGTGAGAGAAGCGAGCTCGGCGGGGAGTGCGTCAGCAGTGAAGGTTTCGGTGGTGACGATTTTGAGGTCTTCGCCAGCGTCTTCTTGAGCCGCCTTAGCAGCTTTGTCGAAGTCTTGGCCTTCAGATTCCTCTACTTCGAAGAGGAAGTCGTCGAAGATACCGGTGAGGATATTGGTGTGGTTTTTGCGTTGCTCATCCCAAGCAGCTTTTTTCTCTTGGTACTCGATGTTTTGTTTTGCGACTTCAGCAGGGTCGGCATCTGGAGTAGGAGTTGGGCGTTTTGGTTCATCTGAGTCATCGAGATGGGTAAGGACGTAGGTCAGTTTGACCTGGCGGTCGGTTTTGTATTTGTCCTTGTGCGTTTCCCAGTAGGCTTTGATTTCCTCATCGCTAGGGGCGAGGTCTTTTTTGTAGTCGTTGAGTTTGAAGGTGACGACGTCCATGCCAATGGATTGGCGGTTGAGTTTGTCAGCTGTGATGGTTTGGGATGCGGAGGGGGTGAGTCCGCCGCCGATGAGGTCGCGTGTTTTCGTGAAGACGATGTATTCAGCGACGAGTTGCTGGAAGTCTCTTTCTTTGAGGCCGAGGTTGCCGAGGCTATCGATGTAGTTTTGGTACATGGTGGCATCAAAGGCACCATCACGGCCTTGGAACATGTTGTCTTCGATGTATTTGGCAGCAGCTTCAGGTGAGGAATAGAGACCGAGTTTCTCGGCGCCTTGCTTGAGGAGGATGCGGTTGGTGACGAAGTTAATGTAGCTTTGGCTTTCTGAGTTTGCTGCGCCGGTGAGGGTACGGGCAAAGTCTGAGAGCTTAAAGAAGTCGTTGAAGTTTTGGGCTTGGCCGAGGCGCTGGATTGCGGAGACGGTGTTTTGGCCTTCTTTGCGGAAGTCGTTGCGGTCGAGACCGACGCCATTGACGTTCATGAAGCCATTGCCGATGCCGCTATGGCCACTGCCAGTCTGGTTCATTGTGACAACGAGGCCTGCTGCGAGCAGGACAATGACGACCGCCATGAGGCCGGTGTATTTACGCATGTTTTCGATCATGATCTGTGGCGTGGTATCAGTTAGATGGTAGTGTGCCTCACTGGGCACAGTAAGCCGCAAGGGGTTTTAGGGGCAGAAATCCTAAGCTTCAACTGTGAAATGAGGTTTTTTGGGTGTTCGTGAGGCGTTGATTAGCGTGATTGGCGGGTGAGGAGGGCGGCGTAGGCGCCGTCTGTGTGGTGGGTGGCTGGGTGGATTTGTTGTTCTTCAGCCAGTGTGAGCTCTGGGTGGTCCTCAAGGAAGGTATGGATGAGTTTGGTATTCTCCTCTGCTTCGATCGAGCAAGTTGAGTAGATGAGTCGGCCACCGGGTTTGAGGCAAGCCAGCGCATGCTTGAGGATCGCTTGTTGGATGTGGGTGATTTCGGTAATATTTTCAGGGGTCATGCGCCATCGGGCATCGACGCGCTTGCGCATAACTCCGGTGTTAGAGCATGGGACATCAAGGAGGATGGCATCGAATTGTTGGTGCCATTTTTCCGGTGGTGGACAGGTCCAATCCCATTCTTCAGTGGTGGCGATATTGATGCCGAGGCGTTCGAGGTTGCGCTGGAGGCGCGGGAGGCGTTTGGCGTTTGAGTCGGTGCAGAGAAGGGATCCAGCGTTCTGCATGAGGGCTGCAATTTGGGTGGATTTCCCCCCTGGGGCAGCGCAGGCATCGAGGATGGACTCGCCGTTGCGTGGCTGCATGAGTTCGACTGAGTGGGTGGTGGCCGGGTCTTGGATGTAGATGAGCCCCTCATCAATCCACTCGCGAGGTGGGAGACCATTGGTGGTGAAGAAGTCGGGGTGGTCAGCGAGCGGTTTTACTTTGTTAGAGAGTTCAACAATGGAACGGCCATGGGGTTTGAGGGGGTTGAGGCGGAAGGTGGTGAGGGAGGGTTGTTGGTTCCACTCGAGGAGCTGGGTGGTGGCAGCTTCACCGTATTGTTGGGTCCAGCGGTCGACGAGCCAATCTGGGTGGGAGAGGCGGATGGCGATGGGTTGGGAATCCGCTAGTGATTTAAGCGTATCGCGCTCCCGGATAGCTTTGCGAAGGAGGGCATTGATGAGGCCGCGGATACCTTTGCGTGCTGAGTTGACGGTTTCATTGACCGCAGCGTGGTCGGGCAGTCCCATGAGGTAGAGTTGGAAGAGGCCCACGCGCAGGTGGCAGCGCACTTGCATATCGATTTTACCATCGCGTAGTTGGGAGATCCAGAAGTCTAACAACCGCTTATTTCTGATGCATCCCAGGAGGAGGGCGTTGAGGAGGTTGCGGTCTTCGCGTGAGACTTTGTAGTGTCTGGAGGCGGAGTCGACGAGGGTTTCGGCATAGACGAATCCTTCTTCCCATTCTTCGAGAGCTTCTGATGCGAGGCGGCGGATATTGATGCTCATGATGTTGGGTGTGCGAGTTGCTTGATTTCTGATTGAAGGTTCGATTGTGCTTGGGCTTGCCAGGCATTTCTACCGTGTTCGGTGTGGTAGATATTTTCTCTTTGGAGGAAGTTGTTGAGGACTTGGGTACGTTTTTGTTGGTAGGTTTCTGGGTCTACCCAGTCGTACTCGGAGCGGATTGCAGTAGCGTAGTTCGTGTAGGTTTCAGGAGTGGCGCCGAGGATGGAGAGGTCGATGTCGCAGATGATTTCTTCTGAGCGCATGCCTGAAGCTTCCTTGTGTTCGGTGGCCATGATGAGGGCGATGGCTTCGGTTTCAAGGGCGTGGCCACGGATGAAGTGAGTTAGGAGTGCTGCGCTGGAGTCTTCATTATCGGCTCTGCGGCTATCGTAGATGATGTCGTGGAACCAGATGGCGAGTTCGATGGCGTCACGGGCTGAGTCGGTGGGCTTATCTGGCCAGTCGTCGAATTTCTCGAGGCAATCAGCGACGTGGTGGATGTTATGATAGGTGCGTTCTGGGCTGGTGTGGAGGGTGGCAATGGCATCCCACATTTTGTGAGGGTGTGGGAGCTGGGTGCGGTTCGCGAAGAGCGACCAACGGGATTCTAACAATGGGAGTATGGAGTCGTTTTGAAGCAAGGGAGGGAATGAGAGTTATCCGCCAGCGGCGATTGTAATGATCTCAATGGAATCGTTATCGTTGAGTGTAGTGTTAGGGTAATCGCGTGGGAAGAGAGCGACTTTATTGTGTTCAACGACGACGGGTTTGGTATCGAGACCGAGTTCTTTAAGCAGGCCGCTGATTGTGTTATCCGCGGGGAGTGGGTGGTCTTTACCGTTGAGTGTGAGCATAGGTGTTAGGATGAGTTAGGGATTGAGGATGGCTTCATCCCAGTCTTTCCAGACGGCTTCGTATCCTTTGGAATCGAGGAGGGCAGCGATTTGTGAGGCGCTACGTTTATCATCGATAGTGAATTGTTCGGTAGCTTTTTGGCACGGTTTGCGTTCTTCGATTTCTACGCGGCGGCCTTTGACAGTGAGGTGGAGGTCGTCGTGGCCTGCGCCGGTATAGCCGCCGGGTTCGGTTTGTGAGCCTGCGGACATGTGGGTGACACCGAGGGGGATCATGGCGTCACGCAGGGGGGCCGGTTCACGGGTGGAGAGAACGATATTCACATGTGGGAAGCAGATACGAAATGCGGTGGTGAGCTGTACGAAGGAACGGTCGTCGAGGAAGAGCTCGGGGTCTGGGGAGTATTGGTAATTTCCAGCGTAGGGTCGCATGCGTGGGAAGGCGACGCTGAAGCTTGCTTTCCAGCAATGTTTGTAGAGGTACTCGAGGTGAGCAGCTAGGGCGAGTGCTTCTTGGCGCCAGGGTGCGAGGCCGAAGAGGGCGCCGATACCGATTCTGCGGAAGCCGCCGGCATAGGCGCGCTCTGGGCATTCGAGTCGCCAGTCAAAGTTCTTTTTGGGTCCTGCGGTGTGGAGTTTGCTATAGACTTCGCGGACGTAGGTTTCTTGGTAGACGATAAGTCCTTCACCGCCGTGGTCTACAATTTCAGCGTACTGGTGGTCTTCCATGGGGCCCACTTCGATGGCGATAGTGGGGATGAATGACTTGATGGCATCGATACAATCTTGGAGGTAGCCGTCGGAGACAAACTTGGGGTGTTCGCCAGCTACAAGGAGGATGTTGCGGAATCCGAGTGCGTGGAGGTGGCGCGCCTCGGTGACGACTTGGTCGATGGTGAGGGTGGTGCGCAGGATGGGGTTGTCTCGGGAGAAGCCACAGTAGCTACAATTGTTGATGCATTCATTCGATACATAGAGGGGGGCGAAGAGGCGCATGGTTTTGCCGAAGTTGCGCTGGGTGATGGTGCGCGCTTCAACGGCCATGGCCTCTAGGTGCTCGTTAGAGGTGGGAGCGATGAGTCTCTCGAACTTTTTGAGGAGAGGTGACTTCGACTCGGGGAGCTGGTTAAATGTATCGACGAAGGACAAGAGGAACTGGAAGTTGGTAGTTTGAGCTTATGCTTCGATGACGTCGCTGTCAGTGGAGGCGACGAGGTTGAGGTAGGACTGAATGCCATCTGCTGGATTATTGGCACGCATGAGGGATTCGCCCACGAGGATGGCATTGGCGCCAGCATTGAGGACGCGTTGGCCGTCGGCAGTGGTTTTGATACCGGACTCAGAAACTAGGAGGACATCATCGGGGACTTCATCGACGAGTTGTTCGGTGGTAGCGAGGTCCGTGGTGAAGGTTTTGAGGTTGCGGTTATTGACGCCGATGAGGTCGGCACCGAGGTCGAGTGCGCGTTCCATCTCTGGGAGGTCGTGAACTTCGACGAGGACGTCGAGTTGGAAAGTGCGGGCGATATCGTAGAGTTTTTTCAATTCTTCATCGTTGAGGCCGGCGACGATGAGGAGGATGGCGTCGGCACCTGAGACGACGGCTTCGTAGATCTGGACTTCGTGGACCATGAAGTCTTTACGCAAGCAGGGGATGGGGGATTCCTTCGCAATTTGTGCGAGGTAGGAGAGGTGGCCCTTGAAGTATTTCTCATCGGTGAGGATGGACATACAGGAAGCGCCGCCGTCGATGTACATGCGGGCTTGGCGGACGGGGTCGAAATTTGGGTCGATGATGCCGGCGGATGGGGAAGCTTTTTTAACTTCAGCGATAACGCCGAGGTGGTCAGGTCCACGGTCAAGAGCGCTGCGGAAGCCGCGGAACTCATTGCGTTCTAGGGCGGCAGCTTTAAGCTTTTGCATGCGCGGGATCACGGCTTCGACTTCGAGCCGTTTGTGATTCATGATTTCGGTCAGTTTGTCCACGCGCGGAATGTAGGAGGCTCAGAGGGAATTGGAAACTGCAATTTTGAGAAATCGGCGGGAATTTTTGGTGGGTAGGGTGGCAGCAAAAAAGGCACGGGAGACGGATGCTCACGTGCCTTTTATTGGGAAGAGATTCTTCCAGCTTTTACAGGTCAATGGTTATGACTTGTAACGAAGACGCTTCTTGTGACGATTTGCCTTCGAGCGCTTGGAGCGCTTGTGCTTGTTGATTTTGGCCTTACGGCGCTTTTTTAGGCTACCCATAATTTTTGGTTGGTTACGGTTTGATTAGATTGGATGCGAACTTAGCGAACGAGTTTGTTGAGTGGGTATTCGATGATACCTTCAGCGCCAAGGTCTTTGAGAGTGGGGATAATTTTACGTGAGACGGTTTCTTCGATCACGGTTTCGACTGCGACCCAGCCATCTTCAGCGAGTTGTGAGACAGTTGGTCGGCGGAGGGAAGGTAGAGTATCGATGACCTCTTGCAAGGATTTTTCTGGGAGGTTCATTTTGAGACCTACCTTATCGCGGGCGTCGAGAGCACCTTTGAGCATGAGGACGAGGCGCTCCATTTTACCACGTTTCCATTCATCTTCGTGGGCGTCCTTGGAGGAATAGAAGTGTGGGAAGGATGTGAGGAGGGTGTCTACGATGCGCAGTTTGTTTGCACGGATGGAGTTGCCAGTTTCGGTGACGTCGACGATTGCGTCGACGAGGTCAGGGACCTTGACTTCGGTGGCACCCCAGGAGAATTCGATGTCAGCCTTGACGCCTTTTTCTTCGAGGTAGCGCTCGGTGATGCCGACGCCTTCAGTGGCGATGCGTTTTCCTTCGAGGTCTTGGACGGTTTGGATTGGAGAGTTTTCAGGGACGACGAGGACCCATTTGGTTGGGCGAGTGGTGGCGCGTGAGTATGGGAGCTCGGCGAGGTCGACGAGGTCCGCACGGTTTTCGTAGGCCCAGTCGAGGCCGGTGATGCCACAGTCGAGGAATCCGGAGTCGATATAGCCGGCAATTTCTTGTGCGCGGATCATGTAGATATCGAGCTCTGAGTCATCTGATGATGGACGCAAGCCACGGCTGGAAGTGTAGACATTGTAGCCTGCTTTTTCCAGAAGCTTGAGAGTTGGGTCTTGGAGTGACCCTTTAGGAAGTGCGATTTTCAGTTTGTTTGCCATGGCTTTAGAAGAAGCTTTGGGACGCGGCTTATGGAGGGCTTAGCCTCAAGAATCAAGGCATTTTTAGCCAATCTTGCAGATTGGTGGATTTGGCCGTGGAAGTGGGGTGGGTTTAGGTATCGAATGTGACGCCTTGGGCGAGTGGCATGTCGGCACCGAAATTGATGGTATTGGTGGTGCGGCGCATATAATTTTTCCAAGCATCGGAGCCGGATTCACGTCCGCCACCGGTTTCTTTTTCGCCACCGAATGCGCCGCCTATTTCTGCGCCGCTGGTGCCGATATTGACATTGGCGATTCCGCAGTCGGAGCCTGCAGGGCTGAGGAAGTATTCAGCTTCTTGGAGTTGGTTGGTGAAGATGCTGCTGGCGAGGCCTTGTGGGACATCATTTTGTTGGGAGATTGCGTCACCGAGGTCGGAGTAGGTGGTAATATAGAGTATTGGGCTGAAGGTTTCTTGCTGCATGATGGGCGAGCGGGGGGGCATTTTCAGGATGGTGGGGGCAACGTAGTGTCCGCCTTCTGGATAGACCGAGTCGCAGGAATGAGGGGTGAGCAGTTCACCACCTTCGGCAAGAGCTTGCTGGATGGCGGCGTGATGAGAGGCAACAGCGGGGGCGTCGATGAGGGGGCCAACGAGGGTGGAGGCATCCCTTGGGTCGCCAATGTTGAGGGTGGTGTAGACCTTGGTGAGTTTGTTGCAGAGGGAGGTGGCGATGGAGGGGTGGAGGATGAGGCGTCTGAGGGTGGTGCAGCGTTGGCCTGCGGTGCCGACGGCGGAGAAGAGGATGGCGCGGAGAGCGAGGTCTAGGTTGGCGTGTTCGGTGACGATCATTGCATTGTTTCCACCGAGTTCAAGCAAGCTTCTGCCGAAGCGGGAGGCGACGGTGGTGCCGACGTCGCGCCCCATCGCGACGCTGCCTGTGGCGCTGACGAGGGGGCAGGTCGGGTGGCTGGCTAGTTGTTTGCCGACATCATTTCTGCCGATAATGACGGAGCTCAAGGCGGGAGGGGCTTGGGGAGTATTTTGGATGCATTGCTCCAGCAGATTGTGGCAGGCGACGGCGCAGAGTGGGGCTTTATGTGAGGGTTTCCAGATGATGGGGTTGCCACAGATGAGGGCGAGAGTGGCATTCCATGCCCAGACGGCGACTGGGAAGTTAAAGGCGGTGATGATGGCGACTGGCCCGAGCGGGTGCCATTGTTCCATGAGGCGGTGATTTGGGCGTTCGGTGGCGATGGTGAGTCCATGGAGTTGGCGGCTGAGGCCGAGGGCGAACTCGCAGATATCGATCATTTCTTGGACTTCGCCGAGTGCTTCGCTGTGGATTTTGCCAACCTCGAGGGTGATGAGTGCGGCGAGGGCCTGTTGGTGGTGGCGGAGTTGTTCGGAGAAGCGTCTGATGAGTTGGCCGCGGACTGGGGCGGGGACTTGGCGCCATTGCTTGAAGGCGGTGGGGAGTTTGTCGAGTACTTGGGAAGTGTTCTCTGGAGAGGCGAGGTGCACCTGAGCAATTTGCGAAGCATCGATCGGGCTTTCGGCGGGGATGGTGGGTCCGTGGTGTTCGTGTGGGAGGAGGGAACAGAGGATACTAGGGTTAGTAGCGGTGATGCCGAGGTCTGAGATGGAGCTGGAACTGGGATTAGACATGCGAGGAGTGGGTTTAGTTTGAGGCAATGATGGCGGAGGGCTGGGTGACCTGTGCACTTTCGGTATTGCCTAGTTCGAAGTATTTGCCGAAGCGGTTCTTGAGGAAGTCAGTGAGGGGGATGTCTTCCTGGTGGATGAGGCCTGATTGGTTCGGGGTGGGTGCGAGTTGGGTGAGGTCGACCACGGCGCAGAGGCTTGCGGCGGTGGTGAACTGGATGGCTGAGAGGTGTTTGCCATCGAGTTGGGTGTGGTAGATTTTGCGCGCATCACTGAGTTGGATCAGTTTTCCCTCTTTGGTCCCAGTGACATTGCAGAAGCTGAGGACGTAGTCTTGTTCGGTGCTGGGGATGGCATTTTCCATGAGCTCGCAGAGCAGCCCACGGCGGGACTCAAACTTGAGGTCGTGGAGGAGAAAGCGGATGAGGTCGCGATGGCCTGGGTAGCGGATAGTTTTGTAGTCAATGTGACGTGCTTGGGTGAGTAGGGACGAGCACAGTGAGCCGACGCCACCGGAGGTGTGGAAGGCTTCGTAGCGGGTGCCGTCGATGGAGAGTGATTCGAGTTCGGAGAGAGCGGGTACTGAGTGCAGTTTGCCGTCTTGGAGGATTTGGCAGGGTTGGCAGTATTCGTTGATGAGGCCCAGTGTTGACCAGGTGAGGTTGTACTTGAGGGCATTTGTTGGATAGAGTGGCAGAGCGCCAACGCGCATAGAAATGGAATCGACTGTGTCGAATTGTTCAGCGAGGTGTTTGGCGACGATGGCGATGAAGCCCGGGGCGAGCCCGCACTGCGGTACGAAGATTTGTGGAGGCGAGGAGGATTGAGCAAGTTCAGCAATGTGTGTGCTGACTTCGGTATCTTCAGTGAGGTCGTAGTAGCTGAGTTTGTTTCGTTGTGCTGCCTGCGCAATAGTTGGGCAGAGTGGGTATGCTAGGGCGCTGATGACGGCGACTTTGTCCTGCATGGCGCGGTCTAATGCCTGTGGGTCTGAGACATCGAGTGGGAGGGTGGCGCGGATATTGGGGAGGGACTTGAGTTGGGATAGGCGTTGTGTGGAGAGGTCCGCTAGGGTGAGGTGGTAGTCGTGGGTTTTAGCCAGCATCCTGGCGATGGTGGTGCCAATTTTGCCACAGCCAATGAGGAGGATTTCTCGCATAAACAATGAGGGGTGAATCTTTAATTTATCACGAAGTTCAGGTGGGAGAAAGGAAAGGTTTGCTTGCTTAAGGGGGGGCTTCGGGAGATAATGTGGAGTGGATTTAGCGTTTGCATGGAAGCCTGAGCGAGACGCCCAGAGGGTGTTAGATGCTTGGTATGCAGAGGTGTTGGGGCGCAGTGGTTATTTACGTGCTTTAGAGGAACGTATGCGAGTGGAGACGGGCACGCGGTTATTTGACTGGCTGGACTGTTTATTGGTTCCCGATGGGGAGGTTGAGCGATTGGTGGAGGTAGGTTTTGAGCTTGATCGCTATGGCGGGTGGAGGCATCCGGGAGCGGTTTTTCCGAGAGTGGTGACTCGGGAGGTGTTGGGCTGTCGGAGTGAGTGGGGGGCTCAGTTAAAGGTGGATGCGTGTGTGGATTTTGCGGCAGTTCACGGGGTGCATGGGACGATTCAGGGGAAGCCGTGGGCACCAGTTAGACGCCTCGTTGTAACTGAGCAGCGGGATTTTTATCTTTCAGTGGTGGAGCGCCACGGAAGCAGGGCGATGGAGGTACTGGAGGTTGGGGATCAGTACAGTGTGCTCTATCAAGAAATGTTAGAGTATGTGAGCACTCGGCGGAGAAACTATGAGGATATGGACCAAGCGTTCGCCATGTTAGAGTACATGTTGAAGAGGCTTGTGGGGGGCTTGGGGCAGGCGGTGGCTGCGGATTGTTTTTTTAGAGCGGAGCGGAAGTATTGGATGGGGCGCAATCGGGTGGCGCGCATGCAGTACGAGCGCCAGGGAGGGCTGGGCTTAGGGTGGGCGAACCACGACCACCATACTTATCGTTCGAGCCGCAGGAGTTTTTCGAGCTTAGTGGGGGTGCTAGAGATGTTGGGCTTGCAATGTCGGGAGCGATTTTATGCGGGTGCGGGGGCTGGGTGGGGGGCGCAGGTCTTGGAGTCAGGGGAGGCGGGGATTGTGGTCTTTGCGGATGTTGATATGAGTGCTGAGGAGGTACGAGGTGATTTTTCTCATCAGGGATTAGGTGAGAAGGATGGGTTGGGGACGGTGGGGATGTGGTGTGCTCTGCATGGGGAGAGTTTGTTTCAGGCAGGGATGCACCATTTGGAGTGTCAATTTGACTTTGAGGCTTTAGCGAGAGGTTTGGAGGAGGCAGGTGTGAAGTTGATGCGGCCCTTCAGTGACTTACCGTATTTAAAGCAACAATTTACGCAAGGTGAGTGGTGGCGGGTGGAGCCAGAGCGCCTTCATGCTTTGTTAGGAAAGGGGCTGAGCGCTGCTGAAGCGAGGGAGTTTGAGAAGAATGGTGCACTGGGGTCGCATTTAGAGAATCTGGAGCGGCGCGACGGGTATAAGGGTTTCAACCAGGAGGGGATCAATCAGGTAATTGCAGAGACAGACCCAAGAATTCAATGAAGAACAAAAAAAAAAGAGGTAGCTCCAGAAGCTACCTCTTTTTTTTGTAGAATAATGTGTAGTGGTATTAGACGTCGAAGGAGGTCCAGGCTGCGTTGTTGGCGCTGGAGGCGACCACGGCTTCGATGAATGCCATGCCGCGAATTCCGTCGTCGATTTTTGGGTAATCGGTGGCGAAGGCATCGGGGGTTTCACCTGCTTCAACTGCGCGGATATGGTTAGCGAAGTTGAGGTAGAGGTTGGCGAATGCTTCGAGGTAGCCTTCTGGATGTGAGGCTGGGGTGCGGGTGGCAGCTTTTGCAGCGTCGCAGTTGTAGTCATTGCCGGTGCGGTAGAGTTGGGCAGGGGCATCTTTAGGTTTAAAGATGAGCGTGTTTGGCTCGTTTTGGTGCCACTCAAGTCCGCCATTGGCACCCCAGACTCTGATGGCGAGGTTATTTTCTTCACCGACTGCGATTTGTGATGCCATGAGGAGACCTTTGGCACCGCCTACGAAGCGCAAGAGGACGTTGCCATCGTCGTCAAGGCGTCTGCCCGGGACGAAGGCTGTGAGGTCAGCGGCGAGTTCGGAGATGTGGAGGCCAGTAATTTCTTCTGCGAGGTTTTCAGCGTGGGTGCCGATATCACCCATGCAGCCAGCGGCGCCTGATTTTTTAGGGTCGGTACGCCAAGCGGCTTGTTTTTGGCCTTCGGTATCGATGGCGTCGGCGAGCCAGCCTTGTGGGTATTCGACGGCGACTTTACGGATTTCACCGAGGTCCCCGTTTGCAACCATGTGGCGTGCTTGTTTGACCATCGGGTAACCAGTGTAGGTGTGAGTGAGGCCGAAGAGTTTACCTGATGACTCGACGATTTTTTTAAGTTCTTTCGCTTCTGCGAGGTCGAGGGTGACTGGTTTATCACAGAAGACGTGGAAGCCGGCTTCGAGGGCTGCTTTAGCAGCTGGGAAGTGGACGTGGTTTGGGGTGACAATTGCCACGAATTGCATGCGTTGATCCGCGGGGAGTGCTGCTTCTTTTTCCATCATTTCTTCGAAAGTGCCGTAGCAACGTTCGGGGGAGAGGTAGAGGTCTGCGCCGGAGTCTTTGGAGCGCTCTGGGTCGGAGGAGAAAGCACCACAGACGAGTTCAATTTGTTGGTCGATCGCAGCGGCGATACGGTGGACAGCACCGATGAAGGCGCCGCGGCCACCGCCGATCATGCCCATTCTTACTTTGTTGGTTGGTGTCATGGTAAATAGTTGCTTGGTTGCTTAGTCATTGAGTGATTTTCGAAGGCTTTGAATCATTTTGGCGATGATCGTATTTTCTTCGATGAGAGATTTGCCAGTTTCGGGTGTTATTAGGTTGAGTTTGAGGCAAATGTAGATTTGCGTTTTAAGTTCGTTGTTTGAGCCTAGCGCGATGCGGAGAAATTTAGAAAAATCTTTTGGAGTTACCCTGCCATGACCTTCCGCGATGTTAGAAGGGACTGAAATAGCGGCACGGGTCATTTGATTTTTGAGTTCAAAAGAGGCGAATTTTTCTACTTCTTTAACAATGGTGACGGCTTGTTGGCAGGCACGTTTCCAAACATCAAGGTCTTCAAAAGATTGGTAAGGCATGGGGGTGGTTGCTTTGTTACTTAGAGGTATAGTTGCTTAGTTATATGCGCAGGACGCAAAGTAACCAAGCAACTTAGTAACTGTGAAACTGAGCAACTTATCCCTGCGCGTCGTTATCGAATGCTCCGTCGAAGGCGAGGTTGGTATTGCGTGGGAAGTCGAGCTTGCGCACGTATTCGCAGGATTCGGTAGCACCGTGGAAGCGGTCCATGCGTCCATCTTCCCATTCTACGGAGAGTGGGCCAGCGTAGTGGATATCGTTGAGGGCGACGATGATATCTTCGAATTTTACGTCACCGCGGCCGACTGAGCGGAAGTCCCAATAGCGACGTGGGTCGAGGAAGTCTGTGTGGCCACCGAAGACGCCAACGGTGCCGTCACCATGGCCGAACCAGACGTCTTTCATGTGGCAATGGTTGATGCGGTCGGAGAAGGTGTAGATAAATTTGACGTAGTCGACACCTTGGTAGGCGAGGTGTGATGGGTCGTAGTTGAAGCCGAAGCGTGGGTGGTGGTTGAGAGCTTCGAGGGCGCGCTCGGCGGAGGCGATATCGAATGCGATTTCAGTGGGGTGGACTTCGAGAGCGAAGTAGACGTCTTGTTGTGCGAAGGCGTCCATAATGGGGGTGAAGCGGCTAGCGAAGTCATCGAAGCCTTTTTGGATATATTCTTGGGAAGTGGGTGGGAATGCGTAGAGTGCGCCCCAGATGGAGGAGCCAGTGAAGCCATTGACGACGACTTTTTCAGGAGCTCCACCGGGCTTGAGGTCGAAGAATTTGCGGGCCGCTTTGGCGGTGTCGATCATTTCCTGGGCCGCGCGTTGGCGGACACCTTCCGCGTCACCATCTCCCCAGACGTGTTGTGGGAGGATGGACTTGTGGCGTTCATCGATGAGGTCACAGATGGCTTGGCCGACAAGGTGAGCGGAGATGGCAAAGCAGGTGATACCGGCATTGTCTAACTGTGCCCATTTGGCTTCGCAGTAACCCTCTTCATTGAGAGCTTTTTGGACATCGAAGTGGTCGCCCCAGCAGGCGAGTTCTACGCCATCATAGCCCATTTCTTTGACTTTTGGGAAGAGCTCCTCTGATGGGAGGTCGGCCCACTGACCTGTGAATAAAGTAACCTTACGCATTGAATTTTCTGGTGATAATCTGAGCGAAAGGAATAGAGATCAGCGGGGGAGAAATCGAGTAAAATCCACGCCATTCCTTACTTTCTAAGGTGTTGGTAGAGCTGGTCTGTGAACTTTTCGCCAAGTGCTTGGTATATCACTTCAGTGGCGGGATCTGGCTCGATGGTGGCACCCTCTTTTGGCAGGCAGAACTGCTCGATGAGGGAGTCGATATCATAGCCATCGGCGTGTGCAGCGATGAGTGCGGCACCGAGTGAGGCCGAGGCGTGTGAGCTGAGTCGTTGGACTGGGCGTTGGAAAATGTTAGCGATTGTTTGGCAGACGCCATCGCTTTGTGAGATGCCGCCGGTGACGACGATGGTTTCAGGGAATTCTCCGTGCCAGAGGCTATGGAGGCGCATGTTAAGAAACTGGCCATCGATGAGTGCGGCTGGGTCTGAGGTGATTTGCTCGAGGGCGGCGGCAGGTGGGGTGATTTCAGTTTCGTAGAAGGGGAGGCTGACGGGGCTCTCGGCTGTGCGGGGGATGCGCAGGAGGGCGTCGAATTCGGCCCAGGTGATGTCCAGTTGATTTTTGAGAGCGACGCAGGCGAGGGCGCCATTTTTAAAGCACGAGAGGGACATGTATTCCCCGACGGGGTTGCCGAAGATATGTCCGTATCCCATGGGGTCTGGGAAGGGGGATTTGACGGCGGAGAAGAGGGTGTAGGAGGTGCCGAGCGAGATCACCCAGGTTCCGGGGTGGATGACGCCCATGCCGACGAGGCTTGCGGGGTTATCTCCGGTCCAATGGGTGCAGCGGGTGCGCTCGTTGAAACCATATTTTGAGGAAAAGTAGGGGGCGATGGTACCGGCGATTTGGGTGGTACGTTTGAGTTCTGGTAGGCGATCGAGCGTACCGGGCGCGGTGGCGTTGGCCATTTTTTTATCCCAGCGCCGTTTATTGATATGCATGAGGTTCATGCCAGCGCCGTCACCGTAGTCGATGGCGGCAGATTTACCGACGAGCAGGGAGCAAAGGAATGAGGAAACGAGGTGGACGTGCTTGGTTTCGTGCCAGCGCTCAGGGAATTGTTTGGCGTGTTTGCGAATTTGCGCGGCTGAGAAGCGTTCGATGGCGGCAGAGCCAGTGCGTTTTGTAATTTTACGTGAGCTGCCGATAGTTTGGGTAATTTCTTGGCAGTCTTGGGAAGTGGAGGCGTCTAACCAGATGGGGGAGACGGGGCGGGTAAAGCAATCGCCAAGTTGTTCGATGAGAGGGATGTTAGGAGAGAGGTTCTCAAGGGCTCGCTCGAAGTTGTCATTGAGGTAGACGGTGGCGTGTTGTTGGGCGGATCCGCAAATTGTTGCAATAGCACTTAGCGGAGCACCGTCTTGCTGCATCTTAGAGAGCAGGAGGTCTAGGGCTTCCACCCACATGAGTGGGTTTGAGAAAAACTCATCAGGCTCAGTGCCGCGCACAAAGCCGTGACTTGTTTGATAGTGAGGCAGTTCTGCCTCGAAGTTGACTGAGTGTTCGCAAAGAGTCTCTCCGTTTCTAACGTCTATTAGAATGGCGGAGAGACTCTGAGTAGAACAATCTAGGCCCAAATGCATAGTGGGGGTTTACACTATACCTAAGCTATGTGGGAAGGTTTATTCCCATGAGGATTCAAGCACGACAGGTTTGTAACCGCCGCGTGACTTGTAGAAGAGTGCAATAATGAGGTAGCAGACACCCAAGATTGCAGGGAAGAAAGCAGCAACCTTGAGAACTTTACGTTGGTTGTTGTCGAGGTCGACAACGAACTGTTTTTGTTCAGGAGTTTGCTCAGCCTCTGTTTCAGGGAACTTCATGTCTTCTTTGACTGCTGCCATGTCGACTTTTTCGTATTTCCACCCGAAGAAGTTTTGGTCTTCTTTACGTACTTCGTACACTTTAGGAGCGGTTTCTTTGACGAGGTTAGCATTGAAGTTATCACTGGTCGCACCGAGGAATGGTACACCGAAAATACCGAGGGTTAGGAGACCCATAGCGGAGACCGTGTTGAGGGTCATTGCGCCGCCTTTTGGGAACTGTTCAGCGGTGAAGCCGAGGATTGTAGGCCAGTAGAATGTTTGGCCGACCCCATAGAGGATGAATGCGATGAAGATGGTAACACCTGTAGCTCCAGAGAGAACGAAGAGTCCAACTGTTGAGAAAATAGCACTGACTACGAGGAGGATTGGTGGGGACATGTACTTAAGTGGCACACCAGCGAAGAAGCGGAGAACCATCATGATAAGTGAGGAGAAGACGATTGCCCAACCAGAGTTAAGGTTATACTCGGTAGAGAGAACTGGCTCCATGAGTTTTTTGATCCAAGCATCAGTAGCAAGCTCAGCAGTTGCCAGTGGGATCATGGTGAGACAGAGGATGAAGAAGAGAACTTTACCTGCTGATTTGAGAGCGAAGCCTGAAATGAGTCCGGCTAGGGAACCAACCGCTAAGCTGGTAATAATGCGATCATAGCCATCAGAGAGAGCACCAGCTTGGGTAGCGAACTCATAGAAGAGGAAGGTGACGGCGAGGAAGATACCGAGGCCGCCGAATTCACGGAGCATGTCTGTGTATGGGACATTTGCTTCAACGCGTTCGTCTTCAGGGTAGTTGTGGCACATGAGGAACATGACGCCGAATGCGAGTACTGGAGTGAGAACGAACCAGAACATCTCGCGCCATGCAAGTGATGGAGAGTCACCAGTTCCTAGAAGGATGAAAATCATAGCACCGAGAGCAACACCCGCTGGCCATGAAGCGTGGAGGATGTTGAGCATCTTGGATTTTTGGGTTTTGTACATGGTGGCACAGAGCGGGTTGATCACCGCTTCCACGATACCGTGAGCAAAGCCGAAAAGGAGGAATGAGTACTTAGCTGAAGCAAAATCACGTGTGAAGATAGTCCAGATACAGGAGGCAATGAAGCAAGCCGCTGAGATCATCATGGAGATTTTGTATCCGATTTTGTCGACGATAAGGCTGAAGAGGATCATGCCTACGGCGATTGGCCAGAGGGATTGGCCGAAGAGGCCACCTGCTTCGGCGCCACTGATATTGAATTCTTTTTCCCAGATACCGATACTCATAACGCGGATACCGAAACCGACGCCGGCGGCCATGAGTGCGAGGAAGCTCGCCCAGAAGATGATAGAGCGTTCCTTGTTTGTTAGTGTTTTGTCCATTTTTGTACTGTAGTGTGTTAGTATGAGCTCGATTGTTTGGGTGATTGGTGGGGGAATTCAATCGAGCGTATGAAGCTCATAGAGGGAAGTTAGACAGCTGTCTAGCACTGAGTTTCTTGATGTCGCGATTTATAATGGAATTTTTGGGAGAATCTTTCACGATGTGTTGGGAAGAGTGTGTCATGTGGAAATGAAAGGGGTCGACGAGGGTGGTAATTTGTGATAATTCGTCAAGGAAGTGATGAAAAATGCAGCATTATTTGACGGTGACGCCGTAGCTGAGTTCTTGGACTCATTAATTCCTGGGCAGATATCGCCGGTATTATTTCAGGCTATGCCGGACGTGATGTTTTGGTTAAAGAATGTGGATGGCGAGTTTATCTTTTTCAACGACGCGTTTCGCTGTGAGAAGCAGGTTGAAGAGGTGTTAGGTAAGACGGATGCTGATTTGATACCCAGTGAGTTAGCTCGGGTGTATATGGAGGATGACCGGCATGTGATGGAGACGGGTGAGCCGCAGTGGAACAAGGTGGAGTTGGTGGTGACGGCGAATGGTGGTGTTGAGTGGAGGGCGACGAGCAAGGTACCTTTGAAGAATAGGGAGAATGTTGTGGTGGGGACGGCTGGGATAAGTCGTCGGGTGGGGATGGACGAGGGATTGCCGGTGCCGAGCCAGCAGCGTGACATGGCGACGATAGTGGGGGCGATTTACAAGAATGTGGACAAGGAGATAAAGGTGATTGATGTAGCGGAAGCGGCGGGGGTTTCCGTTTCTAGTTTAGAGAGGTTATTCAAGGCGAACATGAACACGACGCCGAAGCAATTTATCATTCAGGCGAAAATATCGACAGCCTGTGAGAGGTTGATTGGTACGAATATGAGTGTGAAGGAAGTGGGAGCGAGTGTGGGGTATTCTGACCATGCGAATTTCACACGAGGATTTCGCAAGGTGATGCAGATGAGTCCAACGGATTACCGTCGAAACTACCGCAGAGGCAACTGATGGATTTACCGGTGTATGAGATCGAGCAAGCATTGCTCGATTCCTTAGGGGCGTATTCGCGTGTTTTATTGAAGGCGCCGACAGGGTCGGGGAAGTCAACGGCTGTGCCGCAGATGCTTTTAGATAGCGGTGCTGTGAGTGGGTTGATTGTGGTGGTGCAGCCGCGGAGGATTGCGGCACGGATGTTAGCGAGGCGGGTGGCCGCGATGCGCGGAAGCAAGCTTGGGGGAGAAGTGGGGTATGTGGTGCGGTTTGATCGCAAAATGGGGAGTGACACGCGCATTGTGTTTGTGACCGATGGAGTGTTAGAGGGATGGTTAGGCACTGAGGCTATGGATGGGGTGGGCGCGATATTGTTTGATGAATTTCACGAGAGGCGTTTGGCCAGTGATCTTTGTTTGGCGATGAGTCTGCAATTGCAGGAGAGCGGCTCAGGTGAATTAAAGGTGATGGTGATGTCTGCGACCATTGAGTTAGAAGGGATAGCTGAGTATTTGGGCGAGGGGTGTGTGAGTTTAGAGGCTAGGGGGCGGAGTTTTCCTGTGGAGGTGGGATACCAGGCTGGACTGGTGCAGGGCCGTGGCCAGGCGCGGGATGTGCGAGTGTGGGAGCGCTGTGTGGCAGCGGTGAAGGAGGCGGTTCAGAAGCAGAGTGAGGGGCATGTTTTGGTATTTCTCCCTGGGGTGTATGAGATCCGGAGGTGTTGTGAGAGTCTGGAGCAGGTGGCTTGGGCTAGGGGTTTTGAAGTGTGTCCATTGTATTCGGCCTTATCGTCGGAGTTGCAGGATCGAGCAGTGTATGGGGGAGATCAGGCGCGGCGGAGAATCATTGTGGCTACGAACGTTGCTGAGACATCATTGACTATCGATGGCGTGAGGGTGGTTGTGGATGCGGGTTTGGCTAGGGTTCAGAAGTACGATCCAGTGCGAGGGGTAGACACCTTGATGGTGGAGAAAATTTCACGAGCGGCTGCTGACCAACGAGCGGGGCGAGCGGGCAGGACGGGGCCGGGAATGTGTGTGCGTTTATGGAGTGAGGCTGATCACGGCAGGAGAGATGCCTATGAGTTAGCGGAGGTTCAAAGGGCTGATATGAGTGAGGCTGTGCTTGATTTGAAGCGAGGTGGTTATAGGGATGTCCGCGACTTTCCATGGTTTGAGCAGCCCAGCGCAGCGTTGCTCGATCATGCGGAATGCTTACTTGAGGAACTGGGGGCGTGTGAGAGTTCTGGGGAGATAACGGAGATGGGATATGCGATGGCTCAGATGCGGTTGCACCCACGGTATGCAAGGTTCTTGTTAGCGGCGAATGAAGAAGGCTGTGTGGCGGAGGCGCTTTTCATTGCAGCGAGTGTGCAAGGGGAAGGGGTGTTCGGGCAGCGCAGTGAAGCGAGGAAATCATTTTGTTATGAGGATGATGGATCTGACTTTGTGGGGGAATGGAGGGCCTATTGTTCTGCTGAAGCAGTGGGGTTTGATGTGAGACGGTGCCAGAATTTGGGAGTGCTAGCACGTGGGGCTAGGGAAGTTGCCCAGAGTATGCGGCAATTGGCTCAAGTGTGTGAGCGGGGGGGGATCAAGGTGGGGAAGGTGGACTTTGAGGGTAATGCGGGGGCTGTGAGGCGGGCGATGTTGGCCGCCTTCAGTGATCAAGTTGGAATACGACTGGGTAAGGGGAACTTGGCTTGCCGACTGGTTGGTCAGCGTTCCGGGAAGTTAGATGAGGCGAGCGTGGTGAGGGAGGCTGAGGCATTTATCGTGACAGAGCTCACTGAGGTTGGGGGGAAAGATGTGCAGGTGTATTTGAACCGTTGTGTAGCGCTGACCTTGGATGAGTTAAAGTCGGCATTTCCCGATGCTTATGTGGAGTGTGCGATGGCGGTGTATGATGAGACGATTAGAAGAGTGGTGCAGCGTGTGGAGTGGCGGTTCCGCGACTTGGTATTGCATCGCAAAGATGGGGGGACGCCGGATGGGGCGGCTGCTGCACAATTGTTAGCGGAGCGCGTGGCTAGTGGCGACCTGAAGCTCAAGAAGTGGGATGTGGCTGTCGAGCAATGGATTGCACGTTTGCTGTGTTTACGGGAGTGGATGCCGGAGTTAGAGCTTCCGGGCTTTGACGAGGAGGATAGGGCGATTGCTTTTGAGCAAATTTGTGAGGGGGCGCTAGGTTATAAAGAGATTAAGGACCGGGAGGTCATGCCGGCATTGGAGTCATGGCTTTCAGCGGGGCAGCGTGCGGCACTGGATCACTATGCTCCTGTGCGCATGAAGTTATCTAATGGGCGTGAGGTGAAGTTGAAATATGCCTATGGGAAGGCGCCGACGATTGCGTTGCAGGTGCAGCGGCTTTTTGGGGTTAAGGAGACTCCGACCATTGCTAATGGGGAGGTGGCTGTATTGGTGCAGGTATGTGCACCGAACCAACGACCGTGGCAAATGACACAGGATCTTGCGAGTTTTTGGGAGTCGGGATTTGCGCAGATGAAGAAGGATCTGGCTGGTCGCTACCCGAAGCACCAATGGGACTTACCAGAAGCTTGAATGCGTGTAGGCGCTTTACTTTTTCCGGTACTTACGTTGTTTGCGGGGCACCTGAGTTTGTTGGCGTTTTTGGTATTCTTTTTCCGCGATAAGGAATTTGGGGTAGAGTTCTTTTTCGATCCAATCGAAGCCGGCTTGGAGGCCGTCTTGGGCGTAGATTCTGCCGATTTGAGCTTCGACGGATGTGGGGTTGCCGGCGCAGCGCAAGAAGTCGTTTGAGGTAAAGCGCACGAACATTTCACCATCCATGGCGCCAAATTCTTTAAGGATCCACTCGCGGACGTAGAGTGCGAGGACGGCATCGCCGGTCCAGGCTTCGGCGCGTTCTTTAGCAATAGTGGGATCTTGTTTCTTAGGTGCGGCCATGGTGAGGTTGCAGTTAATTGTTTGAGTTCTGGCGCAGGGCGCTTTCGGATTCGCCATCCCAGTAGCCGCTTTCTAGCTCGATGTAAACACTGGTGTATGGAAGGGCAGTTTGGGTTTTGATAATGAGGACGCGGTTACCGCTGGTGGAGCCTTTCATAAGGGACTCGAGCATGCGTGAAGTGAGCATCTGGCTGGGGCGATCGTCGAGGGATTTTTTCAGAGCATTGCGGTAGGCATTCATGCCTGGAGCTTGGCTTTCTTGGACCAGAAAGGCTTCTTTTGGGAGGTAGATACGTGGGGCGACGTGGCCTTGGGATTCTATGGACTGAAGGACGTGGTTGAGGGTGGCTGGTACGTGGGTGGGTGAGTGGAGGAGGTGAGCCTCTGGTCTACCGGGGGCGGGGTAGGCGGATTCTGCGATCACGATCCAGTTATAGGCTCCGAGTGTGGCAATTTCTGAGTCGACCGTTTCTTGCCAGGTGCCTGGCTGTTGTGTTTTTGGCGGGACGCATGCCACGAGAAGGGGAAGCAGGAGTAGCGGAAGTTTGGAGTACAAGAAGCGAAAGCTGCAGCGAAGGGGGGAAGGCATTTCAGGAACGGTGTGGTAGGTCCTAGCGCGGGGGGAGCGAGCTAGTGTGGTGTCAGCGACGTCCTCCACATCATTGTATGCTTTTAGAGAGGTGTAATGGTTCCTGTTAGCCGCTTCTTTCATGAGGTTCGGGTTAGTGTCTGATCCATAGTGTTTTTCGTCAGTCCTGAATGTCTACTCAGGATTTCCTCTAGCCTTCTACCATCTCTCGACTCGGAATAGACGAATGGAGTGTGGTTGAGTCTTGTGAAGTTTGCGCTTCGCGATTTTAGAGTAAATCGGATTATCTTACAGAATGTCACCGTTGTCATTCAGTTGTCCCGCGCGTGCGGGGCTCCTTCACTCCGCTTTACTTGTCTGCTGAAGTAAAAAAGCCGCAGGGGACCTGAGGCTTTTTGTGAGTGGTTGGTTGGGTAAAGTGGTGGCTTAGCGCACGACAACTGGGGTGCCGACGGCGACTTTCGAGTAGACGGTGTCGACGGCTTTGTAGTAGGTGCGGATGCAGCCATGAGAGGCTGGGTAGCGGGGTACTTTGCCTTTGTGCATTCCGATACCATCCCAGCTGATACGCATCCAGTAGGACATGAGGGCGCCTTCGAAGCGGCCGCCTTCGGGGACTGGATCCTTACTTATATCAGCGTTGCTATTTACGACCTTGCCTTCGGCGTCGTAGATTTTTCCGTAGAGGTTGGAGCGTTTGTTGGCTTTCGTCTTTCTCAGGACTTGGTATTTGCCGGCTGGGGTTGGGAAACTTTTATTACCAGTTGAGACGGGGTAATCCATGGCGACTTCACCGTTATTGAGGAGGAAGGCACGTTGGAGTTTACGGTCGACGATGACTTTGGCATTGGAGCCATTGGTCTTAGCGAGGAGTGCTTCGTTGCGGTAGATTCCGTAGGTTTTAGGGTAGTTCTTACTGGCGGTGAAGTGGGCGTAGGTACCCGCTTTATAGGGGTTCACGTGGACAGCATCGATAGCCTTTGTTTGATTAGGGTTGGGCTGAGGTGCACGTCCGGGTTCACAGCTGGTGAGGAAAATGGGGACAAGAGCGAGCCCGAGGGCTGGGTGGAGGTGAGGTTTGGTTTTCATTCCTGAATGAGTAATGTGGAGAGAGTTGATTTTAGGAAGTGGTGGGGAAAATATCAAGTGTGTTTGAAATGAGGGACTTAGGCTGGAGTGTCGTGATGGCGGGAGATTCTGAGTCGTTCGCCATGGAGGAGGGCCTTGAAGTAGGTGTAATCTTCTTCGTGGGTTCCGGAGACGATACGGAATGAGTACTTGGGCCAATGCTCCATTTCTTCCAAAGAATTTTTCATGCGGGTTGCGATGACTTCTTGGCTGTCAGTGCCTCGGCCGGAGAGGCGCTTGAGGAGTTCTTCTTCGCTAGGGGGCATGATGAAGATGTCGACAAGTGAGTTTTTGATAATGGGGTGGTTAGACGCTCTGACTTGGGCGGCACCTTGGACATCGATATCGAGGACGACATCGGTGCCTTGTTCGAGTTTGTTAATGACCTCGGAGACGAGCGTGCCGTAGAAGTTTCCGTGGACTTCAGCGTATTCTAGGAAGTCTCCGTTGGCGATTTTGTCTTTAAATGCGTCGACGCTGAGAAAGAAGTAGTCGAGTCCGTCGGTTTCGCCTGGCCGTGGCGGGCGGGTGGTGCAGGAGATGGCATAGCTTGCTTCTCCTTCATCTGAGAGCCTGCGGCAGAGTGTGGTTTTGCCTGACCCTGAGGGGCCTGATACGAGATAGAGGATGCCAGTGCGGGCGGACATGCGGTTAGATCATAGGAGGATGGCACAATCTGCAAGTGCATTTTTCCATTCAGCTTATAGCCAATCTCACATCAAAAGAGGCAAATGGTGAATATTGGGGGGTTGATGCATGGCGTTGCGCGGAATAAGTGTTGGATCGGGTTCTTTGCTTATCCATCAGTGTTCCTCACCAGTCGCGATGCATATACCGCCTAGAGTGGGCTGCGCTTGGTGAGAGTGGCTCTGACATCGCCGATGAAGACTTTAGAGCGCAGTTCTACGGGGATGCGTTGGGTGTCATCGGTGATCCACATAGTTGCGTATTTGAGTTTTTTGTAGGTGAGTAATTTGCCGGTGGATTTATCGATTTTTCTGAGTTTGATATCGAGCTTAATGCAGTTGTAGCCGAGATGTTTTTCTCGTCCGAGGACGGTGACGGTAACGAGGTAGGGGCTGGCAAATGGGTGGCAGCAAAGTTGGACAGTAGCTCCGTTAGGTAGGGGTTGCTTTCTGATTGCGAGCATTGCGGTGATAGGGTCATGGACTGCCTTGGCTGCAAAGCGATGTGACTCGGTGAGGGATTTCTTAGTTTTTTTGATGGTGGTAATGGAATGGTGGTGGATGCCTGGTGACTTGTAGCTATTTTTTGTTTCGATGTCTTCTTTGTTATCTTTTTCGGTGGCTACGAAGACGAGTGGTCTATGGTCGCTCAGTTTGGCGAATGAGGTAAAGGTGAAGGTGTATGGGAAGGCAGCGTATGCGATACCAGTCGATCGTCCGTAGGCGTGGGAGAGGAAGACTTTGGGGTAGCGAGGGTCTTTTTTTCCGAATTCAATGGTGAGTTTTCCGGAATTGATAGTCCCTTTCCAGCTCATGGTGTATTCGAGTTTTTCTGGTTTGAATGGGCTATGGGTACCACTTTGGTAGCTGATGATTTGATTTTTCCAAGAAGCTTGGAGTGTGGTTGCGAGGAGGAGAAAAATGAGGGATTTCATGGGTGGAAGAATCGAATGTTTAAAAAAAATGTTTTAAATGGCTTAAAATCGGTTGCGAAGGAGTGGAACTGTACTATTTTCGCGCATCGAGGGGTGGCTGCAAGCAAAACTAACACAGGACATCAGGCAAATTGCTAACAAATGAAGTGTTTGATGTTAAGCGTTTGTTTAGGAGCTTGCCAAAATGTCACCGAACGTTAATCTTCAGGAAAATTATGAGCACAAGAGATCAGATTCTAACATCGGCATGGAAACTATTCAGCGAACGCGGCTTCGAGGATGTTTCTGTGAGGGATGTGACCAACGAGGCCGGAGTTAATTTGGCATCAGTGAGTTACCACTTTGGTAGCAAGGATGGACTGATTCAGGAGGTGGTAAAGAAGGTATTGAATCCAGCAAACCAGCACCGTGTGGATCTATTAGAGAAGGTGGTGACAGAGGCTGGTGGGATTGAGGGAGTGACGTTGAGGCAGATTTTGGAGAGTTACATTCGTCCGGTCATGTTTCCTGAGGAGCACGGCAGTAACTTGGACATATTGGCAAGGTTAGCGGCGCGTTATTTGATTGAGCGTGATTATGACGTACCGAACTCGGTATTAGCGTTATTTGGAGAGGTATTTCAGAAGTACGTATTGATCATTGCGACGAAGGCGAAGCATTTGACACACGAAGAGATTTTGCAGCGTCTGTTGTTCTGTATTGGTGCGGCCTTGCACTATCAATCATTCTCGGCATTGGCGAACAAGATAGCGGGCAAGGAGCCTATTCCTGACCGCGAGAAGGATTTCCGCGAGCTTGTGCAGTTTGTATTATCTGGTTTCAGCAGCTAGTGTGGAGCGAGTGAAGTAGCACAAGAATTTCTATTAGAAAAGGCGCCCCTCAGAGAATGAGAGGCGCCTTTTTGGTGTCAGGGGAGTGGGGGCGACACCATGATTGGGTTCGCCAGAAAGGGTGTTAGACGTCGATCGTTTTTGGGAGGGATTTTGAATGAGAGCGCAGTTGGAGTGAGAGGACAATGAGGACGGCACCGACAACGGTTGCGAAGAGGGCGATGAGCCAGAGCAGGGCTTTCGCTCCATCATCTGGATGGGAGACGAGCCAGGCGCCGAAGAGGAGAGAGACAAGAGCGGAGAGGAGGAGGAGACCCATTTTGCCCCCATGAGATTTGAGAGAGAGTGCGCCGATGAGTTCGACGACTCCTTTGAAGATGGCCATCCAACCGAGGACTTGCATGAAAAAGCTGGCGACATAGCTGGCATTGGAAATGCAGAAGATTCCAGCGATGACGCCGACGAGGCCCGTAATAATCAACCACCAGCGTGGAGCTAGGCTTCCACCAGTGAAGGTGGCAGCAATAGAGAAAACTCCATCTAAGAGGATGTAGATAGCCCAGTAGATGATGAGGAACTGGATGGTCATTTCTGGCATTGAGAATGCTATGATCCCGAAGAGAAGTGCGGCGAGCCCTCGGAGCATGAGGAGCCACCAGGCTTTGGAGAGTAGGTCAACGATAGGTGATTGGGATGCCATGGTGTGAAAAAATGTTAGGTTCTTAGCATGCTCTAGTTATTCGCTGTGGGTCAAGTCGCGTTTTGTGACTGGTGTGAAATGGTTGTGTAGCTGGGGTGTGATGGGGCTTGTCAAAGGTGGGGAACTTGATTAGTCGGAGTGATTATGACTCAAGCACAAGTAGGGATTTTGGTAGGGGGATTATTGCCAGCGTTATTTTTTGGGTTGGCGGGGCTTTGTCAGAAATGGAGTAACCAGCATGGCATCAGTACTGGTGTTTATTTGGTTAGCATTGGTGTTGGAGTGGTTATGGTGGGGGCGGTGATGTGTTTGTTCAATGGGGAGCAGAAGTACAGCATGGCAGGTATTTTTCCGGCTATTGGGATGGGTTTATTATGGGGGCTGGGCGTGGTGCTAGTGGCGGTGGCCATCCAGCATTACAAGGCACCTTTATCCACATTGGCACCACTCTATAATATGAACACTTTGGTGACAGTGGTTGGGGCATTGTGGCTCTTTTCAGAGTGGAAGGATGCGAATTTGTTGCGGCTTGGGCTTGGGTCAATCTTGATCATTGCAGGTGGGATCTTCGTCTCATCATAGGCTTTGTGGCCAAATCACGTTGTTCACAGGGCTAGGTGAGGAAGGGGAGGAAAGCTTTTACATTCTCTTTACACCGTGGGGGGGATGATGCGATAGCTTTGTAGGTACTATGATACCTACGATATTAGTCGCAGAGGATGATGATGCTGTTCGGCAGGGCGTGGTCGACGCGTTGTCGTTGTCAGGATATGAGGTGATTCCGGCGAAGGATGGGCGCGAGGCGATGCAGTGTGCACTGGAGCGGCAGTACCAGCTATTATTGTTAGACCTGGTGATGCCTCATCACAGTGGCTTTGAAGTGTTAGAAGCTTTGAAAAAGCAACGTGCTGGGCAGGCTGTGATTATTTTATCGGCGCGTGGGGAGGAAGCGGACAGGGTGAAAGGGCTGACGATGGGGGCAGACGATTATGTGGTGAAGCCCTTTAGTTTGAGGGAATTGCTGGCGCGTGTGGATGCGGTTTTAAGGCGCACAGCTGAGCGAGGGGTGTGTGGTGAACGCTATGAATATGCGGATGGGTATGTGGATTTTGACCGTCGTGAGGTTTGTTTGCATGGAGAGTCTGGTGGGCAGGAGTTATCAGAACGTGAGTGTTCGTTGATGGCATACTTGGTGAGTAATCGTGGTAGGGCTATCTCGCGCGAGGAGATTTTACGACAGGTATGGGGGTTAGATCCGAAGGGGGTGACGACGCGGACGATTGATATGCACGTGGCGCATTTACGAGGGAAGTTAGGCAGCAGTGGAGTGGTGCAAACGGTTCGAGGACAAGGATATAGAGTGGACTAGCTTGTGAAGGGGAACAAAATCATTTGGTGTGTGGCTGCGGCTTGTTGTCTGATTGTGATCAGTGCGATGGGAGTGCTTACTCATCGTTTCTTTTTACAGAGCAACCGTGATGTGAAACAGGGGGCTGAGGCTTACCAACAAGAACGCGTTCGGTTGGCGATGTGGCGGCTGGACACTTTAGCGACATCGATCGTCGGTGCTGAGGACGCGAGGCCTGCGGAAGATTTGTACACTCAGGACTTCAGGGAGTTAGTGGCCTTACAAGATTTGGGTAAGAATCCAGTGGCTCCGGTCTACGAGCAGAATCCAAGCTATGCGAATTTGTATTGGTCTATCAACTTGACGGATGAGGGGGAGGAGGCGAGTTCCCCACAAGTTTATGATGAAAAGTATCTAGCAGATAACAAAGTTGACCCGAGTGGTAATCAGGTATTTGCTGGCAATTTGAAAGCATTCAACAGGTTGTTAGGACAGCCTGTAGGTGAGAGTGAGGGAAAGAAGGTGGTGGACACAAACTTTGATTTAACTTGTCGGTCGTGTCACGATTTACCTTATGTGGCTGTGGAGGCTGAGAAGCTAGCAGGCGTGCCGCCGATGGATGCGAAGAATGATTTTTCGTTAGAATCCTTGAATGCTGAAGCACCGACGAAGCAGAAGAACAGCAAGATCGTTTTGTACAAGAATGAGCCTGAGGTTCAACAGAAGATTTCGAAGGCGGAGAGAGGGAAGCGACAGAAGGCTGTTGAGAGGCTGAGCGATTCATACATTACGGCTAATGTGTGGTCTCAGTCCGAGCAACAGATGGAGCCGGCGCGTGCGATTCCTGTGCCGGAGATGAGTTCATTTGCTCCGATCTGGTTAGATGGTGAGTTGGTTTTGGTGAGAAGAGTGCAGGTGATAGGGGTGGAGAAGATTCAGGGGGTTTGGTTAAAGAAGAATGAGGTTGTGGAGCAATTGTTAGATGAGATCATTGATTTATTTCCATCGGCGCGTTTAGAGCCTTATTTTGAGGGGGACAAGGTATCTGAGAGTGAGAATGCGATGTTGAGGTTACCTTTTGTGTTAATACCGGGTGAGAGGGCATTGAGTTCGGTACGGGTGACGGTATCGGATTTATTTGTGGGGCCGATAGGTTTTGCGTGGCTGGGGACATTATTGGCTTTGGCAGCAGGTTTTTTCATGTTGCGGGCGGTGTTAAAGATGAGTGAGCGGAGGGCGTCATTTGTATCGTCGGTGACGCATGAGTTGCGGACGCCACTGACGACATTTCGGTTGTATAGTGACATGTTGAGTTCTGGCTTAGTGAAGGATGAGCCGAGCAAGCAGAAGTATTTGGAGACACTGAGGGTGGAGTCTGAGAGGCTGACTCATTTGGTTGAGAATGTTTTGGCGTATTCGAGGATTGAGAGGGGGAGTGCACGGGCCAAGTTAGAGGAGGTAGGTCTTGGGTGTTTTATTGAGAGAGTGAGAGGGAGGCTTGAGGAGCGAGCGGCAGAGGCTGGGCTTCAGTTGGTGGTTGGTGAGGTGGCAGAGGGGGTATTGATGGAGATTGATGCGACTGCGGTGGAGCAGATTTTATTTAATTTAGTAGATAATGCAGCGAAGTACGCCACTGGTGATGGGTGTGGGAGCCGGATTGATTTGAATGTGGAGCTTGGGAAGCGTTCTTTATCTTTTGTGGTGTGTGATGAAGGGCCTGGGGTGGCGCGTTGGGAGAGACGCAAGCTCTTTAGGCCATTTCACAAATCGGCGGAGCAGGCAGCCAGCAGCAAACCTGGAGTGGGCTTAGGTCTGGCATTGTGTCGGAGGTTAGCCAAGGAAATGGGAGGGAATTTAGGATGTCGCAATGCCGAGCGAGGAGCGTGTTTTGTGCTAAAATTGCCACTTCATCAGAAGCGTCGAAGCGCGTGAAGTGAGAGAAGCTTTTGAATTTAGATGGTTTATGAAGAGGGGGAAGAGCTGTGGTGTGGAGGGAGTGGGGAGTGGAATATTGGTGGGGTCGATGAGGTGAAAGAAAAAGCAACAAATCTGTGAAAAAAGAGCTTGCGCGAGAGACGATTTTCAACATACTCCGCCCGCAGCCGCAAGGCAGCAAAAATGGCAAGGCCGGATTAGCTCAGCTGGTAGAGCAGTTGATTTGTAATCATCAGGTCGTCGGTTCGAGTCCGACATCCGGCTCCATTTTTACCATACAATAAATTACTTGAGGTCAATTCTCAGAGTTTATTCGAAAAAGATGAATAAAGCCGCTTTAGCTCAGTTGGTAGAGCAGTTGATTTGTAATCATCAGGTCGTCAGTTCGAATCTGACAAGCGGCTCCATTCAATCCCTGCATTTCAGATGAGATCAGGGATTTCTTGTTTCTAGGGGGGAGTTGATTTTTCACTTAAGTAGGTGGAATCGGGTAGAGTTTTTATGTGGGATGTATTAGATTGGGACATGGTCAAGATCACAACTCGGGGGAATGACAGGGTGGATATTTTAATAGATGGCAAGATTGATGCGGATGAAATGCGCAGAGTGGTAGACGACATTGAAGCTGAGTTGGTTCATGTGGAGGATGCCAAGGTCTTGTATGAGTTTGTTAATTTTGAGTTTCCGACATTGGGGGCGATGGCTGTGAAGTTGGCTGAATTACCCAAGATGCTGCGGATTTTGAAGAAGTTCAGCAGGGTGGCTTTGTTGGTGGACCGCGAATGGATGCGCATGGCGGCTGAGTTTGAGGGGGATTTGATACCGGGACTTGAGATCAAAGGTTTTGAGCTTGGAGCGACTGAGGAGGCCGAAGCGTGGCTGGAGCGTGCTGAGTAGAATGAAGGTGAGTTGTCGGCATTGTGGTTTTCCTTTGGAGAACCAATCGCATTGTCCCAAGTGCCAGTCATCACGTGAGCAGATGGGGCACAATGCGGTGTATGAAGTGGATGTGGCTCATTCGGGGGAGAGCTGGGAGATGGCGCAGTCGATGATTATGGATGCCCTGGATCAGGCAATTTACGGTCACTTTCGAGGGCTGCGTGTGATTCACGGTTATGGTTCGCAGACGGGGCAGGCAGTGATAGCACCTAGGGCCATTTCATTGATGCGGCATTTGGCGGAGACCCATGATGGCCGCTTTGCGAGGGACCGCAAGAACCAGGGAGTGAGTTTGATATGGCTGAATAAATCGGCCAGCAAGGAGAGAGAGGAAAAGCCTTACTTCAGTGCTGAGTCACAGAGTGCTGGGAAGCAAGGCAATTGGTTTGACGCAGCAGTCGAGCGAGGTAAGCGCTCGTGAGAGCTTATAGCATCTCTCGATTCGGAATAAACGCATGGAGTGTGGCTGAGTCTTGTGAAGTTTGCGCTGCGCGATTTTAGAGAGAACGGATTATCATCCATACTATCATCGCTGTCATAATGCTGTCCCGCGCTTGCGGGACGCCTTCACTCAGTCTTGATATTCTGCAAGCTCACACCGACCATTCTACCATTCCGTATCGGTGGAATGGTATTCGTTAGCGTTTTCTTCTTAGCAGGAGAAGTGAGGCAGCAAGGAAAGTGAGGTGGGTGCTAGGTTCAGGGATTTGAACGATTTGGATGCCGGCGATAGGTGAGCGTCCATCACCTCGGTTATTGTCATTATTGAGGGTAAAGCTGGAGCTTGCGAGTCCGTTGATGCGGAAGTAGTGGCCTTCGACTGATGGGCTGGCTTCTACTGGGGTTTGGCCAGCTGAGAGGTTGGCGCCTCGGAGGTAGGAAAAGTTGATATCACCATTGCCGTCGTTCAGGGTGTATTGGTTGAGCAGGTCGCCTGGGTCTGAGTCACCTATGCCATAGACATAAACATCGTATTGGGCATAAGGAATATTGTTGAGAGTGACGACTGCAATCGCAGCACCGTTAGAGTCATCGAGGTATCCTTTAAGGAGGCTGATGTTTCCGTCACTTGTATTGGCGCCACCTTGTGCCCATGTGCCATTAGCAGAGTATGTGACAGTGGCTGTTGTGCCTGCGCCTGAATCATCGACGAGAGCGACATCGGTACCACTGGGAGTGCCTTGGGGGGCCATTTGGTTCCAATTGGTGACAGCGACAGCACCGGCTGACACATTGCTAGCGAAGACTTCGTCGTTGTTTCGGTTGAAGTTGATACTAATAACGGCGGCATGGAGTTGAGCCCCGATTGCAAAGGCAGATAAGAAAATTGGGGATTTCATATAGCCTGATATGCTAAAGAGGGTTGAGGGTGTAGTGCAAGTCGTAAATGGTGTGATCTAATTTGGTCATGGGGAGCTGGGTGGGGTGCGGTGGTCGCCAAAATATTTCTCACTACGATAACGGAGCCAGACGCGCAGGACTTGTGGGACCTGTTCTTTTTGTTCGCGAGTGAGGGTCAGGTAGAGGTCGAGTGCACGGTCGCGCTCACGTCGGCAGGCTTTGTTATTGTGGGCGTCCCAATGGCTGCGCGCAAGACGGATCCTACGGTTGACTTCCTTGATGAGGGCTTTGCCTAGAAGGGGCTTATTCTTATTTTTCTTGGCAGGCACGTCTTGATTGTGCTGCAGAATGCGGGTGACGGCAATGATGCATTTATTGGTTATGGAAGCGGCTGAGGGGAGGATTGTATTTGCCTTGAGTGGGGGCATGGAATTAGTTTTTGCCATGCACTTCGTACCTGAATCTATTCAGATCCGCCTAGAGGACGGGACGGACGTTTTGTTGAGAGAAGCGGGGGAGAAGGATAGAGAGAGGGCATTGGATGCATTTGATCGGATGGGTCCAGAAGATGTGAGGATGCGTTTCTGGAGGGATTTGATAGAGCTCGATGAAGATATGTTAGATCGTTTAGTGAGGGCGGATCAGATCAATCATTTGGCGTGGTGTGCGCTTAACCCTGACAGGTTAGATGATGACCCTGGGTATGCGGCGGCCTCGGTGTGGAGGATGGAAGATGGCAGTGGGGAGATTTCGATCACTGTGTTACCCGACTATCAAGGGAGGGGGATTGGGTTGGTACTCTTTGCCTTGATGTGGGTGTTGGCTGAAGTGCTAGGGATGTCTGGCTTGAAAGCCAACGTTCTCAGAACTAATGTGAGGGCGGTGAGTTGGTTCAGTGGCTTGGGTGGAGAGATGGTGGGTCACAGCCAGTATCTCGAGTTTCAATTCAATCTATCAACTAAGGTTAGAAATGATAAGTTAGCGTATTGGTTGGCGGTATTTCGGGAGGAATTTGTAGGGTGCAGCTAAGATTGGGGGAGGGTTATTTTTTCTCTTTGGGGTTTAGGTTCCAGACTGGGTGTGGGCTATGTTCTTTTTTCATGATTGTAGCCATCTCAGCGACGATTTCTGGGTGTTGGCTAGCGATGTTCTTGGATTCGGCTAGGTCATTGGAGAGGTTATAGAGTTCGATGGGGGCATTCCAGCCACCTTTACGGTAGGCTTTCCAATGGCCTTTACGCACGGATTGTTGTTTCCCATTTTCATAGAACTCGAAGTAGAGGTAGGGGCGGGAGTTTTGTTTTTCGGGGGTGCCGGCGAGTGTTGGGAGGATGGAGATGCCGTCCATATCGGTTGTTTTAGGCAGCTTTCCGGCATCGGCGATTGTAGGGATAAGATCCCACTGGGTAGTTGGCAGTGGGGAGTTGGAGGCTGGAGGAGTTTTTCCTTTCCAGTAGGCGATCATGGGGACGCGGATTCCGCCTTCATAGAGCGAGCGTTTACTTTTTTTGAAGGGGCCATTTCCGTCGAAGGTTTTGGTGCGTTTGTAGTAGCTGTCTTCATCTCCATTATCGGAGGTCCAGATGATAATGGTGTTCTCGGCAAGGCCTAGGTTTTCGACGGCAGCGCGAATGCGTCCGACGTTTCTGTCATGGGCTGTGAGGAGGGCGCAATAGACTTTTTCATGTTGTGTGAGTTTATGGTTATCGGCATAGGGGCCGAGTGAAGGAACGCGCATGCCACCAGGGGGGCCTCCGTGAGGAACGGTGCTAGCGAGGTAGATGAAGAAGGGTTTATCGCTTTTTTGGGAGATAAACTCGATGGCTTTGTTGGTGTAGAGGTCTTCGATGAAGGTTCCTTTACCTTCGCCTACGACTCCAGAGCCTCCTTTGAGAAGGGAGGTTCCTTTGAGAATGGCTTCGGTGTTTTTGGGGAGGGGGATTTTGGAGCCATTTTCCCAGATATAGTTTGCATAAAAATCGCGGCAGTCGATATGGCCGAGGAAGCCGAGCCAGTAGTCCCAGCCGCAGGCGGTGATTTCCTCTGGAGTCATAGTGCCACCAGCGGAGACCTTACCGAAAGCTGCGGTACGGTAGCCTGCAGCTCGAGCGACTTCTCCTAGCACTGGGTGCTTTGGTGGCCACATGCCTTCTGGTGCTGATTTTCGGTTTGCGCGCCAGATCGCGTTACCGGGGTGGCGGCCAGTGATGAGGGAACAGCGTGACGGACCGCAGACGGCATTGCCAGCGTATGCGTCTGTGAAGGTGAGGCCATCTTGTTTGAGTTGGTCGAGGTTGGGTGTTTTGATAATGGATTGGCTTGCAGGATCCATTTGGAAGCTGGGCACTTTGCCGATCCCCCAATCGTCTGTATTGATATAGATAATATTAGGCGCTGCCTGTGTTAGGCTTGCGGTTATGAGCAGGAGGATGGGGTGCAGGAGTGATTTCATATCAAAGGAATGTCGTGAACAGAGATTTGTATTACAGTTAAAACTACTAGGGTGGGAGTGGCTAGCGTTTGCGTCGCAGGACAAGAGGAAGGCCAGCTAGTGCGATGAGGGTGGTGGCTGTGGGTTCGGGGACAGCGGTCACGGAGCCATTGAGTAGGACAATGGGGTCAGAGACGAGGCCAGTGGCGTCAGGGAAATCGGTGATTGAGGTTTTATCATTGCGGAAGTGGATGCTGTAGGATGAGGCACCTGGGCTGTCGGTGGGATCCCAGTAGGTATAGAGTCTCCATTCCACTTGGGTTTGTTGGGTGATGGCGAGGTTTGAGAATGTTTGGATGCCAAGGGAAGCATCGCCAATTGCAGTTTTAGTGGTGTCGAGTGTGGAAGCAAAGCCGTCGGCGCTAGAGCGCAGTTCCATAATGAGGGTGGGGTTGCCATTGTTAAGGTTCACTGTAGCGAGTTGGAGGCTATCGACTGAGAATTGGTAGCCAGCGTGGGCTGTGGTGGTCCATGAGAGGTAGGCGTTTGCGTTATTAGCGCTCGTGAAAGATGAGATGCTACTACTCAGCTCCGTGTATTTCATAGCGGAGGTTGCGCCGGGTCCACCTGAGCTTGTTTTTGCTGTGATGCCAGCTCCGGTTGTGATGTTGGTGCTGGTTAGTCCTAGAGCGTGGTAGTTGCTGGTCCATGTTTCGGAGCCGTGGACGGATGCGTCATTATCCCAAGCTTGGATGACAGCAGCGCTTGCAAGGCTAGAGTGTAGGAGAGTCGTTGCGAGGAGAAGTGTATGGAGTTTCATATGTTTTTTCAGTCGTTTGGGGGGAGAAGTGTGGACGATTATGCAGATGAGGGAGAGTGGGTGTATGCACGTTTTTGTAATTCTATTGAACTTTTGCGCATGCGTTGCTTGGATTAGCGTATGGTAAAGAAGCGAGAGGGGGTGCTACTGGCGGTTCCTTGGTGTCACCACAAATTACTGAAAGGGGTTTCAGACTACATGGCAGGGCACGGGGTTCATTTGGATGTTGGGATGGCGTTGGTGTCTGATGGGATGCCTGAGTACTGGAGGGGGGAGGTTGTGATTGGGCATTACGCGGACAAGGAGAAGCTCAAAGCATTATACCCATGGATAGGAACAAAGATGGTGTTGATAGGTCGTGAAAGTGATGCGGAGTATCATACGGTGAGTGATGATCATACAGGGATAGCGGCGAGTGCTGCGGCTTATTTGATAGGGAAAGGATTTCGCTCCTTTGCTGGGTATCGCTATGAGAATGATGGGGGGCCACGCCTAGAATATTTTGCGAAGCATGTGCGTGATGCGGGCCATGCCTATGTAGAACTTGTGGGGGAAGGTATGGGTTGGAGTGAGCGGCACGCTGGCTTGTGTCGCCGTCTAAAGCAATTGCGGGCTGGAACGGCGGTATTTGCTCCAAACGATCAAGTAGCCATTGAGGTGTTAGAAGCGTGTGAAGATGCAGGGATTGAGGTACCTGGAGATATTTCAGTGGTAGGAGTTAGAAATGATGAAGCTGTGTGTGATGCTCTCAAGGTGCCACTTAGCAGTGTGGACAACAACCTGTATGGGGTAGGGCAGTTAGTTGCTAAGTTAGCAGCTGGAATATTGAAGGGGAAGTTTGGCGGAGTGAGGCATCATGCGGTTCAGCCAAGAGGGGTGAGTGAACGTGAGAGCTCTCGGATCTACAAGGCGGAGTTGGAGGATATCGAATTGAGTCGAGCTCTTAGTGTGATTCGGTCCGATTATTTGGAGCTAGATTTTGATTGTTCGTGTTTGGCTGCAAGATGTGGGATGAGCTTAAGAAAGTTGTACTTAGTTTTTGAGAGGTCACACCTTCGCAAGCCTGCTGAGGAGATTCGTTACCTGCGCATGGAGCACGCAAAAGAGCTATTGGTGAGACGTCCGGATTCGCCGGAGAGTCTGATTTACGAATGCGGATACCAGAATGTGCGTTCATTTTACAAAGCTTTCCGCAGCCATGTTGGCATGAGTCCGAATCAATACAGGAAGAGCGTACGGTGAGGCTTGGGAGAATTAGCTAGAAAAATTTGTTAATACTTCGAAAATTTCGGCACATCTATCTGTATGAGAGATATGAAAAAATGGATGAGCATGGGGATAGGGATGTTGATGATGGGAATGGTGGGGGCAGAGGAGCGGCCGAACATTGTGGTGATCTTGGCGGATGATTTGGGTTGGGGGGATGTGAAGAGTAATTATGCGGGCTCGAAGATTGAGACGCCGCACATGGACGGGATTGCAAGGGAGGGGGTACGTTTTGTGGATGCGCATAGTAATTCATCGGTCTGCACACCGACGCGGTATGGGGTGTTGACTGGGAGGTATGCGTGGCGGACGCGTTTGAAGCGTGGGGTATTGATGGGGTATTCACCTGCTTTGATTGAGGAAGGGAGGGAGACGGTGGCTTCTGTATTGAAGGATGCAGGGTATCGCACAGCGTGTATTGGCAAGTGGCATTTGGGAATGAACATTCAGAAGACGGATGGAAAATGGGACTTTGGGAAGGAGATTGAGCGAGGCCCCCGCAGTGTGGGATTTGATTATTTTTTAGGGATATCAGCCTCATTGGATATGGCGCCGTATGCCTTGATAGAAAATGAGCGCTTCATTCAGAATCCTACGGAGAGTTTCAAGGCGGTGAATGATCCTTTAGCGTATCGACGTGGGGGGGCGATAGCGCCTGAGTTTAAGCATGAAGATTACTTGCCACTGGTGAGTGACCAGGCGAAGCGGTTCATCAGTGAGGCGAGCGAGGGTGAGCAGCCATTCTTTTTGTATTTGCCCTTACCCTCACCGCACAAGCCGGTACTTCCGAGTAAGGGGTTTCGGGGGAAGTCTGGGATTGGGGCTTATGGAGATTTTGTGGTTGAGACGGACTGGGTAATTGGTCAAGTGGTTGGGCAACTCAAGGCGTCAGGGGTATATAAGGACACCTTGTTGATAGTGACTAGTGACAATGCCTCGTTTGCCATTCCTGAAAAGTATGGAGCCGTGCAGAGTGGCCACAAGCCGAATGCTGGATTTCGCGGTCAGAAGACTGATGCCTACGAGGGTGGCCATAGAGTGCCCTTTCTATGCTCTTGGCCGGCGCGTGGTGTGCAGGGCAAGGTGAGTGACCAGGTGGTCTGCACGACTGATATTATGCCGACTGCCTTGGCAGCAGCAGGGGTGGAGCTGCCAAAAGGGGCGGCCGAAGATGGTTACAATATGCTGCCAGAGATCACTGGGGCTGAATCATTGGCGCCGATTCGTGAAGCAACTGTGCACCATTCTGCGAGTGGCATGTTTGCGATTCGCAAGGGAAAGTGGAAATTGATTTGTGGGCGGGGCTCAGGCGGGCGTACGAAAGTGGCGAAAGATGCTCCTAAGATCCAACTCTATGACATGCAGACTGACCCTTCTGAGAGCAAGAACCTGTATCAAGAGCATCCGGAGATTGTTAAGGAATTGGAGAGCTTGTTAGATCGCTACAAGCAACAGGGCTATAGCAATGCGCGCTAGGCGCTTTTATTAGCTGTGTTGGGCGTATCAAATTGTCTACACGCTTTATGCAAAGAACCTACCGGCCTGTGGACTGGTAGGTTCTTTAGTTTAAGTGTGTTTGGACTGGCTCTGGGAGTTGAACGTCTTAGGAGTTTTTCTTGTTCTTATTTTTCTTAGCACCTTTTGCGTGGTCGGGGGCTTTGTAATTGGGGGTGGGGCTGTGTTCGCGAGTAAGGATAGTCTCTAGCTGTTTGGCGACATCTGGATGTTTGTCTGCGACATTGGTTGTTTCAGATGGGTCTTTACTGAGGTCGTAGAGAGCGACTGGGTCTTTAAGTCCTTTTCTGTAGCCTTTCCAATTGCCCATCCGGACGCATTGTTGGAAGGCTCCTTCGTAGATTTCGAAGTAGAGGAATGGGTGTGGTGAGGGCTGTTGTTTGCCTAACAATAGGGGGAGGAATGATATCCCGTCATTGGGAGGGGTATTTTTGACACCGGCCATTTCGGCAGCGGTTTCAAGGAGGTCGAGTTGACCGACGAGAGCGTCGGTGCTTGTGTTAGGTTTGATCGTACCTGGCCAGTAGGCGACGAATGGGGCGCGGATGCCACCTTCGTAGAGGGAACGTTTTCCGCCTTTGAGGCCAGCATTACTATTGAGAGCTTTGATGAATTGTCCATTTGCGCCATTATCGGAGGTATAGACGACGAGGGTATTTTCGGCGATTCCATGTTTCTCGAGACGTTCGAGGATGCGGCCGACACCGGCATCTAGGAGGCTGACCATGGCTGCGTAATTTTTGACGGTTTGCGACCAAGGTTTATCTTTATAGTAAGCGAGGTTGGGATCGTTTGCAGGGATCACGAATTGGCCATGTGGGGGAGTCCAGGCTGCATAACAGAAGAAGGGGTGGTCTTTGTTTTTATCGATGAATTTAAGGGTTTCTTCTTCGATGAGGTAGTGTGTGTATTGCTGTTTTTTATTGTTAGCATTCCCTTTGAGAGGCTCTTCTTTACTATTTCTGACGAGGAATGAGGGGTAGTAGTTGTGAGCGTGTTTTTGGTCGTAGTAGCCGTACCAGAGGTCGAAGCCTTGTTTTTCTGGGACGCCAGTGGTGCCTACATTTCCGAGGCCCCATTTACCGAATCCACCGGTAGCGTAGCCTTGTTTTTTGAGGACTGAGGCAACGGTGACGGAATCTGAGCTAAGTGGGAGTAGGCCGTTGAGTGATTTGTTAGCGCGGCGGATGGCGTGGCCTGGGTGGAGGCCAGTCATGAGGGTACAGCGGGTTGGTCCACAGACGGCATTTCCACTATAGGCGTTGTTGAACTGAAGACCTTGTTTGGCCATGCGTTCCATGACGGGCGTTTTGATATGTTTGCCGCCGTAGTTTGTAAAATCTCCGAGGCCGGCATCGTCGACCATGACAAAGATAATGTTAGGCTTTTTAGAATTCGCTGAGAGGGTGGCTGGAATGATGAGCGCGCATGCAGCTATGAGGACGGATTTGAACATAGAGTAGTGAGGCGGTGTGGTCAAAGGGGGGCGCCTATTGACCGCAGTTTGTTTTGTTTCAGTAGTTTGTGCCTGTCGGGCAGAGAGGTTTAGGGCCGGAGACTCATTGTTGGGCATGCTGGATTGCATTGGTATTGGGGAACTTGATTCTAGGATACCAATGCGCCTGAGCAGTCGGCAAATGAGCACCCACCAGCAGACAAAATCTATTTGTCCACACGGCCATGGGGCGTTGTTTATAGATGTTGGTACGTGGTCAGGTATTACAGGGAATCTCTCAGAACTTTGTTGTTGAGTGGTGGGTGGCGCGGTAAGGGGGCACGAGGGGGCACGAAAAAGCCACCGCCCGTGGAGTGGGTGGTGGCTTGAAAAATGTTTAATGGCTGGGGGAAGGCGCTGGGTAATGTGTTTTACTCAGTCGCGGGGATTATTGCCCTTGGAGCAACTCACGGAGGCTAGGGAATTTCCCATCAGCGAGTGCTTTTTCTGCGGCTGGGAAGAGCGGTTCGAGTTGTTGCTTCATTTGTGGTTGGTCGATTGTTTCCAGAGCGGCCTTCGCTTTCGCGAGGTCTTCTTTCGCGGCGTCGGTGTTTCCTGCGAGGAAGTTGAGGCGAGAGCTCATGAGGAGCTTATGCATTTTTTCTGGGGCAGGAGCGTCAGCTGGAGCTGGCTTGTAGTCTTTGAGTGCGAGGGTAGCGTATTCTTTGGCACCTTCGCCAGCGGACATCCCAAGAGCAGCATTCTGGTCGAGGTCGGAGACTGTGATGGGGGAGTCTTCGGCGGTTGCGAGCTCTGAGCGCACCGCTGTGAGAGCTTTCCAGTCACCTTTTTGGGTGATGGCGGTGAGTTGGAGTTGGAGCTTTGCAGGGTCGCTGTCTTCGAGAGTTTTCGCGAGAGCGAGGATGCCATCCCAATCTTGCGCTTGGAAGAGGGGCATGACTTTGGCGCGGAGCTCTTCTTGTTGTTTTTCTGCTTCAGCTTGTTTTTTTGCTTCTGCAGCTGGGTCATAGGAGCCATCTAGCATTGCTTCGATGGAGCTGTCTTTGACTTGAGCTGGGTGTCCGGAGTAGAGGATTTTACCCTCTTTGATGAAGATCGCGTGAGGGATGCCTTGGACGCCTGCTGGCTTGAGCCAAGCAGTGGCGAAGTCACCTTTACCGCCACCTGAGAAGGCTACGCGGTAGGACATGCCCTCACCTTGGTCGGCGAGGAATTTTTTAGGAGCTTCAATATCGTCTTCCCAGACATTCATACCGACAATGACGAGGCCTTTGTCTGCGTACTTTTTGTGGAGGTCATTGACGTGGGGGATGATGGCGACGCAGGGGCCGCACCAAGTGGCCCAGAGTTCGAGCATGTAGACTTTGCCTTTTTCGTCGAATGATTTGACGGGGTCACCTTGGAGCCAAGTAATGCCCTTGAGTTCAGGGACAGCGGAACCGACGGTGAGTTTTTCTGCGGCAGCAGATTTGGCGGCTTCCGGAGTGGCTGCCTCAGCAGCTGCGGCTTCAGCTTCTTGGGCGGTAGTGGAAGCGGTAAAAAGGGCTGATGCAGCGATGGTGGCCCCTGCGATAGCAGCAAAGGAGCGATGATGTTTGGGTCTCATAGTGAAGAGGAATATAGGGTTTGGTGTTAGAACTACAATGATGGAATTGAAAAAGCTTAGATTGAGGTATTGTCCATGGCTTGGCCGATGAACTCGAGGATGTCTTTACGTCCGGCACCGGTGGAAGACGAGGTGATGTAGGTACGAGGGAGTCCTTCGCACCACTCGCGCATGGCTTGGTGGAAGGCATCGACATTTCTCTTTACGGCACCGGGCTTCATTTTATCAGCCTTGGTGAAGACGAGGACAAAGGGGATGCCGCATTCCATCATCCACTGGGTAAATTCGAGGTCGAGTTTTTGGGGGCTGTGTCTGGAGTCGATGAGGGCGAAGACGCAGACGAGGTTTTCGCGGTTGAGCAGGTAGTCAGAGACGAACTCGTTGAACTTATGTTGTTTTTTTCCGGAGACTTTGGCGAAGCCGTATCCTGGGAGGTCGACGAGGTGCCAACTATCATTGATGCGGAAGTAGTTGATCATCTGGGTGCGACCGGGGGTTTTTGAGACATCAGCGAGGGGTTTGCGTTGGTTTGCAAGGGCGTTAATGAGGGAGGATTTGCCAACATTGGATCGTCCAATGAAGGCAAACTCTGGAAATTCAGGGGCAGGGCAGGAGTCGAGGTCAGGGGCACTGATGTCAAAGCTGGCTTTGTGGATCTGCATAGGCGCATTCCTGCCAGAGATTGTGGTAATAGCCGAGGAAAAGTTTTGTGGGAATGAGGTGCTTTGCAGGCGTATCGGAGTGGGTTTTGTAGGGGGGGTGTTGGAAAATGCAGGGAGATGTGGATATCATACATCGCAATGTGTGATATTTGCTGCGCAAATGCGACCTATGGGGTGGCGCATTGTGTGGTAAGAAGTGTAGGATAACACTCAGATCGAGGTATAAGGGCCTCACGATTAGCTACCACAAGATTATGAAAAAACTATTTTTACTAGGGGCAATGGCATTGTCATGGGGAGTGCATGCGCAGGGTGATGAGCTGGGATTCATTCCTAAGCCGATGCAGGTGCAGCGAGTGGAAGGTAAGGCATTGAAACTTTCAGGCGCGCTGACTGTCAGTGTAGATGTTAAGCATCAGGCAGCAGTGAAGGCAGGATTAGAGCGCTTAGGTATGCCCGTGCGTTTTGAAAAGGGGGGAGATATCAAGGTGTTGGATGATACGAGTTTGCCGCATCGGGAAGCCTATCGCTTAGAGGTGAAGCCCGAGGGGATTGTGATCAAGGCGAAGTCGAGTGCAGGGGTGTATTACGCGCTGCAGACATTATTGCAGGCGATGCCAGTTGAGGTATTTGATGCGAGCCTGGAGCGGGAGGCTGTGGAAGTACCATTGATTGAAGTGCAGGACGCACCACGTTTTGGCTGGCCGGTCTCATGTTAGATTCTTCGAGACATTTTCAGACGATTGATGAGGTGAAGCGATTTGTGGATCGGTTGGCCGCGCATAAGATGAACGTGTTCCACTGGCATTTGACGGATGGGCATGGTTGGCGTTTTGAATCGAAGAAGTATCCGAATTTAACGCAGCATGGGGCATGGAGGATCCAGCCGGGGTACCCGGAAAAGGGGAAGACCGAGAAGTACGGTGGCTTTTACACGCAAGAAGAGATGCATGATGTGGTGGCATACGCGAAGGCGCGAGGGGTGACTGTGGTACCTGAGATTGACATGCCGGGGCATTGTTATGCGCTCGTGTCCTCGTATCCTGAGCGTGGTTGTTTGGGGATCGAGCAGCGAGTTGACTACGTGTATACCTATCCGGCAGATGCGCAGCGATTCCCAACTCACCCGGGGACGGATGTGCTGTGTGTGGGGCAGGATGAGACTGTCAAGATGTGCAAAGAGATTCTAGATGAAGTGTTAGAAATTTTCCCTTCCAAGTTCATTCACATTGGCGGAGATGAGGTGCAGAAGAAGTGGTGGAAAGGGTGCAAAGTTTGCCAAGCGCATAAGAAGAAGCATGGTCTGAAGGATGAGCATGAGCTGCAAAGTTGGTTTATCAAAGAGCTGGATAGTTATTTAACGAAGAAAGGTCGCAGGATGGTAGGTTGGGATGAAATTCTCGAGGGGGGGCTTGCGAAGAATGCTACGGTGATGTCATGGCAAGGTGAGCGCGGAGGCATTCGTGCTGCGAAAATGGGACACGATGTGGTGATGTCACCACAGACATATATTTACCTAGATCATGGACAGTCACGAATGGCACGTAGTTAAGCGGCACTTCGCTTGGCTCCTCGATGTGAAATTTCTCTGAATGTGTGT
>NZ_JBHUJB010000006.1:0-6984 GCF_042683245.1 Rubritalea tangerina
TTCAATATCAGGCTTTCCGTCTACTACAAAAAAGCTCGTAATCGACCTTAACTACGTGCCATTCGGGTCAGTCCCCAATGCGTATTCCATTAACTCCACTAGCCCGTCCCCGTCCGTATCAGTCTGAGTAGATGCCCCTGGAGCAACACCTTGTACCTCTCTTTGCCAAGTCTCTAACGGAGTAAGTGCCCCCTCTAACATTTGTGAAAAGGTCAGCATCCCAACACCATTGGCATTCGTCACCCAATAATCCGCCCCCACTTCTAATTGATGAGATTGAAACGCTACCCTAGCCGCCTCAGCTGGTGCCACACCAGACAAAGTGAGAGTCAGGGTATGCTGTTGCACTTCCACTTGGGTGACTGACGGATCATTGATTGCTGTGCCGTCAGCACGCTCTAACTGAAAATAGTCTTCAACTCCAGCATCTACAATCAAACTATCTCCCAGATGGCGCATCTGAATGACAATCTCAGTGCGAGACCCATTTGAATAAGATGCTTTCATCGGGTTGGGCGCATCCAAGTTACCGCCGTCAGCCATCTCATAAAGATCACGCCCCATCGCTGCCGCTATCTGATTGCCCATCGCTTCATAACCATCAACATAGTCGTAGTGGCAAAAGTCAGGATTCAATTGCCCAGCAATCGCATTGTACGAAAACACTGAAAAGTTACTGAACTTGTCAGCCCACAAACGCTGGTAGTTCCTCAAACGCGTATCACTAGGCTCGACCCAATCATAACACTTTGGCCGCACCTGAATCGCATAAGTATGCTCCACCCCATAGTCATTCATCCAATCATGATAAAGCGCACTGAACATCGCGTCGTATGCTTCAGGTGTCTGAGTCCCTGCTACGCGCCCGTGAATGATTCCCTCATCACTCTCACCCTGACAAAAAATAATGGCACGAATCGCCTGCGTCACACCTGCCTTCTGGCACCGCCATAACAACCTGCCATAGTTACTCGCTGTATCCGATGGCTGACTGTCATTTCGAGGAAAAAAATCTAACTGCTTCCCTCCGTGAGCCCCTGTAATAACAGCCACAGGCACCTGATGTTGCTCAATCAAGGCAGCCCCAATCCTTGCCCCTAACTGCCCCACATGCCCGCGTGCTCTGTCGTCGTCATTGTTATCAACATCCTCATCAGCGATAGCATAGTGCCAATCTACATCTGCCTGAGTGAACCCCGCACGCATCGCCTCCTCATTCGCTGATTCCCCAAACTGAAAAATCGGATTCGTCCCAAAGGAACGTAGGTAGGGCCCCAAGTTTTCATTAGCCGAACCATTCCAATTTCGTGCATAAGCATTGCTCTGCCCCTGAACCAAGTAAACATCCCCCGCCACAATGTTATGTGCAATGCCTACAAGTGTGTCTCCACTTGCATCCCTTAGATAACAACGAACAGTGTATTGTGCGAGTTCAGGAACAATGCTAGGACTCAGACTAAACGCAGCCTCACCATCCACATATGTCAATGGTGATACAACCTCCCCCCCATAGACGACCCCATCTCGCCACAGCTTCAACACCACGGCATCATACCCACTCTCTAACACATTTCCCGATACCGGAACCGTCACAAGTGTCCCCCCCTCCCCACGTGGATATAACTGTAGATGCTTCGGAAATTGACTGAACTCCACCTCAGCTAATGCATAACAAAAAGCAGCCCGGTGGTGACGCGCAATTTCCTCATCGCTCAAAACCCCATCATACGCCGCAAAGCCATGAAGAACCTCTTCGTTCGCTGCCCCCAAGGGCTCAGCAGAGATGTTGGCCAAAGAACTCGCGGCTTGATTGAACGTATACGCCCGATTCAACACGCCAACTAAGCTGCCATTCAAAAAGACATGCGTAAACCCAGCCTCCGCATGCACGTTGAACACCATATGCTGAAATCCACCATAGGGCGAAGCCACACTTGTCCCATAGAGGGGCTCAAAAACGTGATCTCCACCATAGCTGATTCCCATCTTTTCACGGTTATTCCATTGCTCTAACCGCATGCTGCCATTGCTATCAGCTAGTAAAATCGCAGACGCTTGCCCCACATCACGCGCTCTCACTATAAATTCATAAGCAGCATCCCCACTTAATCCTGACAAATCCACCGTCACCCCCGCATTTTGACGAATAAGGGAGAAATCACTCACTGTTGCCACTGTCCCACGAGCCACCTCTTCCTGCCATCCCGTCGCGTCGATTGCCGTCACTCCTGACTCCCGGTTCGTCCTGTCGCTCACCTTTACATATTTATCGATGTAGGGCTGCAATGCAGTTGCAAGGGCTGTGTAACCATTGTTATTCGGGTGAATATTGTCCCCAACATGGTAATTTGAATAATACGCTCCATTCGGAGATGCCGGATCAATAAATACCTCATTGATGTCAAAGTAATGCAAATATGAAGAACTATCTCGGGCAAATGCCTTCTCTAAAATGACATCCACTTCTTGGGTCACCACACGTTCAGGATCCCCCACGTGCGCCCCGCGTAAAAAATTGGTGCACACAATATGAGCCTTCGGATGAATCGCCTGAATACCTTGAACCACCGATAAAATACCTTCCGCAATTTGCTGGCTTGTTTGTGCTCCATCTGGATTAAACACCAGCTCAGTCCCTCCGCTATCAATCACCCCCTCACGATTGTTCGTTCCTATAATCACAACAAACATCTTCGGCTTACCAATCCCGTCTAACAAACCGTTCTCAAGCATCCACAAGGTGTTTTGTGTCTGGTTGCCAGACATCGCTGCATTCACCGCACTGTATTGGTCGTAGTTGAATGCATTCCAAGTAGCACTCCCTCGGTCAAAAGTATGCGTGCGCCCCCCCACACTGCCAAATGACATCAATACTGAATCTCCAATAAACACCAACTCCGCCTCCTGCGTAGGTGCCGTCCCCCGAGCGCGTTGAAACGCCTCGCTCCAAGTCTCAGACTTGTCCGATGTGTTCCACCCAAAGGTCCCCGCCTTCCCTTCCACTTCTGAATAATCAGGCTTAGCTGCCACGGTCCCCCGATGCTGAGGAATATCCATTTGCTCTATATGCTGCGGACCTACCACATACACGTCCTCCACCAGCGGCTTCAACACCTCAAACCACTTGCTGTACCCCGCCGAACTCAGATGCAGTTGGTCAGTATCATAGAGACTTGTATCAATCCCCCCGCTGCCATCAGAAAATGCAGTGTAAAGATCGACATACTCCACACCCACCTGCCCCGCAGCCCACACCGCAATGTCAGCATTCACGCCTTCCACTAAGTTGTTGGAAACCGGATCTGCCCCATTGAAGTTTCGTGGCAAAATGCTGTGCAGTAAAATGACGGAGTCCGGCGACCATGCCCGCAAATCTTGCACCACAGCCTGAATCCCAATCACCACATCCTCTCGATTCTCTACATCCCCCAGCGCCGGCGCCGGCGATGACCCAGACGCGATCGCATTTTGATGCAGGTTGTTGGTTCCTATCATCAATGAAATCACCTCTGGCTTGGCCACGGAATCATACACTCCATTCGCCACCTGCCAGCGGATATTCTGAGTCACCTGCCCAGCAATCCCAGCATTCACTGGCTTGAAACGTGAAGTCCAGGTCGCATCAAATAATGGTTTGTGCTCGGAATCAACCAAGACATAGGGCCCCGTCTGAAGACTGCGCGTCATCTGGTCGGTAATCGAATCCCCAACAAACAGCACACCTACCTTATCCCCCGTCTCCCCAGTGATTTGATCGTGTCTATGTTCCCAATATTTCTTTACGGGACCACCCGCCCCTAACTGCGTGTCGACATTTACCCACACCACCGGCTCAATAAGCTTCTGAGAGTTGGCCTCCCCCTCAAACAACAACTGCGCATCATCGATCACAAAGACACCAGACGTACTACCCGCTCCCGACCTGACCCTCACACTCGGAGACCCAGCCTCCTGCCCACTCGTGGCATAACTCAAACTAAATGCGCTCAAGTCATCTCCCGGGCTCAAACTCGTAATCACATTGCTTGCCAAAACCGTCCCGTCCCCATCCAAAACCTCCAATGCTATCGAGTTCGTCGCCGCAAAGTTACTACTCTGACCAATCTTTACCGAAAATTCCAACTGCCCCACTCCCATCGCCGCGAAACTCGTACTCGCTGCCTGTGACACATTGCCATTCGCACTCAACCACATCCCCGCACTCCCAACCAAACTCCCCACCTGTACCGCCGAAGAGCTCGCGTAGGACTGATTCACCCTAGCTACTCCATAATTATTCCCAGCCCTGTCGATCACCCATGGCGCCACCGTCGTGAAGCGATTGTAGTGGTATTGGTTATAGCTACTATCCGCAGCAGTCTCAAAACTACCGTTACTGAGCATACTTTGCCCAAAAACCTGCCATGCTCCCGCCCATAATAAACTCGCTACCAAAGTGTATTTCACGCCTCCCCCCTTTCTCTAACAGATATCTCCAACCCACGCATAGCTCCATGCCCCTCCCATTCGTGATCTCCCGATAAGAATGGTGACCATAAAGCACATGCGATGCTCGACCCACTCGCTTCGGCGAGGGCCTGATAGTTAGATTTTTTCATAGTGTGTGGTAGCTGTGTGAATGCCTCCCCATTGCCAGAGAAACAGCACAGCCCATGGATGTACGCCATCGCTTGCCCCCTCGCAATCAGAAACTCCCAACCACCATTTAACTCCACCCAAAGCCTTGAAAATTGCAGGGATACACCCCACCTGTCCCCTAAAGAATCAAGTGACAACAAATCCCTCACTAACGTCGAATAAACGACAATCTCAACCGCTCAAAAAAGGCGCCACAGATGCTGCGGCTTGCACAGGTCAGTCGCAGCCCGCTCAAAGTGAATCACCTCGTAGAGAATCCGCGTTAACTGCCCATCCACCGCAGTCTTCGCATACACCCTCTCAGTCAACCATTGCATGCACTTCACCTTCAGCGATCGCTCTCCAAGCAAGCCAGTATGCCGCATATCCTCCACCATCACCATCTCCCAAGCATGATCCACCAGTGGGTCAATCAACTCAAAATACGCACGCGACCTCTCCGCTCCCATCGCAAGCCACACATCCAACTTCTCTGCCTCCAAGGCACACAATGTCATCCCCTGTCCAAACAGCGGGTTGAAACTACACACAGAATCCCCCAAAGCCACTAAGTTGTTGGGTAACGCACAAGCTCCGTAGTCATACCGTCGACTATTCTGAAAACGATAATGCTTCAAACTCCCCCCAAGTGGACTTGCCTCACGTATAGCCTCTGCCACCTCTTTACTTGCCAAGGTCTCGGCATAACGCTGAAAACTCTCCGCATCTGTTGGCATCTCATCCCCTTTCCTACCTGATAAAGTGACTAACCAACTCCCATCCTCCAAAGGGAAAACCGCTCCAGCCCGCGTCTCAGGTGGCTTGGGAATTACAAATAAGGCCTTCCATCCCTCCACTTCCACACGGCTGAAACGACATGAACAATAGCGTAAGTCAGATGCGATCAACTCCTCACTCACCTCCTCACCATTCACCCCCCTGAGCCACTCAGGCAAGCGCGTCCCTCTCCCACTACAATCTACCACTAAATCAGCTTCTATCTCCCTTCCATCGTCTAACACAACCTCCTTCACCCTCGCACTTTCCCCTTTGAGCCCCACGACCTTACCTCCTACCCAGTCAATCCTATCACAACCTAACAGTTCATCTCGAATCGCTCCTTCCAAACAGGCCCTGCTCATAAATGGCCCCTCCATCAATGCATCAAAGCCCGCCTTAACATGACCAAAATGATGCCACCGAAATTCTTTGCCAAAGTGTACCCACTCCGCTCCCGCGTCTCGCAAACGCTTCTCCAATCCCGGAAAAATCCCCACCATCGCTTTCCACCCCGAACTCAATAAACCATGCACATGGTGTCCTTGTGGTTGCTCCCTTACCTCCTGCTTGCCCCCATCTGGAGCTATCACCAACACTCGCTCATAGTGACGAGCCAACACACCAGCCGCCAATAAACCCGCCACACTCCCGCCAATGACTACCGCCTGCCCTTCAAATTTTAAATCGTCCTTCAACCCTCAGACTCATGCAGCATTCCTCACACTTTGAAAAGACATTCTTACCCAACTCTCATACTTTCTAACAAAAATGTGCCAGGACCCATTGCCCTGACACATACCCATCCTCCGCCAACAAGCGCTACTCGTATGGCAACTTCTTCAACACCTTAGTCTCGACTTTGCTCTGGATCACGCTCCCTGAAGATTCTTGCCCCCCATCTCCATACACCCGAGCTCTAAGCGTGTACTTAGCCCCCTTATCAATCGCTGGCACACTGAATCGATAGACATTGTCTTTCTGACTACTGCCAGTAAATCCCTTGTGTTTATCCACATCAATTTGCGCTCCATCCTTATAGAGCCCCACCTTCTCAATACTTAACCCCATCGCTCCCCCAGTATAATTGAAACTCACTTCGTAGTCCCCCTCGTGAATCGCATCACTCACATCAAACTCTAATTCCACACGCCCTTCCCCTGGCTTAAGCTCATTCGGTGACCACTCACCAAGCGTTCGTGTCTCTTCCCACCAATAGTTAATACCCATCCCATCCAAACGCTTCCTGTGGACCTGACTCAGTCGCTGATAAAAATCATCCCAGTCCTTCTGTGACTTCTGAGTCCACCCCGTTTCAGCAATCGCAGCTGCCCTCGGCCAAGTAGAAATATCTAACAACCATTCCTCGTGGATGAAAATCGTCCAGACGTTGCCCTGAATTCCTAAAATATGCTTTACCTCATCCGCTGACAAAGCTGCCGGAATAGGGTCGTAATGGTAGGCTCGATCTAACGGCTTATGTCCTGGCCAATGCGGTGGTTCCAGCGGACTGTGTGACTGTCCAGAATGGCACGTAGTTAAGGTCGATTACGAGCTTTTTTGTAGTAGACGGAAAGCCTGATATTGAAT
>NZ_JBHUJB010000007.1:0-5030 GCF_042683245.1 Rubritalea tangerina
CTCACCTTTGCAAGCTTTTTATTTACTTATTTTCAATCAGTTATGCTTAAGTGAACGCGCATGCCCCGACATCCTAGCAGAAGAAATCATCGACAACATCGAAACTGGCCTAGCCAACTTCCGCCAAGTCGCCGCCAAACTCGCAACAAACTAAACCCTCCTTGTTTCATGCCACTACACCTTCCAAGAAAAATTACATTACTTGTACTCGTATCACTTACCCCCCTTTTGACTCAGGCGAAGGAGTATCCCGATATTAAGATCGATCAACTCATCACGAAGAATGATGCGCGTAAGATAGGCTACTCAAAGCTGAGTAAAGCGGAGAGAGAAGCTTTACGTATAACGCTAATCAACCTTTATCTCCAAGGCCACAAAGAGGGTAAGGACACTGGCGTCAAGGAGGGTATTAGCAGAGCTGCAAAAGCCATCGCTGGTGGCGGTGTAGGAGGAGTTCGCGGTGGCGCTATTGAATCTAAGATTGATGGCGAGTTTAACGGCTGGGAGGGAGAAACTATTGTGAAGCTAATGAATGGTCAGATCTGGCAACAGACTGATTTCCAAATGAAAATCACCTACAAGTTCATGCCTAAGGTTACGATCTACCAATCAAACGGAATTACGAAGATGATCGTAGACGGCACTAACAAGGCTGTAGCCGTCACAAGGTTAAAATAAACCCACCTGTAACATCGAGTTATCCTATCAAACTTCCGTAAAGACGTCTCCCCCCAGCAAACAATACCATTAGTTTCGATCGTGTGTGTATCTATGAATGAAACGCTTCTCCACCAAATACTGACTAAATCCTACCGAACAACGCCCGATGAACTACTACCACTCGCGGAACGTATCCGCGAAGTAGAGGGTGTAGATGTGACTCTCGAATTTTCGAGAAATCCACGTTCAGAAAGAGACTTCTGCCCAGGCCGATATGACTATGAGCGTGCGGCCAGTCGTAAAACAAATGTTGCTAAGTGGTTAGAAAACCGCTTCAGACCTAAGTTCCCCTTCCTCAAGGCAACTATCTACACGCCACAAGGTAGAGTGTTACAAGAAGACGAACTTGTTAGCTACGCGCGCGGTGGCACAGGTTTGTTCCCTGGTCGCCAGATCGAGTACATAATCGAGAGCCCAGAACTTGAAACCAAGGAACAGCGAAAAAAGGAACTCAGTAAACTTAAACGCCACCTCACGCAATTCAGCCTTTGGGAGCATTTCGAACTTACGGAGGAGTCGACATGGCTCCTCATCTTCACCACCCCTCACCGACTCGAAATGAAGACAATGCCGACCATGCTACGTCTCTACGAAATCGAATTGGTTGAAGCCATCTTCGAGACCATCTTTGCATCGCTTGGTTACAGAATCGAGAGCAAGCGCATCACCTACGAGCAAGACCACCCAGTGAATGCAATGTTCACTTCAAAGCACCTCAACACTCTCGTTCCAGACAGGAAGCAAACCTTCGTCAAAAAGAACCTACAAATAACATAACTCTCAAGACGCACAACCCAGCACTGTAACTAACTGCTAGAATATTAACCATTATCCACTCCCCATTCATCGTTTCAGTCGATAAAAAAGACCTCAAACCCTCGCCTGCAAAATCAACATCATAGGAAAAATACCCGAACTCTCCAAATGCACTCCCACCCGTGAACGCGACGAAGTCTACAAAGAGATCTTCGAACAAGCCGAGAACTTCAAAAAGTACAACGCGAGTTAATCCGAGCATAGCAACATGAATAACGAACAAGGAATCGTCTACGTGCTGACAAACCCGGTCATGGATGGCCTAGTAAAAATTGGCAAAACCTCCCGCGACGAGGTGCAAACGCGCCTCAACGAACTCTACTCTACGGGGGTTCCCGTCCCATTCGAGTGCGCATATGCAGCGAGAGTCGAAGATTACTCCAAAGTCGAGCGAGCTTTCCACCAAGCCTTCGGTCCCTACCGCATCAACAGCAAGCGTGAGTTTTTCAAAATTGAGGCAGATCAGGCCATCGCATTGTTGAGGCTCATGGCATTAGAGGATGTGACCCCCTCCATTATTGAGGAAGCCACCAAGGTGGACAGCGAGACTCAGAAATCTAGCAAGAAGGTCATACGCCGACCGAATCAGAATTTTTTAGAAATGGGACTCAAGATCGGCGACACAATTACCTTCTCTCAAGGGGATGAAACCGCTGTGATAGCCTCTGGCAGAAAAGTGCTATTCCGAGGGGAAGAGGTATCACTCACCTATGTCACCAAAACATTGCTCAACGATGGTGCCTACGATGTAGCCCCAGGTGGCTATTGGTACTACGGGGATAGAAGCCTCCGCGACATCTACAACGAGACCTACAGCTAAGCCCCCCAAAATACTTCCACCTTGCATACAAGCTATCTTAGCACCGCTCTCACACTGAGCGTATCGGCCACCTCTAATCTTCTGTCATCACCCTTTATCGCTTGAAAGCTCCCCACCCATCCCACACATTCTACTACACCACACCACTACAACTAACTGTTAGAATATTAACCATTATCCACTCCCAATTCATCGTTTCAGTCGATACAAAGAACTCAAACCCTCGCCTGCAAAATCAACATCATAGGCCCCCCCGAACTCTCCAAATGCACTCCCACCCGAAAACGCGTCCTAACAAGAACCATCGACTACGTAGCCACCTTCATCAAAGGCATCGCGGCATAGCCATCAAAATTTAACCATACAGTGAGCTTGGAACTTTTAAGCAAAATCAACTGGGCGATAGATATCGCAGATCTAATAACAATCCTTCTAATGATCGTAGGAGGTATAATTGCCTACTTTTTAATCGACCGTAATAGCAAAGCTGACAGTCGGTTTGCTGTGATCGAAACTCTAGCGAACAACGTCAAAAACATCAGCCCTGGGCTCAAAGTCCATTACACAAATCAACTATCAAAGGACCGCAAGCATCTTTATTTTAAAGTCTATGTGAAAAACATATCAGACCATGACGTTTCTCTGCCCATTCCTCAACTACAGTATATTTCAAGCTCAGGAGAGGCGACAGCTATAGCATCTGATGACCTACTCGGCTTCGGCAGTATGCTAGCACCTGGGGCTGACCTCTTCATCAATTTTGAGAGAGAAGCGAATCCAGTTCTTCAGGCAGTTTCACTTTCTTATGAAGCCGAAACCATAGAAGCGTATCGTGAAACACTCTTGTACGCGGTATCACAGCTACCCGACGATAAACTCAGAGAAGAGCTAAAGAAATCGATCTGTGATAATAGCTCCAAAAAGTACTCATACAGAGAAAAGGTATATGAGCATGGTGAAAACCCAATATGAGACGATTTCTTTACGAACCCACGGTAATTAAAAGATACTTACTGAGCAAAAACGGTTCCTCTCATAATTTTGATCTCATTTTAGCAATGCAAACCTCATACTCCTCCCTACTCGAATTTTTCAAAGCTCTCCCAAAGGTAAAGCAGAAGAGAACTCTATCACAAGTTTCTGGCCACCCACACTCCGATACAGAAAAACTCACTCACCTACGCTACCAGAACACTTCTCAACAACGGCACTTACAATGTAGTTCCCGCTCCGTTTTGGAACCTCAAAGACAGAGCCATCTCTAGCATAATCTATTATCGTGAATCTCACCTTCATTACGGCCGCTCTAGTATTGAGCCTTTTTACTTCGACCTATCTCATGTCCTCACCGGCTGAAAACACCACCAAAGTCACCAAAGAAGCATTCAAGCAATGGCGTAATGCTCGCCGTGGGTCCAAGCAGGCGCAGGACATGACCAATCCCTTCTGGGTCTACTGTGTGCAGAAGGAGCTTAATGCCTATCAAGCCAATGCCGCCTTCGATGGTCCGAGTTCTTTCGCCTACAAGCCATGTTGGAGTTATGAGCGCTTCGGAATGTCTGAGACTAAGTTAGAAGATGGTAGAACGATTCTCATCGCTGGTGAACATGAAGATTACTACGACCCAGATTTCTTCATCTACAACGACGTCATCGTAAAAGACGCGAATGGAAAGGTTCAAATCTTCGGCTATTCCGAAGACATCTTTCCAGCCACTGACTTTCACAGTGCCACTCTCGTCGGCAACCGTATCTACATCATTGGCTCCTTGGGCTACACAGACAGGCGCAAGGAAAAGGACACACCAGTCTACTATCTCGACCTGAAGGACTATACCATTCACCAAGTCAACTCAGGTCAGGGCCCTGGCTGGGTCTTCGAGCATGAAGCGATCTACGATTCCGAGACCCACTCCATCACCATCGATTGGGGCAAACGCTGGATAGACTCAGGCGACATTATCGATAACTTCAGCAAGTGGCAGCTCAAGCTCGACACGAAACAATGGACGCTTGTTGAAGAACGGCCGTGGAGCCAATTCCGCTTCTCTCGAAAAGACGGTGAATCAAACCTCCTCTTCGATGTGCGGCTCGATATGCCCCCCATTGACGCGAGCACCTTTGAGGATCCAGACACCCCTATGGATCAAGAAACAAAAGAAAAGAAACAAAAGACATACTCAAGAAGGTGTACGAGGAGAAAAAGCAAGCACTCAAGTCGACCAATAAAAAAGCCTTGGACAAACTCTATAGACCTAGCATCCCCCACACTCTTCACCCACAAACCGAGGAGGAGGACGAACATTCCCGTTTCCGCCTCACAGTCAATGGGGTGACACTCATTTTCGAAGAAGGTTTCAGCGACGTAGTCCTCACCATTCAGGGAAAACTCGATGCCAAAGCCATCAAAACCATCGTCAAAGAAACCGCCCAACAACTCAGCGCCGTAGAAGGCCATTCATACACTTCCACCAAGCTACAATAAGCATCCCCGCAATCCCACCAATAACCCCCAACTGCAATCTGCAATCTGCAATCTGCAATCTGCAATCTGCAATCTGCAATCTGCAATCTGCAATCTGCAATCTGAAATCTGCAATCTGCAATCTGCCATGCGCGTTCACTTAAGCATAACTGATTGAAAATAAGTAAATAAAAAGCTTGCAAAGGTGAGT
>NZ_JBHUJB010000008.1:0-6672 GCF_042683245.1 Rubritalea tangerina
TTCATCAGAATTTGCTTCCAAAAGTATTGTACCCATTTTTGAGAGTATGATGCCTTTGGGATTCGTAGATGGGGCTCCGCCCCAAGCCCCGAGATTTTTTGAGGCATGACCAAAAGCTCTCGATAGAGCAGTTTTATGATGCAGAAAGCTGCACTCACAGTTTCTTGGTGAGTGCAGCCTTGTTGTTTTACGACTCTCTCGGTCGCTTTTGGTTTGGTTATCCCTCAGCGTGGTTGCATCTCTGCAGAGCCAGCTTCCGTTTAGCCAAAAATTTATGAAGCTATTGGTGGCCTCATTTATTCTTCTCCTTGTTGGTCATGGCGATAGGTTGCACAGGTTCTAGCTGTTGGTTGTGACGCCAATGGGGCTGCATTAGAACAGCGTTAATTTGTTTGGTGTCGACGATTTTGGTTTGATCTCTCACTGCTTCAATCATCCCGCTGACTGCGAGGTTTTTGGTAGCTCTTAGTGTTCCTTCTGAACTGCGTAGTATGAGGTTGATGGCAGCGACGGGTTGGAGGAGGCGTTTGAGGACTTGGTAGTCGGCGACGGTCCCGATGAGGCGTGCTGCGTCTCCATTGATGATGGTGGCTTGGGCTTGAGATTTGAGCACATTGGGGATGACTTTTTGCATATTATCGATGGGCAGAAAACCATTCCATCCGTCGTTAGGGTCCTCTGGGATGTGGGGGTCAGAGAGGAAGGCGACATGAAATTCAGCTGAGGGATCGTTAGAGGAATGCGCCCAGAGGAAGCTGGGGGCAAGGGAAAGTGTGCCGGCGAGGGTGGTTGTTTTTTTGATAAAGGAGCGGCGGTTGTGGGTGTTGTGGTAGACAGGGTTCATGGTGGTAGCGTGGTTTATCCGATGCGCATTTATACCATTGGAATGTGGGTGATGTGTCAGTTGGTGTGTTATGCAATGCGATTTCACCATTTTGCAGGTTAGGGGGAGTGGGAAGATTTCCAAAACTGGGAGGAGATTATAGTTGCAGTGGGAGGAGGGAATGGAGGAGTTTGATAGGGTGATTTTACTTCCTGAATGGGCGAATGAGGTGATCGCGTCTTACGAGAGTGGGACGGCGGGGTGTTTTGTATTGCATGGCAATGTGAATGACCGTGTGTTGATTGGGCAAAAGAAGCGACAGCTGGGGAGTCTTAGTGACTTTGTGATGGAGACGCTTTTACCGCAGTTTGATGTGATATTAAGCTACGATCTGGGCTTTGGTTTACGGGTCGAGAGGGGTGGGGAGACATTTCGTAAGTGGCCGTCGCTGGATGAGACGCCGGATATTCCGCAGCATCCCTTGCCTGCGATTCGGATGATGACGCATTACCTGCAGTATTGTCGGAACTTGAAGATCATGGGACGTGAAGCTCCACGAGTCGCGGTGGTTGTGAAGCAGGCGCATTTGGTCTGCCCTGCGATGCCTAACATGTTGAATTATGATTTGAGCAGCATGGCGTCATTGTTACGCGGGTGGGCTGCTGAGGCACGTTTACAAGAGTTTGATCAAGCGGCATTTCTGATATCGGAGAATTTGCATAGTTTGCATCCATTGGTGGCGGAGAGTAGTCGGATGTGTGCAGTGGAAGTACCTTTACCCAGTCAGCCATTGATTCATGAGGTGCTGGAGTGGATGGAAGCGCGTTGTGGGGTGGCATTAGAAGCCTATAAGGGAAGGTTAGACCAGATAGCGGAACGTTTGGTGGGTGCGAGTATCATGTCTGTGGAGAGGTTGTTATTGCGTCGTCAACACGATGGAGCGCCCTTGGATCAGAAGAGTTTGGCTGAGCTGAAGAAGCAATTAGTCGAGCGGGACTGCAAGGGGTTAATAGATTTTGTGGAGCCTGACAGGTCGTTAGATGATATTGTTGGGTTAGAGGGAGTGAAGCAATGGCTGCGTCAAGACATAGCGCTGTGGAATGAAGGAGAGCTGGAAGCGCTGCCGATGGGTTATCTATTTTGCGGCCCTGTGGGCACAGGTAAGACATACCTTGCTGAATGCTTGGCGGGTGAGGCGGGCGTGCCAGTGGTGACCATGCGCAACTTCCGAGACAAGTGGGTGGGGTCGACTGAGGCGAATTTGGAGAAGATTTTCACCTTATTGCATGCTTTGGGTAGGTGTATTGTGTTTGTGGATGAGGCTGACCAAGCCTTGGGCAAACGCAATGCCGGATCGGGGGATTCTGGTGTGTCATCACGGGTGTATTCTATGATGGCGAAGGAGATGTCTAACACTAGGAATAGAGGCAGGATCATGTGGGTGTTAGCCTCGAGTAGACCTGACCTAATAGAGGTAGATCTGAAGCGGCCAGGTAGAGTCGATGTGAAGGTTCCGTTGTTCCCTTCATTGAATGCGAAGGAAGGTTTTGCACTGATTCGAGCTTTATGTAAGCGACGCGGGGTGGAGATAGGTGATGATGATTATGAGCTTATGAAGGCGCAGGTGCCTGAATTATTGACTCCAGGGGCGGCAGAAACGATCGCAGTGAAGGCGTATCGGATGAAGGTCACCAACAAAATGAGTGATAGGGAGGCATTGTTAGCGTGTTTGAGTGAATACCGGCCACCGGTAGCTCTGGAGACATTGCGTTTTCAGATGCGGATAGCAGCGGATGAGGCGACAGATGCGAGCTTGATACCGAGGGAGGTGGAGGAATTGTTAGTGTGATTTTACGCAGTGTCTTGCCATGAGCTGATGGATTTGCTTGATAGGGGGTGCTCATTCAAAAAAATCATTAACAAACATGAAATATCTTCCACTGACAGTACAAGACATTCCTGAGATTGTGGCCTTATACAAGCGGGTAGCAGCGAAGCCTGGGGGCATAGCACTACTTGCTGAGGAGGTGGATGAGGAATACGTGGAGGAATTTGTGGCACGTACGATATCGGATGGGTTAGGCTTTGTGGCTAGGGAGGCAGAGAGTGGGAAGTTAGTGGGTGAGATCCATGCGTATCGGCCGGGGATTTATTGCTTTTCGCATGTGTTATCTGGCTTGAGGATCGCGGTTGATCCTGAGATCCAGGGGCAGGGGGTAGGGCGTGCAATTTTTGAGAAATTGTTAAGTGATGTGGTGTGCCATTACACGGACATCAAGCGTGTGGAGTTGATTGTGCGGGAGTCCAATACGAGAGCGATAAGCTTTTACGAGTCGTTAGGATTTGTGAGAGAGGGGATTTTCACAGGGAGGATTAAGAATCCAGATGGGACGATTGAGTCAGATATTCCGATGGCATGGCGTCGGATCGATTGATTTTTATCCATGGTGGGGCAATGGATTGTTCTATTGCTCCATCAGGAATCTCAGTAGGAGCCATAAGTAGAGTCTTTAGCGGGCACTGATTCTAACTTGCTAGATCCTTAATTAAGGGCCAAGACACCTTCGCCATCACTCGAGTTTTCGCATCGACCATAAACCGCAGCCATCGAGCGCCCCTCGCATTTGACTCGAAAGGGCTTTGCGATTCTCACTTAAGAAGTCGCCTTTGATTCCCTCGATCACTTCATTCACCCATTCACGGCTTCCAAGTACGGCTCCTTCCACAAAATACCGCGACTGGCAGCGCGCAATCTCAGCGATACTCAGTTTGCCCTTTCGCTCCTGTTCTTTCTTCCACTGCGCTTCACTGAAGCCTCGGCGCTGCTGTTGGGTGATTTCAGCTCTCTCATCATAGCTGGCTCCGTCTTCAAAGAGGATCAGGCGATACCTCTGGGCTACGGTGCGCCAATCGTATTTGGTGATATTACGGGCTTCACTCCAGCCATCCACAGCTGTGTCACTATCAAGCTCAGAGAGAATGCGCATCAGACCATTGCGCGCTATTTGACCTCCTGCCACCGCTTCTGCATAGCCACACCAACGGTATGCTTTTGGGTCTTCGACCATGCCCGTCCGCACTGGGTTGAGTTCGATATAAGCGGCCATTGTACGCGCCGCATAGCCATTCTCTACGAGCACACTTTTATAGCGAGCCTCCCATAAAGTCCCACGCCTTCCATGCTTCTTATTGTACCAAGTCGAAAAGCGTTGCTTAAGTGTCTTCATAAAAAGGCCAAGGTCCCACATGCGCCGCGTGAAGTGCTCTCTGAGTTCGGTATGGGCAGCTCGGCCTTCAGGATGGGTCGCCTTTGCTAACAACTCTAAATGCAAGCGCACCTGGTCCACATATTCCTCTGAATAGAGAACTTTCAAGCGTTCAATAAGAGCTTCATCACTCAAGTGTCGATCACACTTTGGTGGTATCTCCACGAGAATGTGGAAGTGGTTGGTCATGATGCAGTAGGTCAACACACGCACACCGCAGAATGCTTCATACATCCGCATGTAGCGCACGAATTGTTCCTTACAGCGAGCATCCAATAAAAAGTCGCGCCCCACAATGCGAGACACGACATGGTAAATGGCAGAACGATCCGACCCATCGTCTACCCAGGGGGCAAGTAAACGCGCTTTAGACATAGAGTAAAGATAGCATTGTCAATTGGTTGGAACAACATGCTTTTCGTATAAATTGTCTGTCTCGCTTATAATTAAGCTATCTTCGCCATCACTCGAGTTTTCGCATTGACCATAAACCGCAGCCATCGAGCGCCCCTCGCATTTTACTTGAAAGGGCTTTGCGACTCTCACTTAAGAAGTCGCCTTTGATTCCCTCGATCACTTCATTCACCCATTCACGGCTTCCAAGTACGGCCCCTTCCACGAAATACCGCGACTGGCAGCGCGCAATCTCAGCGATACTCAGTTTGCCCTCCCGCTCCTGTTCTTTCTTCCACTGCACTTCACTGAAGCCTCGGCTCTGCTGTTGGGCGATTTCAGCTCTCTCATCATAGCTGGCTCCGTCTTCAAAGAGGATCAGGCGATACCTCTGAGCTACGGTGCGCCAATCGTATTTGGTGATATCACGGGCTCCACTCCAGCCATCCACGGCTGTGTCACTATCAAGCTCAGAGAGAATACGCATCAGACCATTGCGCGCTAGTTGACCACCTGCCACCGCTTCTGCATAGCCACACCAACGGTATGCTTTTGGATCTTCGACCATGCCCGCCCGCACTGGGTTGAGTTCGATATAAGCGGCCATTGTACGCGCCGCATAGCCATTCTCTACCAACACACTTTTATAGCGAGCCTCCCACAGAGTCCCACGCCTTCCATGCTTCTTATTGTACCAAGTCGAAAAGCGTTGCTTAAGCGTCTTCATGAAAAGGCCAAGGTCCCACATGCGCCGCGTGAAGTGCTCTCTGAGTTCGGTATGGGCAGCTCGGCCTTCAGGATGGGTCGCCTTTTCTAACAACTCTAAATGCAAGCGCACCTGGTCCACATATTCCTCTGAATAGAGAACTTCCAAGTGTTCAATAAGGGCTTCATCACTCAAGTGTCGATCACACTTTGGTGGTATCTCCACGAGAATGTGGAAGTGGTTGGTCATGATGCAGTAGGTCAAAACACGCACACCGCAGAATGCTTCATACATCCGCATGTAGCGCACGAATTGTTCCTTACAGCGAGCATCCAATAAAAAGTCGCGCCCCACAATGCGAGACACGACATGGTAAATGGCAGAACGATCCGACCCATCGTCTACCCAGGGGGCAAGTAAACGCGCTTTAGACATAGAGTAAGGATAGCATTGTCAATTGGTTGGAACAACATGCTTTTCGTATAAATTGTCTGTCTCGCTTATAATTAAGCTGGAAGTGGGGGACAAATCATTGGTGGTGGGGGTATGGAACATCCACCATGGGGGGAAGCATTTCACGGAGGAGAGAGATGGTTGGGATTCTCGGGATCGGGTGGTTGAGATTATTCGGTCAAAGAAGCTAGATGTGGTACTTATGCAAGAGACCTATTCTTCGGGGGAGCAAATAGCAGCTGAGTTAGGGTATTATTTTGCGACAGTGTCTGACTGGGATTACTTGAACCAAGGGGCTAACATTTCGGTGCTGAGTCGTTATCCTATTGGGAGGGTGAGAAGTCCTAAGGGGGCGTCCTTTATGAATGTAGCTGCGGAGGTTCTTCTACCAGGTGGTGTGTTAGTCTGGGCGATGTCGAATTGGTATGGTATGGCGCAGTTTCCTACGGTAGCGGAGTTTCACAAGGTGCGTTTCGAGGAGGCGGACAGGGTGCCCGTATTGTTTGGTGGGGATTTCAATGCGGTGCCGGCAGCAGATGGTGGTCAGAGTGTGGCAGCTGAATACTTGCTTTCAGATGGATTTAAAGACGCCTATCGGATGAGTTATCCGGATGTAGAGGCGGCTGTGGGGGCGACGCATAGGAATGGGAAGCGCATTGACCAACTGTACTATAAAGGAGAGGGGCTAAAGCATCTTGTTACTGAGTTGGTCAATGATTGGCCGGCTGGGTTTCCATCTGATCATTACTTGATAGTGAGCCGCTTTAGGATCGATTAGTGAGTATAATTGTCTGTCTGATAACAATATCGGGTTCCTCCTGAAGCAAGCTTCAGTGATCGGTGAAAGCGGTAGCAAGCTACCGCACTCCGAAAGAGGGGGGCCGCAACGCCTTTGGCGTTGTGATTGGTTGGGGCGTTAGGCATGCGCGTTCACTTAAGCATAACTGATTGAAAATTAGTAAATAAAAAGCTTGCAAAGGTGAGTCAGTCGGCATGCTTGGTATGTTTAAGTCCTTACATACCAACGACTC